>JAQGNS010000109.1 GCA_028291705.1 Nevskia sp.
GAAGACAGGTCATTGACCCGCACCCAATACTTTGTGTGATCCGCCTGCGTCTGCAGCCAGGCGGCCATCATCTGCCGCGCCAGGGGTTTGCGTTCCGGCAGCACCGCGTCTTCGAGGTCAATGACCAGCGCATCGGCGCCGATACCCGCGGCCTTCGCCAACTTTTTCTCGCTGTCGGCGGGAACGAACAGGATGGATCGGATCAAGGGGTTCCCCAGGTGATGCAGGATTTTCCGGCCCGGCGGGATCGACGGGAGCCATGCATAAGATATGGTACCATACGATAATTCGAGCCACAGGGCTTCGGACGTCGTGTCGATCCGTCTCAAGCGATGGAATGGCGCCGCCCGAGGGGTGGCCTCAACCCGTCGAGGAGTGGCTCCATCATGCAATCCGTTTCCGGTATCCGGTCCTTTGGCGCCTTCATCCCGCGCCGTCGTTTGCAGCGGGCTGCCATTGCTGCGGCGCATGCCTGGGCGTTTCCGGGCCTGAAAGGGCAGGCCAAGGGCGAGCGTTCGATGTGCGGCTGGGACGAGGACGTGATCACCATGGCCGTCGAAGCCGGCCGGGATTGCCTGCGTGGATCGAGCCCCGCAGCCCTGGGCGGCCTTACCCTGGCCAGCACCACCGCGCCTTATGCCGATCTGAACAATGCGGTCCTGGTCGGGGCCGCGCTCCAGTTGTCCTCGCAGGCCTCCAACGCGGACGCCGGCGGCTCCACCCGCGCCGGCCTGTCCGCGCTGATCGACGCCTGCCGCATCTCGGGCGCGGGCGATCGCATGGTCATCGCCTCCGAAAAGCGCCTGGCCAAGCCCGGCAGCTTGCAGGAAATGCAGTACGGCTGCGGCGCCGGCGCGGTGACCGTCGGCACCGGCGACGACGTCATCGCCCGCTTCCTGGGCTCCGAAACCGTGTCGGTGCCGTTCTTCGATCACTTCCGTAAGGCCGGCCAGGATTTCGACTACGCCTGGGAAGAACGCTGGGTCCGTGACGAAGGCATCGCCAAGATCGTGCCGCAGGCGGTCGGGCGCTTGCTCAAGCGCCTGGATCTAGCCCCCGAGCGGGTAGCGCATTTCGGCATGTCCGGCGGCCCCCTCAAAGGCGATGTGGCCGTTGCCAAGGCCCTCAAGCTGCGCCCGGAATGCGTGGTGCCGGACCTGCAGCCGCAGGTGGGAGACACAGGCACGGCGCAGCCGCTATTGCTGCTGATCGGCGCACTGGAGCGGGCCCAGCCCGGCGACATCATCGTCGTAGCCTCCTTCGCCCAGGGCTGCGAAGTCGTCGCCTTCGAAATGTTGCGCGCTCCGCCCGCAAGCGGGCGCCGCGGCCTGGCCGGCTCCATCGCCGCGCGCATCGAGGAAACCGCCTATCTCAAGCTGCTTTCCAACGACGGCCATGTCGATCTCGACTGGGGCATGCGTGCCGAGACCGATCACAAGACCGCGCTGACCCAGCTCTATCGTTCCTCCGACCAGATCTTCGGCTTCGTCGGTGGGCTGTGCAGCGCCTGCGGCACGGTGCAGTTCCCGCGGCTGCCGACCTGCGTCAAATGTGGCAAGCCGGATACGCAGACGCCGCAATCGCTGGCCGACGAGCCGGCCAAGATCGCCACCTATACCGCGGACTGGCTGCAGTATTCGCCCGCCCCGCCCCTGTACATGGGCCTGGTCCAGTTCGAATCCGGCGCGCGCGTGCTGATGGAGATCGTGGACGTGGGGCCGGGCGGCATCGATGTGGGAACACCTTTGGCCATGACCTTCCGCATGAAGGAGCGGGACCGCCTGCGCGGCTGGGACCGCTACTTCTGGAAAGCAGCGCCGACGGCTTGATGCGCGACTAAAACTGGAGAATCGAATGGCTACTGGCATCAAGGACAAGGTCGCAATCCTCGGCATGGGTTGCTCGCGTTTCGGCGAGCGTTGGGATTGCGGCACCGAGCAGCTGCTGAACGAAGCCTTCGTCGAGGCCCTGGCGGATGCCGGGATCGAGCATGGCCAGATCGGCGCCGCCTGGTACGGCTCCGCCCTGGATCGTGTCAACGTGGGCAATTCCGCCATCCCCCTGTCCACGGCCCTGCGGCTGGAAGGCATCCCCGTCACGCGCGTGGAAAACATGTGCGCCACCGGCACCGAGGCCCTGCGCGGCGCGGTCTACGCCGTGGCTTCCGGTGCGGTGGATATCGCCCTGGCCATCGGTGCCGAAAAATTAAAGGACACCGGCTACGGCGGCCTGCCGGTGAACAGCAAGGGCACGTTCAACGATCTGTGGATGCCCTACGGCTCCGCGCCGGCGGGCTTCGCGCAACTGGCCGCCGGCTATCGCGCCAAGTACCGCATCAGCAAGGAAGACCTCAAGCGGGCCATCGGCCGTGTCTCCTGGAAGAGCCACCAGAACGGCGCCAAGAATCCCAAGGCGCACCTGCGCAAGGCCGTGGAGATGGAGATCATTCTGGCCGCGCCGATCATCGCCGAGCCGCTGGGTGTATTCGATTGCTGCGGCGTCAGCGACGGTGCCGCCTGCGCCATCGTCACCACGCCGGCCATCGCCCGCGCCCTGGGCAAGAGGGATCTGGTGACAGTGAAGGCGCTGCAGCTGTCGGCCAGTTCCGGTCGCGAGCAGGGCACCAACGAGTGGGATGGCTCGTACGTCCAGAACACCCGCAACGCCGCCCGGGCCGCATACAAGGAAGCCGGCATCACCAATCCGCGCCAGCAGCTGTCGACGCTGGAGGTCCATGACTGCTTTTCCATTACGGAGCTGGTGACGATGGAAGACATCGGTGTGTCGGAAGAAGGCCACGCTTGGCGCGATGTCATGGATGGCGTCTTCGACGCCGACGGCAAAATCCCCTGTCAGATCGACGGCGGCCTCAAATGCTTCGGCCATCCGATCGGTGCCTCGGGATTGCGCATGGTGTACGAGCACTACCTGCAACTCACCGGCCGTGCCGGCCTGCGCCAATTGAAGAATCCGAAACTCGGACTGTCGCACAATCTGGGCGGCGTGCCTTACAACGGCGTTTGCGGCATCAGCATCGTGGGGCTTGAAGGCGCCTGAGACGAGGCGGATGCCGCATTGATCCGCCGCCGAAAAGCCCGCAGGCCCACCGAGAGCAATCCCGGCGGGCCCGCGTATGTTCGAACTACTGTCCGGGACTAGTTCGGCAGGCCGGGCAGGGGCGCCATCGCGCCCAGTGCTCCCGGGTGCTCTCCGGTGATCTTTCCAATCAGGACAAATACCGGATGTAATTGCGGAACGACTTTAGCGACCACCGGCCCCGTGATGGAGAGCACCGGCTGCAGCACCGGATTCAGCAGCACTCCCGTGGAATCCACCAGCTTGAACACCGGAGTCAGCACTACGCCAAGGCTGATTCCCTGAGCCTTTGCCGCCGGAGCGGCCTCGGCAGCAGCCGAGATCCCCATCAACAGTGCAACACCAATCGCGAATTTAAGCTTCATAGACACTCCTCCATGACTTGAACTTCTGATCGTACGACTTGAATACCGCCACCTACACCGGCCGCAATGGCCGGCGTCTTACCCATGCATCGACAGGCCGCCCGAGACACTGATGGTCTGGCCGGTCATGAACGAAGCATCTTCGCTGGCCAGGAAGGCCACCAGGCCGGGGTAGTCCGATGATTCGCCGATACGGCCGAGCGGCACGCTGCGCACCAGCGCATCGCGGATCTTCTGGCCTTCCTCGCCGGTGCCGGTGAAGGCGTCCATTGCCGGCGTGTTGGTGGGGCCAGGGCAGATCGAGTTGAGCAGCACGTTCTTGCGCGACACTTCGCGCGCCAGCGCCTTGGCGAAAGCGATGGTCGCGCCCTTGCAGCCGGAATAGACCACTTCGCCGGAAGAGCCGACGCGGCCGGCATCCGAGGCGATGAAAATGACGCGGCCGCCATTGCGGGCGACCATGCCCGGCACCACGGCATGGGTCATGTGCAGCGGGCCCATGTAATTGATGTTCACGACCTTCTGCCAAAAATCCGGCGTGGTCTTGAGGAAGGGAATGGGCTTGTCCCAGCCGGCGTTGTTGACCAGCGCCCAGGTCGGGCCGATGCGGCCTTCGATGGCGGCGACCGCCGTCTTCACCGCTTCGTAATTGGTGATGTCGCAGCTTTCGAAATCGGCCCGCCCGCCGACCGCCTTGATGCTTGCCACGGCCTTGGCCCCGGCTTCGGCGTTGATATCCAGCACGCCGACGATCATGCCTTCGGTGGCCAGCCGCTCGGCGATAGCCAGGCCGATGCCGCTACCGGCGCCCGTTACCAGGGCGACTTTATCTTTCAATCCGCGCAAGAACTTTTCTCCGATCCGAGGGGGTGCTGATTGCAATGTCATATAGTATGGGTCCATACTAACATATCGGTTACCCCAAGCAAGGGCCGTCTTATAGAGTGGCCGCCCGTGAAAGCGCACGGAGCGATTCCAGGCCGTTGCGGACAAAAAGCGCTCAATCGCGGAGGGGGTTCAGATGTCCGACTCAGCAATGCGAGCCGAGCCGGCCGATGCGGCCTGCTACGACAGCGGCGGCTCCGCGCCGGTCTTGCTGCTGCTCCACGGACTCTGCGGTACCTGGCACATCTGGAAGCCGGTGCTGAAGCTGCTCGAAAGCCGGCACCGCGTCATCGCGCTGACCCTGCCGGGGCACCAGGGCGGCCCTGACTACGCCGCTGAAGGCGACGCCACCGTCGCCGGTATCGCGGAGCAGCTGATCGCACTGCTCCAGGCACGCGGCATCCGCCAGGCCCACGTCGCGGGAAACTCCCTCGGAGGCTGGCTCTCGCTCGAACTCGCGCGCCGCGGCTTCGCCCTTTCGGTAGTCGCGCTTTCCCCCGCGGGGGGCTGGACCACGGCGGCCGATTACCGCGCGGTGGCGCGGCCGTTCCGGATCATCTACGCGTTGATGCCGCTGATCCTGTTCCTGCTCGGTCCCTTTCTCGGTTTCGCCGGATTGCGCCGGTTTCTGGGCAGGTCGACCATGGAGCACGCTGACCGCGTGCCCACATCGGAATTCCGCGACTCGTTGCGCGCCCTGGCCAACACGCGGCTGCTGCCGGGGCTGCTGCGGGCCATGGGACTGCATGGGCCCATCGCGCCGATGGAGGCGAAAGTCCCCATCCGCATTGCCTGGTCCGAACGTGATGCCGTCATCCCGTTCGACCGCTACGGCCAGCCGATGCTGGCGCGCATTTCCGGCGCCGGCAGCACCATGGTGAGCGGCGCGGGGCATGTGCCGATGTACGACAACCCGCAACAGGTCGCGGAACAGATCCTGCAGATCAGCTGCGCGCCGCAATTCGAGTCGCCGGCCGGGGCCGGGATGGCGGCATGAACCTGCTCGAGCTCAATCCGGTCCTGGCGGCAACGCTGATCCGGCGCAAGCAGATGGCGCGCAAGGTCGCGAACAGTCCGCGATTCGCCGAGCAAGTGGAAAAGCTGGCGGTCCTGTTGGGCAAGCCCGCGCCCAACGTGGCCCGCGAAGCGCTGGGCATCCTCGAGCAGATCGTCACCGTGCAGAGCCCGGCGTTCGCGCTGGCCTTCGATTTCGGACTCGGGCCGATGCACACACGGGCGTGGACGGTGAACGCCGATGAGGAAAGCCTGGCCCGCCTGAAGGCGCTCAACGAAACGCATGCCCTGGTCTACCTGCCAACGCACCGTTCCTATGCCGATGCCTTCATTCTGTCGCGCCTGCTGCGTGGTCACGGCATGAAGCGCAACTACATTCTGGGCGGCAACAACCTGGGCTTCTGGCCCCTTGGCACGATCATCCGCCGCGCCGGCGGCATCCTGATCCGGCGCAGCTTCCAGGACGACGAGATCTACAAGCTGGTGATCCGCGAATACCTGGCCTGGCTCGCCGCCCGCCGCCTCAACCTCGAGTGGTACATGGAGGGTGGCCGTTCCCGCACCGGAAAATTGCGCCCGCCACGCTACGGCTTGCTCAACTACCTGGCCGCCGCAGTCGAAACCGGTGGCGCCGACGACATGCTGCTGGTGCCGGTCTCCACCACTTACGACCAAATGCACGAAGTCACCAATATGGCCGCCGAGGAAGCCGGCGTGGCCAAGGCCAAGGAAGGCCTGGCGTGGCTGGCCGGTTATGCGCGGATGCAGCAGAAGTGGATCGGCAACGCTTACGTTCGCTTCGGCGAGCCCCTATCGCTGCGCGAATCGCTGGCGCGGGCGGACGGCGAAGGCTCCGGCAAATGGACCGTAGCCAAGATCGCCTTCGAGGTATTCCAGCGCATCAACCGGGTCACGCCGGTCACCGCGCCGGCCCTCGTCACCCTGGCGCTGCTCGGTGTGCGCGACCGTGCGCTGACCCTCGATGAGGTGGCTGAAACGCTGAAGCCCCTGCTCGACTATGCCAGCGCTCGTGGCCTGCCGCGATCACAGCTTGATGCGCTGCACCAGAAGGCGGGCGTGGACGAGACGCTGCGGACCCTGGAGAAGAGCGGCGTCGTCAGCCGCTATTCCGGCGGTCGGGAAGCGGTCTTCACCATCGAGCCTGGCCAGCACTCCGTTGCGGCGTTCTACCGCAACAGCGCCATCCACTGGTTCGTCAACCGCGCGATCCTGGAAATGGCGCTGCTCGGTTCGGCCGCCGACGATGGGACCGATCCGATGGAGCGTGCCTGGAATTCCGCGTTCGCCCTGCGCGACCTGCTCAAGTTCGAATTCTTCTTCAGCGACAAGGCCACCTTCAGCGAAGAATTGAAGGAGGAATCGCGCCTGTTGGACCGCCAGTTCCGCCAGCACGTGGGCAACGCGGAAGACCGTAAGGCCCTGTTGACCAAGTCTCCATTCCTGATCGCCCACCGCGTGCTCCGCTCCTTCCTCGAAGCCTACTTTATCGTCGCCGATCGGCTGGCGGAGCGTCCCGTGGACCGTAAGGTCGACAAGAAAATCCTGACCGAGGAGTGCGTGGCGGTGGGCAAGCAGTATGTGTTGCAGCAACGCCTGCGTAATCCGGAGTGTGTCTCGCGCGAGATCTTTGGCAATGCCCTGTCCCTTGCGGTCAACCGCGGCTTGCTTGAAGCGGGGGACGAGGAACTGTCGAAACGGCGCCGGGAACTCGCGGACGAATTTCAGGCCGCGGTGCTTGCGGTGGATGCCATCGACACCCTGGATCAGGCGCGGCGTGACGCGGCCGGGAGGCTCGCCGCATGAGTACCCTGCAGGAAGCCCTGGATCGTATCGAGGCGAGTGCCGAAGGCTCCGGTATCGGCGCCTTCTTCGACTATGACGGCACGCTCATCGACGGGTTTTCCGCCGGCGCCTACTTCATGGACCGCCTGCAGCGCCGGGACATGGCCCGCCGCGAGATCCTCGACGTGATCCGCATGGCGCGCAAGGGCGATCTGAGCGAGGCGGAATTCGGCGAAGTGATCGGCAAGGGTGTGCTCGAGTGGGTCGGGCGCAGCGAATCCGAGATGCGCGCTCTGTGGCGCCGTCTGTTCTCTGAGCGCATCGGTACCACTCTGTTTCCGGAGACTTGGAAGCTGGTCCGCGCGCATCAGCGCAAGGGACATACGGTGGTCATCGCCTCCTCGGCCACTCCATACCAGATCGAACCGCTGGCCGAGGAATACGGCATCGAGCACATTGTCTGCACGCAGCCAAAAGTGCGGGAGGGCCGTCTGACCGGCGGCATCGAAGGGAAGCCGCCCTGGGGAAGCGGCAAGGCGCAGGCAGTGGCAAAGTTCGCGGCCGCCCACGGCATCAGTCTCGAGCAGAGCTTTGGCTACGCCAACGGCAATGAGGACATTCCCTTCCTGCAATCGTTGGGTAAACCGGCGGCCGTGCAGCCCAAGCCCATCCTGTCCGAACTCGCTACCAAAGAAAACTGGCCGATCCTGACATTCGAACGGCGCAATCGCGGGCCAGCGAAGTCCATGGCGCGGACGGTGGGTGCCTACGCCGCTATGGGCACGACTTTCCTGGCCGGCCTGGGTTACGCGCGGGCGACGGGTAACAATCGGCGCGCCGTGGATTTCGTCACCGCTGTTTCCAGCGAAGCCGCTCTGGCGGTACTTGGGGTTGAGGTGCATGTAGTCGGTGAAGAGCACCTGTGGGCGCACCGTCCCTGCGTCTTCATCATCAACCATCAGAGCAAGTTCGACATGTTCCTGATGATGTACCTGGTGCGGCGTGGCTTCTCCGGCGTGGCCAAGAAGGAAGCCGCCAACGTGCCGGGCTTCGGCACCTTCATGAAAATGGCCGAGATGGCTTTTCTCGACCGTTCCAACACCACCCGCGCCATCGACGCCCTCAAGCCGGCCGTCGACTTGCTCAAGCGCGGCCTGAGCATCGTCATGGCGCCGGAAGGCACGCGCTCCTGGACTCCGCGGGTGGGCAAATTCAAGAAGGGTGCCTTTCACATGGCGATGCAGGCCGGTGTTCCGGTGGTTCCCGTGGTCATCCGCAATGCCGGCGAGATCATGGGCCGCAATGATCAGACCATGCGTTCGGGCCGCATCGAAGTGGTCGTTCTGCCGGCGATCTCGGTGCGGGGCTGGAGGGCGAAAGACATTGACGCCCGTGTCGAAGACGTCCGCCAGATGTTCGTGGATACGCTCGAGCAATGGCCGGAGGGCGCGGCGTGAGCGCGCCGCGGCAGGAGCTGTGCCGCCTTCCGGAACGGGCCGCAAGGAGCAATCCATGAGCCGCCCGAAGCGGGTCGCCGTGCTTGGCGCCGGCTCCTGGGGTACCACCGTCGCCTCGCTGACCGCGCGCAATGCGGAAACCCGCATCTGGGCGCGCCGCGCCGAGACGGTCGACGAGATCAACCGCGAACATCGTAACGAGCGCTACCTGAAGGGGCTGCCGCTGCATCCCATGCTGCGCGCCACCGCCGACCTCGAAGAGGCGGTGCGCGACTGCGATGTGCTGGTCATCGGCGTTCCCTCGCACAGCTTCCGCCAGACCCTGCGCAGTGTGTCGCTGCAGATTCGCCCGTGGATACCAGTGATCAGCCTGGCCAAGGGGCTCGAGCAGGGCACGCATCGGCGCATGACGGAAGTCATTCATGAGGAGTTGCCCGGCCACCCGGCAGGCTTGCTCGCAGGCCCCAATATCGCGCGGGAAGTGCTGCAAGGCCTGGCCGCCGCCGCGGTCATCGCCATGCCCGACGAACAGATCGCCTGCGCCCTGCGTCCGCTGTTCACCAGCAGCGTGTTCCGCCTCTACACCAATAACGACGTGATCGGCTGCGAACTCGGCGGTCCCTTGAAGAATGTGATCGCAATTTCCGCGGGCATGGCGCAGGGCCTGAGCGTGGGCGAGAACACGCGCGCCATGGTGATCACCCGCGGATTGGCCGAGATCACCCGTCTTGGCGTCGCCTTGGGCGGCCGCACTGACACCTTCGCCGGCCTTACCGGCTTGGGCGATCTGCTCACCACCTGCATGAGCCCGCTGTCGCGCAACCGCCAGGTCGGTGAGCAATACGCCCTGGGCAAGACCACCGAGGAAATAGTCGCAACCATGAACATGGTGGCGGAAGGGATCAAGACCAGCGGTGTCGCGATGGAACTCGCCGTGCGTTACGGCGTGGCGATGCCGATCGCTTCGGAGGTCGCGGCGGTGGTCAAGGGAGAGCATGGCGCCCTACAGGCGTTCCGCGGGCTGAGACGCCTGGCTGCTGGCGCCGAGCAGGATTCCGGTTAGTACTTTGCAGACACATACCATGAGAAAACAGATGGGCAAGGCAGAAGTGATGGACGAAGCGATCCTGGCGGAACTGCATCAGTGGGGCGGTGCGGCCGAGATGAGCGCCTTCGAGGCGGTGATGTGGCGTGCGGAAGTCGATCCGCGCCTGCGTTCGACCACCACCTCGGTGCTGATGCTGAGTCACGCCCCCGAGTGGGAGCGCCTGATGGCCGGGCATCGCTGGGTGGTGGCCGCCGTCCCGCGCTTCCGTCAGCGGGTGGTGGTTCCCGCCTTCGGCGTCGGCAATCCGACCTGGGTCGAGGATCCCGATTTCCACCTGGATTACCACCTGCGCCGGGTCTCGCTGCCCGAGCCCGGTAGCGAGCGCCAGCTTTACGATCTCGCGCAAACCCTCGCCATGACCCCGTTCGACAAGGCGCGGCCACCCTGGGAAGCGACCCTGGTGGAAGGCCTTGAAGGCGGCCGCGCGGCTTACATCCTCAAACTTCACCACGCGACCTCCGATGGTCTAGGCATCATCCAGTTGCTGGCCCGCGTACTGCAAAGGACGCCGGATGGCAGCGCCCGAACGAACCCGCGTTCCCTGATCAACCGCGCCCGGTCATTGACGCCGTCGGAACTGGCGACCCAGCAGGTACGCAACAGCCTGCTGGCACTGCCGACGGAAGCCGCCGGTGCCGTTTCGTCACTGGCGGGCTCGTTGCGCGACTGGGTACGCAATCCCGCGGCATTCGAAAGAGGGAAGAACTACCTCACATCCGCCAAGCGGGTGCTCGGCATCAAGCCGGTCGCGGGATCGGGTCTGTTCAAGCGCCGCAGCTTGTCCTGGCGGTTCGACGCCATTGAAATCCCGCTGATCGATCTCAAGGCGTCCGCCAAAGCCGCCGAAGCCACGGTGAACGATGCCTTCCTGGCCGGCCTGATCGGCGGCTTCCGTCGCTACCACGAGGAAATGGGCGTGCCCATCGAACGCATGCCGATCGGCTTTCCGATCAGCCTTCGTACGGAGAACGACGCGATGGGCGGCAACAAGTTCGCCGGATCGCAATATGCGGCTCCGGTGAGCGAAACAGACCCGGTCGCGCGCATGCGCGACATCCAGCGCTTCGTCCGCGAGACGCGTGCCGAACCAGCGCTGGACATCATGATTCGCCTGATGCCCGTGGTGACACGCCTGCCAATTGCCGCGGTCACCGCCATGACTGCCGATTTCACCACCGCGCAGGACGCGCAGATCAGCAACATTCCCGGCATTCCGTATCCGGTCTATATGGCCGGTGCCGAAATCACGCATTTCTGGCCGTTCGCCCCGGTTCCCGGCTGCGGCATGATGATCGCTATGATTTCCCACAACGGCCGCTGCTGCATCGGCATCAACAGCGACCGGGCGGCGGTTACCGAGCCTGAGCTCCTGATGCAATGCTTCCGCAAAGGCCTGGATGAAGTGCTGGCCTTGGGCAAACCCGCGACCGCGACGCGCGCAAAGAGAAAAGCCAAATGAAGCATACCCAGGGTTGCTTCGAGGGCAGGAATAAGACGCGCATCTACTGGCAGCAGTGGATTCCCGAGAAAATCCAGGCCGTCGTCGTCATCGCCCACGGACTTGGCGAGCACAGCGGACGCTACGAGCACGTCGCCAAGTCCTTGGTGGACTCCGGATACGCCGTTTACGCGATGGACCATCGCGGTCACGGCAATTCCGGTGGTCCCCGCGCCTTCGTCGATAGGTTCTCTAACGCGGTGGACGACATCAATGCCATCGTCGATATCGTCGAAGAGGAACAGAGGCCGCGGGCTAAGAAAAGGCCGATCTTCCTGCTCGGACACAGCATGGGCGGTGCGCTTTCCCTGAGTTACACGATCAAATTCGGCGAGCGCCTTTCGGGTCTCCTGTTATCCGGCCCTGCAGTAGCCCTGGATGGTGCGCCGCCGTTGATCGGGCCGATCAGCAAGGTGCTTTCCCTGATCGCGCCGAAACTCGGCTTGTTTCCCATCGACCCCAGGCTGGTCAGCCGGGATCCGGAAATGGTCGCGGCCTACGAGCGCGACCCCCTCAACGCGCACGGCAAAGTGCCGGCAAGAACACTGGGCGAGATCGTGAAATTCGTCGAAGTGCTCCCGGCCCTGCTGCCGGTAATCCAGCTGCCCCTGCTGGTCATGCACGGCGGTGAAGACAAGCTTGCTGGGGTGGCGGGAAGCCGCATGGTGATGAACCGTGTCAGCTCCCAGGACAAGACCTTGAATGTCTACGACGGCTTGTACCACGAAATCTTCAATGAGCTTCCGGATGCCCGCGCACAGGTCATCGGCGACATGACCGCGTGGCTCAAGTCCCGAGTGTCCTGAGCGCGGATCCATGCCAGGCGAACAAACCAGCATCGGCAATACGGACACGGAAGCTCCGTTCAATGCGGCCGGGCGCATGCTCAAGACCGCGCCGAATTTCCGCAATGTCGGCGGCTTGCCGGCCGCGGACGGGCGCGTGCTGCGCACGGGCCTGATCTATCGTTCCGGCGCGCTGGATGGGCTCAATGCGGACGACATGGCTACGCTTGGCGCGCTCGGAGTCCGGCTTTGTCTCGATCTCAGAAGCCGCGGTGAGCGTATGGATAATCCAAGCCGCTGGCCCGAAGACCGTGCGCCGAGAATCCTGGCGCTGGAAGTCGCGACCGATATCCGGGTTCTGGATCGGGAGTTGGCGGACTGGCTGGCGGAGCATCCGGATCGGGAAGGGGCGGAGCGTCTCATGCGCGGCATTTATCGGAGCATGCCGCTCAGCTGTGCTCCAGTGCTGACCCGCCTGTTCGTCGAGCTTGTGGAAAGCGACGATGCCCGGCCGGTGCTGATCCACTGCACCGCCGGCAAGGACCGGACCGGGTTCATTGTGGCGATGCTTCTCAAGGCCCTGGGTATTGCCGATGCGGATGTTTTCGCCGATTACCTGGAATCGAATAAGCATTACGACCAAATTCGACAGGACTCGAAGATTTCGGCCCTGCTGCAAAGAATGCTGGGATTTGCGCTTGGTCCGGAAGCATTGCAGGCGGTGACCTGCGCGGACCGGAGCTATCTGGCCGGCGCGTTCGAAGAGATCGAGTCCGGTTTCGGCACAGCGGATCGGTACTTGCAATCCTGCGCAGGTCTTGATGCTGCGCGGCGTGACCGGTTGCGGCAAATCCTGCTGGTCCCATTGCCCGCCTGAAATCAGGCGGCGTAATCAACGTATCCGTCAGCGAAGCTTGAACGAGGATCGAACGACAAATTCAGTAATGCGGTGGCAGTAAAAAAAGACGCTCCCGGTTCATTAGCAAGGTTGATGCCGGCGGCGCGCTCGGAGGTTTTTGACAATGTATGAAAAAGGATAGGTGCCTTAATGAACAGGATTGGCTATTGCTTGATTCCCTTGGTTCTCGCATCGGCATTCAGCGTGTCCGCGAAAGCGGACAACGATATTTTCGATGACCGGTTCTACGTTGCCCCAATGGGCTCCTTCGCACTGGTTCGTGGGGAGCGCGAAACCTACAACGGCTACGGCGGCACCCTGGCTGCCGGCAAATCCCTGATTCCGCATCTTGGCGTCGAGCTGCTCGGCAGCTATCTGGACTACAAGGGTCGGACCACCAACACGCCCGGCAGCAGCAGCGGCTGCGGTCTTCTGGGTCTGCAGGGTTGTCCGACCGATACGACCACAAGCCCCGGCCGGCATCTGGCAAGCGGCGGCGGCGGCGCGAATCTCTACTTGCTGCCCACAAACCACGGCCTGTTCCTCCACGGCGACGCGATGGGCGGTGACCGGCTCGTCTACGACGGCGGCCTGGGGTTCGATGCTCCGATTACCGACTACGGCATTGGCTTGCGCATCGAAGCGCTGTATCACAAGGAAGCGACGCAACAGGGCGAGCCCTTGTTCAACCTGGGCTTGTTCATTCCCATCGGCAGCAAGCCGATGCCTGCGGCCCCCCCACCGGCAGAACCGGTCGCCGTGGTTCCGGTCGAGGCACCGCCGCCGCCGACGGAAGCACCCGCACCTCCTCCTCCCCCCTGCCAGCCGCCCGCCCCGGGCCAGCCAATCAGCCTGGAGGGCTGCAAGACCGGTGACGTCATCGTGCTGCATGGCGTCAACTTTGAGTTCAACAAGGCCACGCTGACGGTCAACGCCAAGACCCTGCTCGATCAGGTGGCCGACGCGCTGCTGGCGCGCAAAGACATCAAGGTCGAGATCGACGGCCACACCGACGGCAAGGGTTCCGGGCCGTACAACCTGAAGCTGTCTCAGCGTCGCGCCGCCTCGGTCAGGCAGTACCTGGTCGGCCGCGGCGTCGAAGCGGACCGCATGAGCTCCAAGGGCTTCGGCAAAACCATGCCGATCGCCGACAACAACACCGACGAAGGCCGTGAGCTGAACCGTCGCGTCGAGTTGAAGGTGACGGACTCCAATGGCGGCGTCACCAGCGAAAGCGCCACCCCGGCCAGCACTGAAGCCGCGCCTGCGGCCCCGACCCCAGCTCCAGAAGCAGCCCCCGCCGCCGATGCAACTGCTCCGGCTGCGGACGCAACGGCACCGCCACCCGCGGACAGCCCGGCGGCCCCCGCTCCCGATGCTGCCGCACCGGCAGCGGGCGACGCTCCGGCCGCTGACGCGCCGAAGTAAGTCTCAAGTCTGCAAATCGAACCCCGTCGGTTGATAGCCGGCGGGGTTTTCTTTGGGAGACGGCGATATCTTGCGTTTGATCGACGATCAGGAACGCGCCGCTCCAGTGCAAGCGTGGCGACGGCAACTATACGTTCGGCCAAAAGAAAGGGCCGCTCTGATCATCCATCAGGACAGCCCAATCAATTCCACTATCGTCAGATTTGAAGATGCGAACCAGTAGGACACAACGATATTTTCCCGATTGATCGGTGCAACCGAATCGAACGAGAAAATCCGTTTGCTCCTGCTGTTGCGTTGGCTCCTTGATTCTCTTAAATAGCGGCTGGTTACGAAATTCCCGACATTGGCGCTACTGGCAAGCCTCGCATTCCGGATCCAGGATCGAGCACACCTTCGCGCTGCCCACGTCCGTCGCCGCGGCCGCCGGCTGCACCGGGCGCGCCGTGATCGGGCCGGACTTGCCGTGCTGGGCCGCCACGCCACCGCCTTCACCGCCAGCCACCTTGTTCAGGCGGGTGTCGCTGATGGTCGTCTTCTCGGCATGCGTCGCGCCCATGGTGCGCAGGTAATACGTCGTCTTCAGGCCGGAGAGCCAGGCGTGCTTGTACAGCTCGTCCAGCTTCTTGCCCGAAGGCTGCGCCATGTACAGGTTCAGGCTCTGCGCCTGGTCGATCCACTTCTGGCGCCGGCTGCCGGCATCCACCAGCCGCTTCGCGTCGATTTCGAAGGCGCACTTGTAGAGCGCCTTCAGCTCGCCCGGCACGCGGTCGATCTGCTGCACGCTGCCGTCGAAATACTTCAGGTCATGGGCCATCACCTCGTCCCACAGCCCCAGCTTCTTCAGGTCGTTGACCAGGTACTCGTTCACCACCGTGAACTCGCCCGAAAGGTTCGACTTCACATACAGGTTCTGGTACGTCGGCTCGATCGACTGCGAAACGCCGGTGATGTTGGCGATCGTCGCCGTCGGCGCAATCGCCATCGTGTTGCTGTTGCGGATGCCCACATGCTGGATGCGTGCGCGCAGGCTGGTCCAGTCGAACTTGCCCGAAGCCTTGCGATCCTGCTGCAGGTACTGACCGCGGTTCTTCGCCAGGATCTCGATCGAGTCGATCGGCAGAATGCCCTGGCTCCACAGCGAGCCCTTGAAGCTGTTGTAGGCGCCGCGCTCTTCCGCCAGGTCCGTGCTGGCCTTGATCGCGTAATAGCTCACCGCCTCCATGCTCTCGTCCGCGAACTGGATCGCCTCGTCGGACTCGTAAGGCAGGCGCAGCTTGTACAGCGCGTCGTTGAAGCCCATCACGCCCAGGCCCACCGGGCGGTGGCGCAGGTTGGAGTTGCGCGCCGTCGCCACCGAGTAATAGTTGTACTCGATCACGTTGTCCAGCATGCGCATCGCCGTGGTGATGGTCTTTTCCAGCTTGGCGTGATCCAGCTTGCCGTCGACCACGTGCGCCGGGATGTTCACCGAGCCCAGGTTGCAGACCGCGATTTCCTGGCCGGCCTTGGTGTTCAGCGTGATCTCGGTGCAGAGGTTCGAGCTGTGCACCACGCCCACATGCTGCTGCGGGCTGCGCAGGTTGCAGGCATCCTTGAAGGTGATCCAGGGATGCCCGGTTTCGAACAGCATGCTCAGCATCTTGCGCCACAGGTTCAGCGCCGGCATGCGCTTGAAGTTCTTGATGCGCCCGTCGTCGGCCAGCTTCTCGTACTCGCTGTAGCGCACGGTGAAGGCTTCGCCGACCAGGTCGTGCAGGTCCGGCGTCTCTTCCGGCGAGAACAGCGTCCACTGCCCGTCTTCCATCACCCGCTGCATGAACAGATCCGGCACCCAGTTGGCCGTGTTCATGTCATGCGTGCGGCGGCGGTCGTCGCCCGTGTTCTTGCGCAGCTCGAGGAATTCCTCGATGTCGCGGTGCCAGGTCTCCAGGTAGCCGCACACCGCGCCCTTGCGCTTGCCGCCCTGGTTCACCGCCACCGCGGTGTCGTTGGCCACTTTCAGGAAGGGGACCACGCCATTGCTCTTGCCGTTGGTGCCCTTGATGTAGCCGCCCATGCCGCGCACCGGCGTCCAGTCGTTGCCCAGGCCGCCGGCAAACTTGGAAAGCATCGCGTTGTCATGGATCGCGTTGAAGATGCCGTGCAGATCGTCCGGCACCTGCGTCAGGTAGCAGGAAGAAAGCTGCGGCCGCAGCGTGCCCGAGTTGAACAGCGTCGGCGTGCTGCTCATGAAATCGAACGAAGACATCAGCGTGTAGAACTCGATCGCCCGCCCTTCGCGGTCGATCTCGTTCATCGCCAGCCCCATCGCCACGCGCATGAAAAACGCCTGCGGCAGCTCGATGCGGTTCTTGTTGCTGTGAATGAAGTAGCGGTCGTACAGCGTCTGCAGACCCAGGTAGTCGAACTTCGCGTCCCGCTCCGGCAGCAGCGCCTTGCCCAGCCGGTCCAGGTCATACAGCGCCAGCTTCGGATCCAGCAGCTCCAGCTCCGCCGCGCGGTGGATGAATTCGCGGAAATAGTCGCCGTACAGCCCCTTCATGTCCTCGAAGGTCGGGCGCGTCTCGCTCATGCCGAGGAACTTCAGCGCCTCGTGGCGCATCGCGTCCAGCAGCAGCCGGGCCGAAGCGTAGGTGTAGTTCGGCTCCTTCTCGATCCGCGCGCGCGCCGCCAGCGTCAGCGCCTGGGACAGCTCATGCTCGGGAATGCCGTCATAAAGGTCGCGCAGCGCCGCCGCCATCACCTCATCGGGGTCGGTACCGCTGAGCCCGGCGCAAGCCTCGCCAGTCACCCGGCGCAGGCGCTCCTCGTTCAGTGGAATGCTGCGGCCGTCGTCCAGCGTCACCCGGATGGCGCTGCCCGTGGGCACGCTGCCGGCCGGAGCCGAAGCCTTCTTCGCCGCCGCATCCGCCGCGCGCTCCTTCGAACGCTCCTCGCGGTACAGCACGTAGTCGCGGGCGACTTTATGCTCGCCGCCACGCATCAGGGCCAGTTCCACCTGGTCCTGAATATCCTCGATGTGCAGCGTGCCGCCGCCGGAAAGGTGGCGCGTCAGCGCCTGAACCACCTGCTCCGTCAACGACTCAACCGTCGTCCGCACGCGCGAACTGGCAGCCGCCTGGCCGCCCTCTACCGCGAGAAAAGCCTTGGTCAGCGCGATCGAGATCTTGCTCGGATCGAACGTGGTCAGCTTGCCATTGCGGCGAATCACTTTGATCGCGCCAGGAGCGGCGGCGGTGAGTTCGGCGCTGCTGGTTTCCTGCGTATGGGCGCGGGTCGGCGAGGGGGTTGTAATTTGGGTTTGCATAACTTCTAGGTTCTCCCCGGCTTATTGAGGCCATCCAAGGCCTTGGACTAACAATATATAGTGGTTTTGAGCCTGGTCAACCCCAACATCCTGTGTCCAAAAGTGTGCGTGACACGTGCATGACACCTTCAAAAGCTGTGCATAAAACCGCTAAGTAACTCTCTTCTTTCAGATTCTCGCCGCAGTGGAAAAGCACCCCCAGATGTGCTTCCGAATGTGTCAGCCGACGAACGGTAAACCCCCCTCCGGACACCCCACCATACGCCGCCGCACCTGACCCCCACGGCAGGTCCTTTTGCGCAGGGAAACACCAGAATTTTTCCGCTCCGCGGCACACCGCGCAAGCCCCTCCAGAATACGCCTAAAAAGAAGCTGAAAAGCACGCCCAAAACCCCCGGCGTCATCCCGGCAAAAGCCGGGATCCAGGGGCCAAAGGAATGCGCAACCCAACTCAAGGCGTATCTCGGCCAACGGCCGCCCGAAACGGGATCGGAAATGGGGTGCCCCAGGAGCAAAAGGACAGGCGCGTGCGCCCCTCAGCCTTACAGGAGATAGCGGAGTGCCGAGCCTATCGGTAACCATCCCCTACACCAACCTCCGTTCGCCCCGAGTGCCCGCGAAGCGGGTGTATCGAGGGGCCAACGCCGCCCCCTCCATCCAACTCTAAGGCTTAGGAGTAGTCCCGGAAGCCGGCGCCGGAGCAGCCGGCGGCGCTAGTTCCGGCGAAGCATTCACCGGCGGCGTCTCCACCGTCGGCCCCTCGTCCGGCTTCGGCGGCGGCGCCGGGTGCAGCTGGTGGCACTTCTCCAGCGCCGCATTGCCATGGCGCAATATCTCGCCCAGCTTCTTCGCCCACACCGCCCCGGCATTATTGGTGAAGGTTTCCTCGAAATACGCCTCCAGCTCCTCCGACTTGGCCTGCGCATCCGCCGCCAGCCGGTCCCGGTCCGCCGCATCCACCACGCTGGCGTAATCCGGCTCCGTCAGCCGCAGCGCCTGCTCCTGCTCCGGCGTCCAGTCGAACAGCCGCATCGCCGCGATCGACTCGTCCAGGTCCAACGTCTCCGGCGCGTTCCCCGCCAGGTAATGAATGCGGAAGCCGTCCCGCTGCAGCGCCGAGTTATGCGCATTGGCCCGGGCCAGCGCCGCCGTATTGAAGTCCGGCCGCACGCTGATCACCCCCTCCGCCCACTGCCGCTCCCACACCGACATCGCTACCGCGTACTCGTCGAAGGCCTTCACCGCGCAAGCCTGCAACGGCGGCGCCACCCCGCCGCTCGGAGCGGCCTGGACAGGCGCACTCACCGGAGGCGTATCCGCCGGTCCGGACGTCGGGGAGGAAGAAGGCTGCGCCAGCGCGGCGCAAGAGACCAGCAGAACCAACAGTCCGTTGAAGGAACGAAACACGCGAAGCATCGAGAGGGCCTGAGCAAAACAGCGACGAATCCTGACAATAGGATACGCCGCGAATCCTCAGCCGTCGCTGAGGAAATGGCACATGAGCAATATTTTTTTATACCGTGGGCCCAGTACTTCAACACAAGCCCATCCTCCGCTCACTCTCGCCCGTCAGGGTCAACGCTCGGCAATGGTAGGTCGGATCAAGCGAAGCGAATCCGACAGCGCACTGCGACCTGAGAGGAAAGGCACGGAGAGAGTGCCTGCCTGCTGCTACACCTCCCTCCGTTCGCCCCGAGTGCCCGCGCAGCGGGTGTATCGAGGGGCCAGAACCGCCCTGGCAACCTGCCGCCGTAGGCTGGGATGAGCAAAGCGAATCCCAGCGCTCCTCCTGGCCCCCAAGCCCAGGTCCCAAACCTCAGCAACTCCCCCCATCCACCCCGGCAACCTTGGTCGAAGCAGCATCAAAAATCTTCTCCGCATTCGCCGCCAGGAAATTGCGGAACACCAGCGGCCGCCCGTCCTGCGCCCACAGCGGCGCCCCGTCCGTATCGTGCGCCTGCGCCCGCTCGATGATCTCCACGAACTGCTTCTCCGTCTGCGCCATCCCGGCCGAGCCGTCCGCCTCCCGCACCGGCGTATCCATCGTCGCCGCCAGCGTCGCCGTCTGCCGCAGCTTGGTCCCCGGTGCCCCCTGGATCCCCGGCAGCAGCCGGAACCCCTGCGCCGCCATCGCCGCCGCCATCGCCTCGATGCCGGGGAACCCCGCCGCCGTCACATCGATCGTCACATGGTTGAAGTCCGGCCCCAGCGCCAACGCGCTCGCCGCCTCCCCGGACACCGCCGCCACCGCCTGCAAGGTGCTCCGCTTCAGCGCCGGCCCCGGCCGGCTCATCAGCCGCTCCGCGAAGTGGGTGACGAAAGCCTCAGCATCCGCCGCCCCCAGGCTGCCGGCGCGCTCCGCCTGCTGAATCAGCTCCACGAACCGCCCATGGTCCGCCGCCGCCACCTGCTCCAGGCAATCCTCCCGGATCAGCGCGGCCACATCCGCTGGGTAAGCGTCCAGATCCACCTGGCTGACGAAGATCTTGAACTGGTGCGCATCGTCCCCCACCGCCTGCAGGTCGAACGAAACCAGCTTCTTCGAAGGAAACGAGTAGTCCAGCTCCCGCCGCAGCCCCAACACCCGCGCCGCCCGCACGAACAGCGCCCGCACCACCGGGTCCGCCGTCCGGATCGCCCCATGGTCATTGAGGAAGGTACCCCCGTTGTCGGCCACCAGCTTCTGCAGCCGCACGAAATCGGGAACGTGACGGGCAAACTTGCGCGTAGCCGCCTCGACGAACAGCCGGCGCAGGGTGCTGGGAGGATGCAGGGCCATGACGGATGCCTGAATAGGGAATGGCAGAAGTCTAAAGGAGGTGAGGCGGGAGGGGGAGGCGAGAGGCGGAGTAGCCGGGAAGCGCGTACCGCTACCCGGGATGCGATCACCATATAAAGAGAGGCTCGGCGTAGGGCGGCCTGCGGCCGCCGAAACTGCTGCCGCCAAGAACCACGGCGGCCCCAGGCCGCCCTACGATCGCTGGAAATCCCGGACTAGTCAGTAGCTATTAGTCGTCCCCGACATTCTCATTGATGTTGGGGACAAATTGAGTCATTCGCGCCGCCGCTCACCGCATGCGTGCCAACAAAAAACCTTGGCACACATGGCACGCATGGTGTTTTCAGCCCTTTTTCCCGCAACCCTCAGGCCCCCCGCAACGCCTCCGCTACCGGCTGCCGGATCGCCTTCAAGGCCGGAAAAAATCCCCCCACCAGCCCGATCCCCAGCGCCCAGCTCAGCCCCCGCGCCACCAGGTCCGGCGTCACCGCGAAGCTGAACGCCACCTGGGTGAAATTCTGCCCCAGGGTCGCCGTGGTCAGCCCGTCGAACAGCAGCCAGGCGAATCCCGCCCCGATCAGCCCCCCGATCAGCGCTAGCGCCACCGACTCGGTCAGCACCGACACCATCACCGGCAGCCCGGAGAAGCCGATCGCCCGCAGCGTGGCGATCTCGATCTGCCGCGCCGCCACCGCCGAGTACATCGTATTGAGCGCCCCGAATACCGCCCCGAAGGCCATGATCACGGTGATGAACACCGTGATGAAATTGATGTTGTCGGTGACCCCCTGCGACTGCGAGCTGTAATAGTCCCGCTCCCCCAGCACGTCGATCTGGAAGCGCGGGTCCGCCGCCACCGCCGCCTTGAGCGCCGCCAGCGCTGCGGCCGGCGTCGTCGCGGCATCGAACTGCGCCAGGATCGCCGAAGCCCCCGGCCGGCCGAAGGCGCTGCGCGCCGTATCCGCATCGGTCCACAGTTCCGACTCATGGGCATCGCCGTCGGACTCGAAGATGCCCACCACATCCCACTCCGAGCCGCGGAACTGCAGCTTCGAGCCTACGTTGATGCCGCTGAACTGCCGCGTCGCCGAGCGCCCGGCGATCAGCTCGCGCAGGCCGGACTTGAACAGCCGCCCCTCCACCAGCTTCACCTCCGGCCGGATCGCCAGCCCCGCCGGTTCCACCCCGCGCAAGGCCACGTTGACGTCGCCATCCCCACGGCGCAGCTCGGTGATCACCAGCAGCTCCGCCGAGGCCAGCGGCTTGCCCGCCGCATCGCGCCGGATGCCGGGCATCTCGCGCAGCAACGGCACCATCTGCGGATCGATATAAGAAGACAGCTCGGCCGTGACGCCGGCCGACAGCAGCAGCGCCCGCGACTCGCTGCCGGTGCCCTTCAGCGTGTGCTCGAAGCCCTTGCTCATCGACAGCATCGCCACCAGCACCCCCACCACCAGGGCAATGCCCACCACCACCACCAGCGAGGTCATGTAGCGCGAGGGCAGGCTGCGCAGGTTCATCCAGGTAACGGCAAGCGTCTGTTTCATGTCAGCGCACCGCCAACGCGTCAATGATGCTTAGGTTCCTTGCCCGCATCGCTGGGAGGATGCCCACCACCAAGCCAAGCCCCACCATGCTCGCCACCGCGAACAACCACACATGCAGCCCCGCGGTCACCGGTGGAAATCCAAAGGGCAGCTTCGAGATGATCTTCAGCACCACCAGCGACAGCAGCATCCCCGCCAGTCCGCCGATCACGCACATCAGCAGCGACTCCGCCAGCACCAGGTTCAACACGCTGCCGTCGCCGAAGCCGATGGTCTTCAGCACCGCCAGCTCCGGTATGCGCTCGCGCACCGCCTGGCTCATGGTGTTGCCGGTGACCAGCAGGATGCTGAAGAACACCGCCACCGTGATCCCGGTCAGGATCAGGTTGAGGTTGCCCAACTGGCGCAGGAAATTGAGGCTGAAATCCTTCTCGGTCTGCGTCTTGGTCTCGTCCGGCGAGTTCTCGAACATCGCGTCGACCCGCCGCGCCACCGCCTCGGCCTGGTTCGGGTCATGCAGCCGCAGCACGTAGATGCCGGCGCCGCCCTGCCCGAACTGCCGCCCCTCGTCGAAGTAGTCGTAGCGGATATACATATTCCCCTGCCGCACGCAGGAATCCTTGCTGACATCGTCGAAGATGCCGACGAGGTCGAAGGTCCAGGTGCGGGTCCCGTCCTTCAGCGGCCAGATCTGGCTGGTCAGCGGAATGCGGTCGCCGATCTTCCAGCCGAAGCGGTCCGCCAGCAGCCTGCCGGCAATGGCGCCGGTGCGCGATTGCAGCCAGGCCTGGTATTGCGCGTCCGGCATCCGGCATTCGAGGAAGGTGCGATGCCAGCGCTCGGGATTCACCGCGAACTGCGGGAAGAAATTCCGCACGTCCTTGTAGATGCCGCCGAAGAACTGCGAGTGCGACACCGACTCCACCTCGGGAATCGCCTCCAGCTGCGGCAGCAGCCGCATCGGCAGCGGGCTGGTGAAGGACACCCGCGCCTGCACGATCATGATCGGCGCGCTCAGGTTGACCGAGCCGCCGCTGAACAGCGAGTTCGCCGCCTGCAGCATCCCCAGCAGCAGGAACGCCGCCGTCAGCGACAGCAGGGTGAAGATGGTGCGCGCCTTGCGCCGCCATAAGGCGGCCCAGACCAGAGGAACGTATTTCATCGCACCTCCCCCTTGAGCCCTTTACGGACCCTGTTCTTCAATCCCCATTCACCTCGTCTGTCATCCTGAGCGCAGCGAAGGATCTGGCCGCGCACCCAGGACGACAGTACAGCTCCAGCCTACTACGCCGCCCGCAACGCCGTCGCCACCGGCAAGCGCGCCGCCCGGATCGCCGGGAACAGTCCGCCGAGCACGCCGATGATGCAGGACCAGATGATGCCGGAGACCAGCAGGTGCGGCGTCACGGTGAGGCGGAACACCACCTGGGTGAAATTGGCGCCGAGCGTGTTGACGGTATTGCCGTTGAAGAACAGCCACGCCGCCGCCGCGCCGATCAGGCCGCCGACCAGCGACAGCAGCAGCGCCTCGACGAACACCGACACCACCACCGCGCCGGCGCCGAAGCCGATGGCGCGCAGCGTCGCGATCTCCAGCGAGCGCGCCGACACCGCCGAATACATGGTGTTGAGCGCGCCGAAGATGGCGCCGATGGCCATGATGCTGCCGACGCCGAAGGCCAGGAAGTTGAGCAGCTTGCTCAGCTGCTTGGACTGCGCGGCGTAGTAATCCGGCTCGCGCTCCACGTCCACCGTCAGGGTGGGGTCGGTGGTCAGCTTGTCCTTGTACTGGGCGAAGGCTTCCGGCGAGTCCAGCATCACCGTCACCGACTGGAACGTATTACCCCGGCGGAAGGCCGACAGCACGGTCTCGATATCGCCCATCAGCTCGGATTCGTGGGCGTCGCCGCCGCTCTCGAACTCGCCCACCACTGTCCACTCCGAATCGCGGATGGTGATGTGGCTGCCGATATCCACCCCCTTGAACTGCGCCATCGCCGAGCGGCCGACGATCAGCTCACGCAACGCCGGCTGGAACATGCGGCCGGCAATGAGGTGGATCTCCGGCCGCAGCTCGGCGTTCTTGAGGCCGACGCCGCGCACCGTCAGGTTGGCGGCGGTCCCGGTCTTCTTCAACGGCAGCGCCACCACCGCCACCATCTCGGCCGAGGCGACGGGCTTGCCCTCGGTGTCCTTCTTCACGCCGGGCGCGTCCATGATATTGATGGTGTTCTCGCGCGAGACGGTGCTGCTCAGCTCGGCATTGGAACCGCCGCGCAGCACGATGACGCGATCGACCCGCCCGGTGCTGGACAGCGTCTTGCTGAAGCCGGCCACCATCGCCAGCACCGACACCAGCACCGCCACCGTCACGGCGATGCCGATCACGATCACCCAGGACGTGCCGATACGCTGCGGAATG
Source organism: Nevskia sp. (assembly GCA_028291705.1). Classification (GTDB taxonomy): domain Bacteria; phylum Pseudomonadota; class Gammaproteobacteria; order Nevskiales; family Nevskiaceae; genus Nevskia. The sequence continues at coordinate 24,396 of JAQGNS010000109.1, forward strand.
GCCCGCAGGTTCATAGAAGTAATTGCCGCTGTCTGTTTAAACATTTCTTATCCTCTCAGCGCCTCGACGATATCGAGGCGCTTCGCGCGCCACGCGGGGAAGATGCCGGTGACGAAGGCCAGCAATGCCGCGACCCCCACGCCTTCGATAATCACCGGCGTCGGCAGCTTGACCACCCCCAGCGTGTCCTTGAGCATGGGGAACAGCGCCCAGGCCGCGATCAGGCCCAGGGCGGCGGCCAGCAGGCACAGCAGCAGCGATTCGCACAGCACCAGGGTCAGCATGGTGGTATCGGAGAAGCCCAGGGTTTTCAGCACTGCCAGCTCCGGCACGCGCTCGCGCACCGACTGCATCATGGTGCTGCCGGTGGCGAACAGCAGGGCGAAGAACACCGCGAACAGGATATAGGTGACGATCATGTTGATGTCGCCGATCTGCTTGAGGAAGGCCTGCTGGAATTCCTTCTCGGTCTCGGTCTTGGTTTCGTCCGGGGAATTGGCGAACAGCTTGTCCACGGCCGCCGCCACCTGTGCCGACTGCGACGGGTCCTTCACCTGCACGATGTACCAGCCGACCTGGCCCTTGCCGAAGCTGCGGCCCTCGTCGAAATACTTGTAGTTGAAGAAGAAGGCGCTTTCCTGGGCGCGGTCGCTCGGGCACTCGTAGATGCCGACGACATCAAAATTCCAGTCCGAGGTACCGTCCGGCTTGGTCCAGATGGTCGAATGCAGCGGCACCCGGTCGCCGATCTTCCAGTTGTATTTCCGCGCCAGATCGGCGCCGATCACCGCGCCGGTACGGGTCTGGATGAAGGCGTCGAGCTGCTCCTTCGGCAGCACCAGCTCCGGATAGATCGCGAAGTAGCGGTCCGGCTCCACCGGAAAGCTGAACACGAAATTCTTCGGGTCCTGGTAATAGGGGCCGAACCAGGTCGCATGCGCCACGCGCGCCACGCCGGGCAGCGCCTCGATCTGCGCCATGTCGCCGTAGGGCAGGTTCTCGGTCAGGGCGATGCTGCTGGTGGTGATCAGCCGGTTGACGTTGGCCTTCTCCACCGCCTGGTTGAAGCCCGCATTCACCCCCTGCAGCATGCCGAACAGCAGGAACGCCACCGTGATCGACAGCAGGGTGAAGATGGTGCGCGCCTTCTTGCGCCACAGCGCGGACCACAACAGCGGAAAATATTTCATGCCTGGTCTCCTGCCGCTCAGGCGTGGACGCTGCCTTCGACCAGCTGGCCCTTGTCCAGGTGCAGCTGGTGGCTGGCGAACTCCGCCGCCTTGGGATCATGCGTCACCATGACGATGGTCTTGCCGTGATCCTTGTTGAGCATCTGCAGCAGGTGCAGGATTTCGTCCGCCGTGGTGCGGTCGAGATCGCCCGTCGGTTCGTCGCAGACCAGCAGGGTCGGGTCCGCCACCAGCGCGCGCGCGATGGCCACGCGCTGCGCCTGGCCGCCGGACAGTTCCGCCGGCTTGTGCTTGGCGCGCTCCGCCAGGCCCACCACCGCCAGCGCCGCCTGCACGTTCTGCTTGCGCTGCGCGCTGGAGAGGTTGGTCAGCAACAGCGGCAGCTCGACGTTGCGCTCCGCGCTGAGCATCGGCATCAGGTTGTAGAACTGGAAGACGAAGCCCACGTGCCGCGCCCGCCACTTCGCCAGCTGCCCGCTGGATAACTGGTCGATGCGCTCGCCGGCCACGTTGACCTCGCCCTTGCTGGGCCGGTCAAGGCCGCCGATCAGGTTGAGCAGCGTGGTCTTGCCCGAGCCGGAAGGTCCCATCAGCGCGACGAAATCGCCCTGGGCGATCTCGATGCTGAGGTTGTGCAGCACTTCCACGGTCTGCTTGCCGCGGGTATAGGTCTTGACGACGTTATGCAGGGATACGATTGCGGACATGCGATGTCACTCCTCGGAAATTGCCGCGCCACTCGACTTCATCGTCATTCCCGCGCCGGCGGGAATCCAGTTCCTTGCGGCTCCCCGTCTTCGCGGGACACCGCATTTCTGGTTACTGCTCAACCTTGATCTTCGCTCCATCCGTCAGCTTGGCAAAGTCGCCGACCGCGACCCGCTCGCCGCCGGACAGCCCCGACACGATGGTCTGCCCGTCGCTGCTGCGTGCGCCCAGGCGCACCGCGCGCCGTTCCACCGTCTCATCGCTGCGGATCACGTAGACCACGCCGGCATCGCTGTTGCCGCCGCTGCTCTGCACCGCTTCCGGCGGCACCAGCACGCCTGGCCGCGCCGCCGGCGCGCCGCTCGCCTGCGGCGCCGCCTCGCTGAGGACGGAGACGCGCGCGCCCATCTCCGGCAGGATGCGCGGGTCCTTCACCTTGAAGCCCACGCGCACCTTCACCGTCGCCTTGCTGCGGTCGGCGGTGGGAATCACGGCGATGACGTAGGCGGGAATCTCCCAGTCGGTATAAGCGTTGAGACGCACCGTTGCCGGCTGTTCCGGCCGCACGCGGTTGATGAAGCTCTCGTTGACGTCCACTTCCACTTCCAGCGAATCCATGTCGACGATGGTGCCGATGCCGGTGCGGGTGAAGCCGCCGCCGGCGGAAATCGGCGAGACGATTTCGCCCGGCTGCGCGTCCTTGGTGGTGATCACGCCGTCGAACGGCGCGCGCACGATGGTGTCGTCCAGGTTGCGCTGCGCGACCGATATGCCCTCGTCGGCGACCTTGACGTTCTGCCGCGCCGTTGCCAGCTGCGCCTGCAGGTTATCGAAGGCGGTGCGGGCGGTATCCAGGTCCAGGTCGCTGATGAAGTGTTCCGCTACCAGTCCCTGGTCGCGCTTGTAGGTGCGATCGGCATTGGCCAGCTGCACCTGGATCTGGGCCAGCGACGCCTGGGCGTAGCGCTGCTGCGCCACCGCCTGGTCGTAGGCGGCGCGGACGTTGGTGTCATCCAGCGTGGCGACGATGTCGCCGCTCTTGATGTGCTGGCCTTCCTCGATCATCACCTGCATCACCTTGTCGGTGATCTTGGCCGCGACCGTGGCCTTGCGCCGCGCCACCACGTAGCCGGAGGCATCCAGCAGGGAAGCGCCGGCGACGGCTCCGGAGCCATCCGCGCCCTTCAGCGCCTGCGCCGTGGCCACCTTAACCGGCACACCCGAGGGCCGGCTCAGCCACCATCCGGCCAGGCCGGCGAGCAGCGCCAGGACGAGCGCCAGGCCCACCCACTTGAGCCAGCCGCGATCGGCGGGCGGCGGTGCACTGCCCCGGTCGATGCGCAGCTGATTGAGCAGCGCCGATTTATCGTTCATGCGAAAAGTGGATTTCCCCTGTGGTGCCTAGCATATCGGAACCGCCCCCCGCCGTTGCAAGGCTTTGGGACGAACCGTGGTACTACTGTTTTAGGCCTTTCGGGGCGGACGGGATTGTAAAAACTTGCCGATCCCGGCGTTCCCGGCCGAGAGCGCCTTTTGTCTGTCATCCTGAGCGCAGCGAAGGATCTGGCCCCGCGCTGAAGCCAGATCCTTCGCTGCGCTCAGGATGACAATGGCTGCAGGTAGGTCGGCTCAAGCGCAGCGGAGCCGACAGGCCGCAGCGCCATGGCTACGGGTCTATCCCCCTCTGGCCGCGCTCAACTTCGCATTGGTCAACGACAAGCGGTAAATCAGCGTCTGCGTGAAAATCTTGTAAAACCGCAGCTGGCAATCCGTACTGACCTGGTCGAGCAGGGTGGAGCTGACCCGCAGCGCCAGCACCTGGTCCGCCGCCTTCACCGTGGCGGTGCGGCGGGTGGCGGTGAGGAAGCCGATCTCACCGAAGCAGTCGCCCTTCATCAGGGTGTCGATCAGGGTATTGCCCTTGCGCACCTCGGCATTGCCGCGGGCGATCAGGTAGAAGGCGCCGTCGATCTCGCCTTCGCGCACGATTTCCTGCCCCGGGGCGTAGTTGAGCAGGTGGCTGGCACCGAGGATTTCGCTGATTTCCTCGTCGCTGAAGGAATCGAAGAAGCGCAGGGAGCGCAGCGAATCGCGGCTCTCGCGCCGGCTCAGGTTCATGTCGGCCTGCTTCAGGCGCTCGAAGATGCGCAGCAGGTCGTTGCCCAGCTCGCGCCCGCTCTGGTAGCGCTCCTCCACCTTCTTCGCCAGCAGGCGGTTGATCAGGGTGCTCAGTTCGCGCGGCAGGTCCGAGCGCTTGGCCTCGACCGGCGGCACCGGCGCATGGCGGATGGCCGCGAACAGGTGCAGCAGATCGGTGCCGGTATAGGGTGTTTCGCCGGTCAGCAGCTGGTACATCACCACGCCCAGCGAATACAGGTCGCTGGCCGGCTCCAGCTTGCTGCGCTGGACCTGCTCCGGCGACATGTACAGCGGCGAGCCCACAGCGTTGCGCTTGGCGTCCACCACGGCCGCCGGGTCGTTGACCTCGGCCACCGAGAAATCCATCACCTTGGGCACGCCTTCGCGGGTCAGCATGATGTTGGTGGGTTTGATGTCGCGGTGGAGCACGCCCTTGGAATGGGAATAGTCCAGCGCCTTGGCGCACTTGAAGATGAGGTCCACCACCTTGTCCACCGGCAGGCGCGGGCCGTTCCTGGCGCAGGCCGGCATCAGCGTGTCGCCGTCGACGAACTCCATCACCAGGTAGTTCATGCCCTCCTCGGTGCCGGCATCGTAGAGCGAGACGATGTGCGGGTGGCTGAGCATGCCGGCGGCGCGCGCCTCGGTGAAAAAGGCGCGCTGGATCGAATCCTCGTCGTGCGCATGGTCTTCGGTGAAACCGCGCGAGGTCTTTACCGCCACATCGCGGCGCACGAAGGGATCGAAGCCCTTGTAGACGAAGCCGCAGGAACCCTTGCCCACCAGGCTGTGGATCTCGTACTTGCCGATCTTTTCCGGCATCGGCGGCTCGTCGCTGGAGTACTGCGCCGGCTGGCTGGGAAGCGTGGTATCGACCATGGATGCCGCAAGGATGGGCTAATTATCTGAATTATTAGCCAATTCCACGCCAAGCGCTCGTCATGGAGAGCTTTTGGCCCCCATCTGGGGGGGGCAGTGGGCGGTCAGTGGGTGGTCAATGGGCCTCGTGCAGGCCGCACTCCCGCTTGTCTTCCACCTTGGTGGGGTCGAAATAGTCGAAATTGTTCGGCAGGCCGTGCGCCTTGAGATAGTCGTTCATCTGTTTCGACGACCAGTGGAACACCGGCGACACCTTGAGGATGCCCTCTTTCGACAGCGTCACCGGGTTCAGGCTGGCGCGGAACTCGGTCTGGTCCTTGCGCAGGGCGGTGAACCACAGCTCCGGCCGCACCTCGGCGATGGCGCGGCCGAACGGCTCCAGCTTCACCTCCGTGGTGAAGGCGGCGTGGTGCGGATCGTCCGGCGTCGGCGCCGGGCCGTCCACTGCTTCGCGCATGGCGCGCGTGCGGCGCGGCACATACATCTGGAGGTTCAGGTGCAGCAGCCGCGTCAGCTCGTCGGCATAGCGGTAGGTGGCCTCGGTGCCGTAGCCGGAATCCACCATCACCACCGGGATGTCGGGGCGCACCCGCGTCACCATGTGCAGCAGCACCGCGGAAAACGGGCCGAAGTTGGTGGTGACCATGTTCCGCTTGCCCAGGCCGTAGGCCCACTCAACCAGCGCCGCCGGCTGCGTGCCGAGCTCGCGGTTGATCCGGTCCAGGTCTTGTGCGGTGAACATGTGCTACTCCAGGTGCGGCGTGCCGGACTATGTGGGGACATCGGCGCGGAACTCAAGCCGTCGCTGACGCTGTCGTCATGGCTTCTTCACATAACAATGTCATGGTAAGTCAGTGGAAAAGCAGGAGTTACCGTGGCCAAGGCACTGAAACAGGACAAGCAGACGCATCGTTACCGCACGATCTGGCTGTCCGACGTCCATCTCGGCACGCCGGGCTGCAAGGCCGAATTCCTGGTCGATTTCCTCAAGCGCAACGAGTGCGAGACGCTCTACCTTGTCGGCGACATCATCGACGGCTGGAAGCTGCGCGGTTCCTGGTTCTGGCCGCAGGAGCACACCAATGTGGTGCGCAAGATCCTGACCAAGTCCAAGCGCGGCACCCGCGTCTACTACGTCACCGGCAACCACGACGAATTCCTGCGCAAGTTCGTCGGCTTCAAGCTCGAGCTGGGCAACATCCGCGTGGTCAACGAACTGGTGCACACCACCGCCGACGGCCGCAAGCTGCTGGTGCTGCACGGCGACTTCTTCGACGTCATCACCCGTTACCACAAATGGCTGGCCCTGGCCGGCGACGTCGCCTACGAGGCGACCATGGCGACGAACTTCTGGTTCAACCGCGGCCGCCGCCTGCTCGGCCTGCCGTACTGGTCGCTGTCGGCCTACGCCAAGGACAAGGTCAAGGGCGCGGTCAACGTGGTCTCGCAGTTCGAGGATTCGGTGGCGCGCGAGTGCAAACGCCGCGGCCTCGACGGCGTCATCTGCGGCCACATCCACCACGCCGAGATCCGCGACCTGCACGGCATTACGTATCACAACTGCGGCGACTGGGTGGAAAGCTGCACCGCCCTGGCCGAGGACTTCAACGGCAAGCTGTCGATCATCCGCTGGGTCGAACTAGGGCATCTGAACAAGAGCCCGACCGTGGCGCCGTTGAAGCGCGCCACCATCGCGGCTTGATGTCATCCTGACAAGCACCGGACGCACGATCGCTCTGGAATCATTTGATCGGCTATCCATGGCCCGGACTGTTGAAACAAGCCTGAGCCTCTGAAATGGGCCGGCGCACCCTCTTCGGGCACTGTTTTGAAATTCGGCTGTCCAAATCCGGACAAGACCAGAAATTCAAACGCTTACCGTGCGCACACCGCCCCCGCCCAGCCCCACCGATGCGCTGTTCCTCGACTTCGACGGCACCCTCGTCGAATTGGCCGAGCGGCCATCCCTGGTCCAGGTGCCGCAGGAGTTGCCTGCCTTGCTGGCCAGCGTTTCGGCCGCGGTGGGTGAGGCGCTGGCCATCATCACCGGGCGCCGTCTGGCTTCGGTCGATGCCCTGCTGACGCCGATGCGCTTCAGCGGCGCCGGGCTGCACGGCTCCGAGCTGCGCACCGATCCGCGAGAGGCCGCACCACCGCCCGAACCGGTGCTGGACAATGCGGCGCGCTGGCTGGCGGCGCGCATCGACGGCGACACCCAGCTTTGGCTGGAAGACAAGGGCGCCGCGCTGGCACTGCATTATCGCGGCGCCCCCGAGCGCGCCGCTGATGCCGAGCGCCTGCTCAAGGAAGCGGTTGATGGCCTGGATGTCGACATCATCGCCGGCAAGTGCATCTTCGAGGCGCGTCCGCGCGGCATGCACAAGGGCGCCGCCCTGCGCGCGCTGATGCAACGCCCGCCGTTCGCCGGCCGGCGTCCCGTCTACATCGGCGACGACACCACCGACGAGGACGGCATCCGCGCCGCGCAGGAGCTGGGCGGCCTCGGCATCAAGGTCGGCGAGGGCGGCAGCGATGCCGCCGCCTGGCTGGAGAATCCCGCCGCGGTGCGTGCCTGGCTGGCCGGAATCACCCGGAAAGGCCAGGCCACTACGGAGAAACGATCACCGATTTAAAGCGCGTCCACGGAAAGTGACGTGCCCGCTTGAATGGTCCGGACCGGAAAGGCCGGCAGTTGTCAGGGACGATATTACGGAGCAAAGGAATGTTTTCCGCAGCATCAGCGCCGGACCCGCGCAAAAGTGGTCACTTCTACCGGATGCCGCTGCCCGACGCAGCAGTGGCCAAGCCGAGTCGTTCGCAACTTCCCCTGTTGAATTGCAGGGAGGCCGCATGAGCCGCATCGTCGCCGTATCCAACCGTGTCGGCCCGATCCGCGGCGCGGCGCGCGCCGGCGGTCTCGCCGTCGCGCTGGTCGAAGCGCTGCGCCAGTCGCGCGGCCTGTGGTTCGGCTGGAGCGGCCGCCTTGCCGAAGGCGAGGGTGCCACCACCAGCGAACGCGGCGGCGGCTTCAATCTCGCCACGGTCGACCTGACTCCGGCGGAGCACGAGGACTATTACAACGGCTTCGCCAACCGCTGCCTGTGGCCGCTGTTCCATTACCGCATCGACCTCACCGCCTACGACCGGCAGTTTTACGACGGCTACCACCGCGTCAACGTGCGCTTTGCGCGCGCCTTGCAGCCGCTGCTGCAGGAAACCGACCGCGTCTGGGTGCACGACTATCACCTGATCCCGTTCGGCCAGTCGCTGCGCGACATGGGTTGCCAGCAGGCCATGGGCTTCTTCCTGCACATCCCGTTTCCCTCGCGCGAAGTGCTGCTGACCCTGCCGCACCACGAGAAGCTGATCCAGTCGCTGTTCGCCTACGACCTCATTGGCTTCCAGACCGAGCGCGACTGCGAGCGCTTCTTCGACTACGTGCTCAACGAGATTCCCGGCACCGAGCTGCGCGGCGACGTGCTGCATGCCTACGGCCGCAGCGTTCGCGCCGCCGCCTTTCCCATCGGCATCGACGCGCGCGACTACGCCGACTTCGTCTATACCGAGGACGGCCAGCGCCAGTGGATGCGCGCCAAGAACGCCCTGCGCGGCCGCACCCAGATCATCGGCGTCGATCGCATGGACTACACCAAGGGCCTGCCCGAGCGCTTCGCCGCCTTCGAGCGCCTGCTGACGGACTATCCCGATTCACACGGCCGCGTCGAATACCTGCAGATCGCTCCGCCCACCCGCGAAGGCGTGCAGGCCTATGCCGACATCAAGCACAAGCTGGAACTGATGGCCTCGCAGATCAACGGTCGCTATTCCGAGGTCGACTGGACCCCGCTGCGCTACATCAACCGCACCCTGTCGCGCCGCGCCCTGGCCGGTCTCTACCGCGCCAGCAAGATCGGCCTGGTCACGCCTCTGCGTGACGGCATGAACCTGATTGCCAAGGAATACGTTGCCGCGCAGGACCCGGAGGATCCCGGCGTGCTGGTGCTGTCGCGCTTCGCCGGCGCCGCCAAACAGATGCCGGCCGCGTTGATCGTCAATCCCTACGATACCGTCGGCGTCGCCGAAGCGATGCAGACCGCCCGCTACATGGGCCTGGAAGAGCG
>JAQGNS010000112.1 GCA_028291705.1 Nevskia sp.
ACCAACGCGGCGATCGGCGAGCCGCGGCTGGTGCGCTGGCTGCTGATCGGCGTCACCCTGGTGTTCCTCGGCGTGTTCCTGCTGCTGCCGCTGCTGGCGGTGTTCACCCAGGCGCTGGCCAGCGGCGTGGGCGCGTATTTCTCCGCCATGGTCGACCCGGATGCCCTGTCCTCGATCAGGCTGACCCTGCTGACGGCGGCTATCGCGGTACCACTCAACACCGTGTTCGGCGTCGCCGCGGCCTGGGCCATCACCAAGTTTCAATTTCGCGGCAAGGGCCTGCTCATCACCCTGATCGACCTGCCCTTCTCGGTGTCGCCGGTGATCGCCGGCCTGGTCTTCATCCTGATCTTCGGCTCGCGCGGCTGGCTCGGTCCCTGGGCCTCCGAGCATGGCCTGAAGATCATCTTCGCCGCGCCGGGCATCATCCTGGCGACGGTGTTCGTCACTTTCCCCTTCGTCGCGCGCGAGCTGATCCCGCTGATGCAGGCGCAGGGCACCGACGAGGAGCATGCCGCGCTGACACTGGGCGCGCGCGGCTGGAGCACCTTCTGGCATGTGACCCTGCCCAACATCCGCTGGGGCCTGCTCTATGGCGTGCTGCTGTGCAATGCCCGCGCCATGGGCGAGTTCGGCGCGGTGTCGGTGGTCAGCGGCCATGTCCGCGGCCAGACCAATACCATGCCGTTGCAGGTGGAAATCCTCTACAACGATTACCAGTTCGCCGCCGCCTTCGCGGTGGCTTCGCTGCTGGCCCTGCTGGCCTTCGTCACCCTGGGGCTGAAGAGTTTCCTGGAATGGCGCCACGGCAGCGAACTGGCTGCGGTACGCGGGCACTAATCAACTTATGAACATCACCATCCGCGGCATCAGCAAGCGCTTCGGCGACTTCACCGCCCTGCACGGCCTGGACCTGGACATCGCCTCGGGCGAATTGCTGGCCCTGCTCGGTCCCTCCGGCTCGGGCAAGACCACCCTGCTGCGCGCCATCGCCGGCCTGGAGCCGATCGACGGCGGCCGCATCCTGTTCGGCGATACCGACGCCACCCGCCTCAGCGTGCAGGAGCGCCGCGTCGGCTTCGTATTCCAGCACTACGCCCTGTTCAAGCACATGACGGTGCTCGACAACATCACCTTCGGCCTGCGCATGCGTCCGCGCGCGCAGCGCCCCGCCGGTGCCGAAATCCGCCGGCGCGGCCTGGAACTGCTGGACCTGGTGCAGCTCGGCGGCCTGGAAGGCCGCTATCCCACCCAGCTTTCCGGCGGCCAGCGCCAGCGCGTGGCCCTGGCGCGCGCGCTGGCGATCCAGCCGCGCGTGCTGCTGCTGGACGAGCCCTTCGGCGCGCTCGACGCCAAGGTGCGCAAGGACCTGCGCCGCTGGCTGCGCCAGCTGCACCGCGAGACCGGCTACACCACCATCTTCGTCACCCATGACCAGGAGGAGGCGCTGGAACTGGCCGACCGCATCGTGGTGATGAACCGCGGCCACATCGAGCAGATCGGCAGCACCGACGAGGTCTACGATTCGCCCGGCACGCCCTTCGTGTTCGACTTCCTCGGCTCACCCAACGTGCTGCCGGGCGAGGTGCGCGCGGACGGCATCTACCTGCTCGGCGCGACCGCGCCGATCGAAGGGCCGAACGGCCTGCAGCACGGCCCGGTGGACGTCTACGCCCGGCCCTCGGATTTCCGCGTGGTCGGCGACGATGCCGCCGCCATCGAAGGCCAGGTGCTGGAGACACAACGCACCGGCGTGCTGATGCGCCTGTCGGTGAAGCTCTCGGCCAACCAGCAGGTGCTGGAGATCGAGGTGCCGAACCCCGATCCGGAGATGAAGGTATGGCTGGCCGGCGACCAGATCCGCCTGCGGCCGGCGCATTTCAGCCTGTACCGGGATCGGCCGGCGCAGCAGCCGAACATCGTCGAGGATCGCTCCGCCAGCCACGCCGCGCCGGACAGCCGGGTGCGCGGGCAGTAAGCAGCGCAGCAGCCGGGAAGCCGCGCCCGGATGTACGCGCGGCGGCTTGCGGCGGCTTGCGCCTACTTCGCCGCGTCGGCGCCGTCCTTGTCCTTGAGATAGGCGGCGCTCAGGGTGCCCTTCTTCTCCGCCAGCGGCAGCAGGGTCGGATAGAACTGAACGAAGGTGGTATCCACCGCCCCGTGCTCACGGTGGCAGGAATAGCACTCGGCCTGGATCGGAATCTGCGCCGCCGGGCCGGAGTCGTCGCTTGCGAAGAAGGCCCAGCCGCCGGCGAACCGTGCCGTGTCCTTCACATGGAACTCCTGGCCCATCAGTTCCGTGGTCTGGAACTGGCCGCGCTTGTTGATCGAACCCTTGCTGCGGGCGCCGCGCACTTCCATCACCAGCACAGTGTGATCCGGCCAGGTACCGGCATCGAGGAAGGCGCGATAGGCTTCCGGTTTGGCGAAGACGTTGTCGAACATGTGCATGCTGGCGTCGCCGGAGCGTGCGCGGTAGCTCATGTCGAGCCCAGAGCTCAGGAATATCCACTGGCGATAGTCGGTTGGCGGCAGCAGCCGTCCATCCGCGGTGTAGGCCGGGGCCTGCGGCGGCTGTGCGGATGCTGACGCCACCAGGGCAAGGGCGAGCACGGCGATGGCGGATACGGGCTTCATCGAAACTCCAGGTTTGCTGCATGGGAGCGGACGCCTGCCAGGGGCAAGCCAAAGCGCTCGCGATATTGATTGGGGCCGATGCCGAAACGCCGTTCGAAGGCGCGCCGGAACACGTCGGCGCCGCTGAACCCCAGGGAGGTGGCGACGCCTTTGATGGTGCATCCGGGGATGGCGAGTTGCTGACGCGCGCCGCTCATGCGCGCCTGCTCCACGTACTCGGCGGGGGTGCAGTCCAGCGCCAGCTTGAAGCGGCGGCTGAAGTGGCGCGGACTGAGATTGACGCGTGCGGCCAGTGCTTCGACCGAGAGATCGCTGTCGAGATGGCCGTCAATCCAGGCCACCACGTCGGCCAGGCGGTCGGCGGAGCGGGTCTGGGCGCGCAGGGGCTCGGAAAACTGTTCCTGACCGCCGGGCCGCTTGAGGTACATCACCATCTCCCGTGCCGCGTACAGGGCGGTGCGCATGCCGCGATCCTCTTCGACCAGGGCCAGCGCGAGATCGATGCCGGCAGTGATGCCGCCGCCGGTGTAGTACTTGCCGTCCTTGATGAATAACTGGCTGCTGTCGACCCGCAGGGCCGGAAACTGTTGCGCCAGGCGGGGCGCCCAGCGCCAGTGGGTGGTGACGCGGCGGCCGTCGAGCAACCCGGTCGGGGCCAGGCCGAAAATGCCGGTGCAGACCGTGACGATGCGGCGGGTTGCGGCGGCGCGACCGGCGATCCATTGCGCCGCGGCGGCATTGGTCGCCGACTCGCGCAGGCCCTTGCCTCCGGGGATGACCAGGGTATCGAGCGGCGGCGCATCCTCGATGCCGCAATGCGGCTGGAACACGAAGCCCGATTCCGCCTTGAACGGTCCCGGGGTCAGGCCGATCACCAGCAACTCGTAGATGTTGCGGCCAGGATGCTCTTCGCGCTCCAGGTCCGCCGCATTGACGAACACCTCCGCCGGACCGGTGAGGTCCAGGGCATTGACGCCGTCGAAACCGAGAAAGCCGACCCGCATGGTGGAATTTTTCATGGGCAATGACCTGTGCTCGCAAGGCTAGGAGGCGCCGCCCCGGCTGCATAGGACGGCGGTACGACAATATCGGACATTGCCGGGCGTGGACGCCCCGAACGAGGCTTGCACGAAGCTTGCGGCGCAAGGATCATAGGGACGGGAAGCGGCGGTTTGCCGCGCCGGACAAGGGACATCAGGGAGAACCATGGCCAACAGGAAGCCGACGGTCGCCATCGTGGGCGGAGGGTTCAGCGGCTGCATGGTCGCCGTGCACCTGCTGCAACAGGCGCAGCAGCCGCTGCGGGTGGTGCTGATCGACCGCGCCGACTCGCCCGGCCGCGGCGTCGCCTACCGCGACCAGCCTGAATGCCACCTGCTCAACGTCCGCGCCGAGGCGATGAGCGCCTTCCCCGACCGGCCGGATCACTTTCTCGACTGGCTCAACAATTCCTACAGCCCCTGCCACCCGGTGGGCACCACCGAGTTCCTGCCGCGGCGCATCTACGGCTTCTACCTTGAATCGCTGCTTGCCGCGGCGCAGCAGGGCGCGCGGCGCGGTGTCAGCCTGGAAGTGCGCAATGACGAGGTGCTGGGCCTGCGCCCGACCGAGGACGGCGTCAGCCTGCGCCTGGGCAGCGGCGGCCAGTTGCGCGCCGACCGCCTGGTGCTGGCGCTGGGCAACCCCGGCCCGGCCGATCCGCCGCTGGCGGACCAGAAGTTCTTCGGCAGTCCGCGCTACCTCGGCCATGCCTGGTCCACGCCGGGCCTGTATTCGATCCAGCGCGACGAGAACCTGCTGCTGATCGGCTCCGGCCTGACCACGCTGGACTGGCTCGCCGCCCTGCAGACCCTGGGCCATCACGGGCGCATTCACGTGGTGTCGCGCCGCGGCCTGCTGCCGCAGCTGCATCGCGCCGCCGCGCCGCACACGCTGTCATTCAATCCGCTGGAGCTGCCGGCGCGGGTGCTGCCCCTGCTGCGGCGCATGCGGGCCGAGGTAGCCGCGGCGGAAGCGCGCGGCGGCGACTGGCGCGCCGTGGTCGATGCCCTGCGCCCCTATACGCAGAAGCTGTGGCAGCGGCTGCCTGCTTCGGAACAGCAGCGCTTCCTGCGCCACCTGCGGCCTTACTGGGAAATCCACCGCCACCGCGCCGCGCCGCGCATCGTCGAAAGCGTGTACGAACTGCTGCGCAGCGGCCAGCTGCAGGTGCTGGCCGGCCGCCTGCAAGGCTTCGAGGAGCGCGACAGCGAAGTGGAAGTCAGCATCCGGCCGCGCCTGGGCAAGGGCATGCAGAAACTGCAGGTGCAGCGTGTGGTCAATTGCACCGGTCCGGAGAGCAATTACCGGCGCCTCAACCATCCGCTGATCGTCAGCCTGCGCGAGCGCGGCCTGATCCAGCCGGACAACCTCGGCCTGGGCCTGCAGACCGATGCGCATGGCGCCCTGCTCGACCGCGATGGCGTGGCCTCGGAGCGGTTGCATACGCTGGGCCCGGCGCGCAAAGGGTTGCTGTGGGAGACCACGGCGGTGCCGGAGATCCGCATCCAGGCGCAGGCGCTGGCGCGGCGGCTGTTGTTGCTGTGCAGTGCGGACGAGAAGACGGTATCAAAACCCGCCCAGGAAAAACCCCGGGCCAGCGTATAGAGATGGTTTAAAGCCAAACCCATAGTAGGGCGGCCTGTGGCCGCCGGCTTTTGAGGCCGACCTTGGCGCATAAGGCGGCCACAGGCCGCCCTACTATTTAGCCAGGAACAAAGGTGAGATTCCGGCCTTAGTTCCGCACCTCGCAGACGCTCTCCAGCCGGCCGTTCTCGTCGCTGGTTTCGAGCCGCACGGTGAACCCCCACAGGCGCGCCAGATGCCGCAATACCTCGTTGGCCTCTTCCGCCAGCGGGCGCTTGCGGCTGCGTTGGTGGCGCAGAGTAAGCGAGCGGTCGCCGCTGCGCTCGTACTGGGTCACCTGGATGTCCGGCAGCAGCTGGTCGCGGTTGTACTGCGTCGCCAGCAGGCGCCGCAGACGGCGGAAGCCGTGTTCGTTGTGGATCGAGTCCACCACCAGGTCATCGTCGTCCTCGTGGTCGGCCACGGCGAACAGGTGGAATTCGCGCATCAGGCGCGGCGACAGGAACTGACCGATGAAGGACTCGTCCTTGTAGTTGCGCATGGCGAAGTCCAGCACCTTCTGCCAGTCGCCGCCGGCGATTTCCGGGAACCAATCGCGGTCTTCCTGCGTCGGCGCCTCGCAGATGCGGCGGATGTCGCACATCATGGCGAAGCCCAGGGCGTAGGGATTCAAACCACCATAGCCGCGCTGGTCGAAGCCGCGCTGCATGGTGACGTTGGTGTGCGAGGCCAGGGCTTCGATCATGAAGCCGCTGTCCACCTGCGATTTGTCGAACATGCGCTGCAGCAGGGTGTAGTGCCAGAAGGTGGCCCAGCCCTCGTTCATAACCTTGGTCTGGCTCTGCGGATAGAAATACTGTGCGGTCTTGCGCACGATGCGCACCAGCTCGCGCTGCCAGGGCTCCAGCTTCGGCGCGTATTTCTCGATGAAGTAGAGCAGGTTTTCCTGCGGCTCGGCCGGGAAACGCCCGGCCGCGGCTTTCTGCGACGTGGCCGCGCCGACGCGTGTCGGCAGGGTGCGCCAGATCTCGTCGTACTGACGCCAGGCGTATTCCTCGCGCTCGCGCTGGCGGTCGCGCTCCTCGGCCACCGACAGCGGCGTCGGATGGCGGTAGCGGTCGACACCGTGGCTCATCAGGGCATGGCAGGAATCCAGGACTTCCTCGACGCGCTCGGAGCCATAGGTCTCCTCGCAGTGCATGACGTAGTTCCGCGCGAACACCATGTAGTCGATGATGGCGTCGGCGCTGGTCCATTGCCGGAACAGGTAGTTGCCCTTGAAGAAGGAGTTGTGGCCGTAGCAGGCGTGGGCGATGACCAGGGCCTGCATGGCCATGGTGTTCTCTTCCATCAGGTAGGAGATGCAGGGATCGGAATTGATCACGATCTCGTAGGCCAGGCCGCGGGCGCCCTTGCGGTAGGCCTGCTCGTTGCGGATGAACTCCTTGCCGTAGCTCCAGTGTGGGTAGCCGATGGGCAGGCCGGCCGAGGCATAGGCATCCAGCATCTGCTCGGAGGCGATGATCTCGATCTGGTTGGGATAGGTGTCGAGGCCGAACTCGTTGGCGGCAATATCGTGAATGGCGTGGTCGTAGCGCTCAAGCAGCTCGAAGGTCCATTCGGCGCCGGTCGAGATCAGGCCGCCGTCCAGCTTGCTGATGCTCATACCGTGGCCTCCCGCTTGAACAACTCCCGCAAGACCGGGTAAACCTCGTTGCGCGCCATGACGCTCTTCATGGCGAAGCGGTCACTGTCGATGCGCTGGTAGGCGTGGGTCAGCGGACTGGGACGGTCCGCCTGGTCCGGCACTTCGATGTAAGCGAAGTAGCGCGACAAGGGCAGCAACTGCTCGACCAGGCAAGCGCGGCTCTTCTCCGGATCGGCGCCGAAGGCATCGCCGTCCGAAACCTGGGCGCCGTAGATGTTCCAGCTGTCGGAGGGATAACGCGCCACGGCGATTTCCTGCATCAGCTTCAGCGCCGACAGCACCACGGTGCCGCCGGACTTGGTGTCGTGGAAGAAGGTGTCCTCGTCCACTTCCTGCGCGTCGTCGGTATGGCGGATGAAGATCAGTTCGACCTTCTCGTACTTGCGCGAGAGAAACAGGTACAGCAGGGTGAAGAAGCGCTTGGCCAGGTCCTTCTTGTCCTCGGTCATCGAAGCGGAGACATCCATCAGGCAGAACATCACCGCCCGGGAGATGGGCTGCGGCTCCTTGACCCGGTGGCGATAGCGCAGATCCACTTCCTCGACGAAGGGAATGCGCGCGATGCGGCCGCGCATGGCTTCGATCTCTTCCGCCGCTGCCTGTGCCGCTTCCAGTTCCAGCAATTGCCGCCGCAGCGGCGCGCCGATGGCGATGCGCCGCGCCATGGAATTGCGCAGCGAGCGCGACACCGACAGGTTGGCGGGCACACCACTGGGCGTATAGCCGGCGCGGCGCCACTTGAAATCCCGCGTCTCGCCCAGCGCGTTGCGCACCAGGTGCGGCAACTCCAGGTCGTCGAAGAACAGGCTCATGAACTCTTCCCGCGACAGGGCGAAGGAGAAATTGTCCTCGCTGTCGCCGCCCTCGCCTTCGCCGCTGCCCTTGCCGGAACCGCCAGTGGGCCGCGGAATCTTGTCGCCGGTGTTGAACTCGCGGTTGCCGGCGTTGACGTACTCGCGGTCGCCGCCGTTGCCGCCGTGCTGGAAACTGGGCTCGGAAATATCCTTCACCGGGATATTGACCACGCCGCTCTGCTCCATGTCGGTGATGGAACGGCGCGCGACGACGTCCGTCACCGATTTGCGGATCTGCTCCTTGTAACGGCGCAGGAAGCGCTGCCGGTTGACCGCATTCTTGTTGCGGTCGTTGAGGCGGCGGTCAATGATGATCGACATGAAATCTCCGTGGCGTCAGGACGACTTGCGAACCCGCAGGTACCATTCGGACAACAGGCGTACCTGCTTTTCGGTGTAACCCTTCTCGACCATGCGGCCGACGAAGTTCTCGTGCTTCTTCTTGTCCTCGACCGAGGCCTTGGCGTTGAAGGAAATCACCGGCAGCAGCTCCTCGGTGCTGGAGAACATCTTCTTCTCGATCACCTCGCGCAGCTTCTCGTAGCTGGTCCACTTCGGGTTCTTGCCGCCGTGCTGGGCGCGGGCGCGCAGCACGAAGTTGACGATCTCGTTGCGGAAGTCCTTGGGGTTGGCTATGCCGGCCGGCTTTTCGATTTTCTCCAGTTCGCTGTTGAGCGCGGAGCGGTCGAAGCTGGCGCCGGTTTCGGGGTCGCGGTAGTCCTCGTCCTGGATCCAGTAGTCGGCGAAGGTGACGTAGCGGTCGAAGATGTTCTGGCCGTACTCGGAATAGGACTCCAGGTAAGCGGTCTGGATTTCCTTGCCGATGAACTCCGCGTAGCGCGGCGACAACCAAGCCTTGATGAATTCCAGGTAACGCCGCTGCGTCTCTTCCGGCAACTGTTCGCGCAGGATGCGCTGTTCCAGCACGTACATCAGGTGCACCGGGTTGGCGGCGACCTCGGTCTGGTCGTAGTTGAAAACGGCGGACAGCACCTTGTAGGCGAAACGGGTGGAACTGCCGGTCATGCCCTCGTCGATGCCGGCGAAGTCGCGGTATTCCTGGAAGGACTTGGCGCCGGGATCGGTGTCCTTGAGAGTTTCGCCGTCGTAGACGCGCATCTTCGAATAGATGCTCGAGTTCTCCGGTTCCTTCAGGCGTGTCAGCACCGAAAACTGCGCCATCATCTCCAGCGTGCCGGGCGAGCAGCGGGCGTCCACCAGCGAGCTGTGCTTGAGCAGCTTGCGGTAGATCTGCAGCTCCTCCGACACTTGCAGGCAATACGGCACCTTGACGATGTAGACGCGGTCGAGGAAGGCTTCGTTGTGCTTGTTGTTGCGGAAGCTCTGCCACTCGCTCTCGTTGGAGTGGGCCAGGATGATGCCGTGGAACGGGATCGCCGAGAACCCCTCGGTGCCCTTGAAGTTGCACTCCTGCGTGGCGGTCAACAGGGGGTGCAGCATCTTGATCGGCGCCTTGAACATCTCGACGAACTCGAGCAGGCCCTGGTTGGCCAGGCACAAACCGCCCGAGTAGGAATAGGCGTCCGGATCGTCCTGCGAGAACGCTTCCAGCTTGCGGATGTCGACCTTGCCGACCAGGGTGGAGATGTCCTGGTTGTTTTCGTCGCCCGGCTCGGTCTTGGCGATGGCGGTCTGGCGCAGCACCGAAGGCTGGATGCGGACCACGCGGAACTGGGTCAGATCACCGCCGAATTCGTTGAGACGCTTCAGTGCCCAAGGCGAGGCAATGCCGGAAAGATAGCGGTGCGGAATGCCGAATTCGGCTTCGAGCGTGGCGCCGTCGCGCTCGGGCGAGAACAGGCCCAGCGGCGACTCGTTGATCGGCGAGCCTTTCAGCGCGTAGATCGGGAATTGCTCCATCAGCGACTTCAGCCGCTCGGCGATGGACGATTTGCCGCCGCCGACCGGACCGAGCAGGTACAGCACCTGCTTGCGCTCCTCGAGTCCTTGCGCGGCGTGGCGGAAGAAAGCGACGATCTGCGCCACCACGTCTTCCAGGCCGTAGAACTCGCGGAAGGCCGGATAGCGCCGGATCATGCGATTGGAAAAGATCCTGGACAGGCGCGAATCGTTACGCGTATCCACCATCTCGGCTTCGCCGATGGCGGCGAGCATGCGCTCCGCGGCGGAAGCGTAGGCCAGGGGATCGCGCTTGCACAGCGCGAGGTATTCCTCCAGCGACATCTCTTCATCCCGCGATTGCAGGAACTGCTGTTTGAAGCTTTCAAAAATGCCTGTCATCTCGTTCTCCGGCAAAGCCAATGTACGAAACGCAGTCGTCAAGAACCGGCACCTGTCTTCATGCAGTTTGTCGAGCCCGTCCTCTTCGACGAATTCAACCTACCGAGCAAAATGCAACTACTGGACCAACTTCCGGCAAAGCGCCATCCACAAGGCTTTTGACCACGTTGCCGGCAACAAGCTCCATTGATCCTCCATCTCGCTCTCCTTCCGGAAACCGTTGGCCCCAGTGTTCGCATAACCGAGCTTGCTGCCGGCTGAATGCCAGCATCGGTCATCGTTGCAGCCATTAGGAAAGATCATTTGCACAGCCTCCGCCATCGCAATGCGAAGCCATGCTGCGCGCCGCATCGGACGCGGCGACGGATTTCCGACGTGCGTATACGCGCACAGCCGCAGACGGATCGAAGGGGGTTTGCATCACCCGCCAAACGGTAGGGTGAGAGAGCGGGAGTGAAACGACGCCGCTGTTTGCCGCAATCCGCAGGTCCAGCCTTGCTTCTTAAAGAGCCGCGGACTCTATCGCCTTCGCCACGACACGGCGAAAGAATTCAAGCAGTGACGGCAAACCGTCACACCGCAATGCAGCAACCACTCCTAAAGAACGCGAGCACGACAAACCGGTACCGGGCGTTCCCGGATCGGCATGGACTCGTAGCGGAAATTAACAAAGAGCATGGCAGCCGAAGGCAAGCTTGAGGGCCTTCTTTCGTTGTTGGTCTTCTTGGCCTTTGGGCAAGCGACTGCATCACAAAGTTCCCACTTTGCGAGCCCTACGTCAACTAGATAATGTGACCCAATGCGTAAAGACCACCAGGGATTGGGGTCGGCGGAAAAATCCGGCGCCTATTAGCAGTCGCATCGTGCGACTGCTAATAGGCGCCGGAGGCCGCTGCTTCGGGCTTGCGCCCCAGGCTTGGACCCCGAACTTCGACCTCAGGCTTCGGGCCGCATCTGCGGGAACAGCAGCACGTCCCTGATGGAGGCCGAATCGGTGAAGAACATCACCAACCGGTCGATGCCGATGCCGACGCCCGCGGTGGGCGGCAGGCCGTATTCGAGGGCGCGGATGTAGTCCGCGTCGTACAGCATGGCCTCGTCGTCGCCGGCTTCCTTGGCCGCGACCTGGGCCTTGAAGCGCGCCGCCTGGTCGTCCGGGTCGTTGAGCTCGGAGAAGCCGTTGGCGACTTCGCGGCCGCCGACGAAGAACTCGAAACGGTCGGTCACCTCCGGGTCGGCGTCATTGCGCCGCGCCAGAGGCGACACCTCGGTCGGATACTCGGTGATGAAGGTCGGCTGCGACAGCTTGGCTTCCACCGTCTTCTCGAACAGCTCGGTGAGCAGCTTGCCGGTACCCATGTCCTTGCCCACCTGCACGCCCTTGCCCTTGGCGTAGCCGGCCAGGTAGTCGCGGTCGCGCAGGCGGCTGCGATCCAGGTCCGGGTTTTCCTGCGCCACCGCATCGGCCATGCTGATGCGCAGGAAAGGCAGGGCCAGGTCGAAATCCTGGTTCTGGTACTTGAGCTGGGCGGTGCCCACTACGGCCAGGGCGCAGTCGCGGATCAGGTTCTCCACCAGGTCCATGGCGTCGCGGTAGTCCGCGTAGGCCTGGTAGAACTCGAGCATGGTGAACTCGGGGTTGTGCCGGGTGGACAGGCCCTCGTTGCGGAAATTGCGGTTGATCTCGTAGACCCGCTCGAAGCCGCCCACCACCAGCCGCTTCAGGTACAGCTCCGGCGCGATACGCAGGTACAGGTCGCGATCCAGGGCGTTATGGTGGGTGACGAAGGGGCGCGCGGTGGCACCGCCGGCGATGGGCTGCAGCATCGGCGTTTCCACTTCGACGAAGCCGACGCTGTCGAGGAACTGGCGGATGAAGCGCACCGTGCCGGCCCGGACCTCGAAGGTGCGGCGCACGTCGGGGTTCATGATCAGGTCGACGTAGCGCTGGCGGTAGCGTGTCTCGGTGTCGGTGAGGCCGGCCCACTTCTCCGGCAGCGGCCGCACCGTCTTCACGAGCAGTTCGATCTGGGACACCTTCAGCGACAGCTCGCCGGTCCTGGTCTTGAACACGGTACCGGTGGCGCCGACGATGTCGCCGACGTCCCAGGTCTTGAATTCGCCGTACTTCTCCTCGCCCAGCGCGCCCTGCTGCACGAACAGCTGGAGGGTGCCGGACATGTCCTGCAACTGCACGAAGCTGGCCTTGCCCATGACGCGCTTGGCCACCAGACGGCCGCCGAGCTTGAACGGCTGGGTCTCGCCTTCCAGCGAGGCCGCGTCACGCGCGCCGTAGCTGCCGTTGAGGAATTCGGTCAGGGTATCGCGGCGGAAGGTATTGGGGAAAGCCTGCCCCGCCCCGCGCAGCTTCTCCAGCTTCTCGCGGCGGTGCGCAATGACGTAGTTCTCGTCCTGCGGCGGCTTCTGCTCTTCAGTCACTTATAACCCCTGCTTCAAACTGGCCTCGATAAACGGATCGAGGTTGCCGTTCAACACCTTCTGCGTGTCCGCGATTTCCACCCCGGTACGCAGGTCCTTGATGCGCGACTGGTCGAGCACGTAGGAGCGGATCTGGTGGCCCCAGGCGATGTCGCTCTTGGAGTCCTCCAGCTTCTGCTTCTCGGCGTTGCGCTTGAGCAGTTCCTGCTCGTACATCTTGGCGCGCAGCATCTTCATGGCGCGGTCGCGGTTCTTGTGCTGCGAGCGTTCCATCTGGCAGGCGACGACCGTATTGGTCGGCACATGGGTGATGCGGATGGCCGATTCGGTCTTGTTGACGTGCTGGCCGCCGGCGCCGCTGGAGCGGTAGGTGTCGATCTTGAGGTCGGCCGGGTTGATGTCGATCTCGATGTTGTCGTCGATTTCCGGCGAAATGAAGACACCGGCGAACGAGGTATGGCGGCGGTTGCCGGAATCGAACGGCGACTTGCGCACCAGGCGGTGCACGCCGATCTCGGTGCGCAGCCAGCCGTAGGCATACGGCCCCTCGACGTACACCGAGGCGCTCTTGATGCCGGCCACTTCGCCGTCGGACTGTTCCAGCAGCTCGGACTTGAAGCCCTTGGACTCGGCCCAGTGCAGGTACATGCGCAGCAGCATCTGCGCCCAGTCCTGGGCCTCGGTGCCGCCGGAGCCGGACTGGACGTCGAGATAGGCGTTATTGGCGTCCATGTCGCCGGAGAACATGCGCTTGAATTCCATGTCGTCGGCCAGGCGGGCGTAGTTGGCCACGTCCTTGGCCACGGCGGCGACGGTGGACTCGTCGTTCTCCTCGGCCGCCATTTCGAGCAGGTCGAAGGCGTCCTTCAGGCCGGCCTCGGCGCGCGCGATCGGCTCCAGCACCTGCTCCAGCTTGGCCCGCTCCCGGCCCAGGCTCTGCGCGCGTTCCGGGTTGTCCCAGACCTTGTTGTCCTCCAGCTCCGCGCTTACCTCGACCAGGCGGTCACGCTTGACATCGTAGTCAAAGATAGCCCCGCAGCGCGTGGAAACGCGCCTGCAGGGCTGTAATCTCGCTTCTGATCGGGTTGAGTTCCATGATCTGGAGGTATTGGAAGGAGGCGAAGTATAGTCGCCTGCGGCGATCCGGTCACCGAAGTTGTGTGATGACGCAAGTGCATGTTAAAAAAGGCTGTCAGGGACGGCTTCGCCGTAAGTTCTGACGCAAAACGAAGATTAAAACGATTCTCCGACTGGACCAGAGGAGCGCAAGGGGAGCAGCATGAATAGATTCCGCTATGGATTGATCCCGCTGATGGTCGCGGCCACTTTCGGCGCCACCGCCGTACGGGCCGACGATACCGCCGACGACCGCCGCGTTTACGTTGCGCCAATGGGCAGCTACACCCTCGCTGACGACGCCCGCGGCACCGATGGCGGCTACGGCGGCGTGGTTGCGATCGGCAAGCGCTTTACCCGCGGCCTGGAACTGGAAATCCTGGGCAGCTTCACCCAATACGACACCAAACAGGGCGATTTCAGCTCCGCCCAGCCCAATTCCATGCGCGTTTTCGGCGCGGGCGGCGGTGCCAACGTCTACCTGTTCCCCTCGGCCGAATCCTTTATCCACGGCCTGTTCCTGCACGTGGACGTGATGCGCGGCCAGGCCAATAACCAGCCCGGCCCGGTGCGCGAGTACACCAGCACCATCTTCCACCCCGGTCTGGGCTGGGATTTCCCGTTGAACATCACGCTGGGCGGCCTCATCGCCCCCGGCATGACACTGCGCACCGAGGCGCTGTACCAGCTCGATTCGCACAACCGCGACGTGATCGGCACCAACGACACCGGCGGCCAGAAGAGCTTCACCGAGGCGCAGTTCAATATCGGCCTGCGCATTCCGCTGGGCGGCCGCCTCAAGCCGGCCGCGGAAGCCCCGCCGGAACCGCCGCCCGCCGTGGTGCCGACCGAGGAGGCTCCGCCTCCCCCACCGCCGCCGCCCCCGCCCCCCTGCCAGCCGCCAGCCCCGGGCCAGCCGATCAGCCTGGAAGGCTGCAAGACCGGCGACACCATCGTGCTGCACGGCGTGAACTTCGAGTTCAACAAGGCCACGCTGACGGTCAACGCCAAGACCCTGCTCGACCAGGTGGCCGACGCGCTGCTGGCGCGCAAGGACATCAAGGTCGAGATCGACGGCCATACCGACGGCAAGGGCTCCGAGCCGTACAACCTGAAGCTGTCCGACAAGCGCGCCGCCTCGGTCAAGCAGTACCTGGTCGGCCGCGGCGTCGAAGCGGACCGCATGAGCTCCAAGGGTTTCGGCAAGACCATGCCGATCGCCGACAACAACACCGACGAAGGCCGTGAGCTGAACCGTCGCGTCGAGTTGAAGGTGACGGACTCCAATGGCGGGGTCACCAGCGAAAGCGCCACCCCGGCCAGCACTGAAGCCGCTCCGGCGGCACCGGCTGCTGATGCAGCTCCGGCCGCTCCCGCTCCGGATGCCGCGGCACCTGCCGCCGACAGCGCCGCTCCGGCGGCCGATGCCACGCCGCCTGCGGACGGTTCTGCGGCTCCGGCTCCCGATGCCGCCGCACCGGCAGCAAGCGACGCGCCGGCTCCCGACGCGCCGAAGTAAGGCATCAGGCAGCAAACTGAACCCCGCTGGTCATCGACCAGCGGGGTTTTTCTTTATGCGGAGGACCGGGGGACTGCCCGGCTGGCAGGTGCCCGGTTCAGTTCAGGCGGTGACCAGGCGCAGGCGGGTGATCTCGGAAGGTGCGCCGAAGCGGACCGGAGGGCCCCAGTAGCCGGTGCCGCGGCTGGTATAGACCCAGAGCTTTTTCAGGCGGTTCAGGCCGGCCGTAAACGGCTGCTGGAAACGCACGAAGAAATTCCACGGCAGGAACTGGCCGCCGTGGGTATGCCCTGAAAGCTGCACGTCGAACCCGGCCTCTTCCGCGGCCGGCGCGCTGCGCGGCTGGTGCGCCAGCAGCAGGCGGACGGCGATGTCCGCGGGCGCACCGGACAGGGCGGCGCGCGGATCGCTGCGCTGTGCCGGATCGAAATGATGCGCCGAGTAGTCGGTGACGCCGCCGACCAACAGGCGGGCGCCGTCGTGCTCCAGTACGGCGTTCTGGTTCATCAGCACGTTCAGGCCGAGCCGGCGCAGTTCGGCCACCCAGGCATCCGCGCCGGAGTAATACTCGTGGTTGCCGGTGACGAAGTAGACGCCGTGCCGCGCCGACAGGCTCGCCAGCGGCGCCACATGTGGCCCCAGCCGCTCGACGCTGCCGTCGACCAGGTCGCCGGTCACGGCCACCAGGTCAGGCTTCAGCGCATTGACGGCCCCCACGATGGCACTGAGATAGCCCCGCTTGATGGTCGAGCCGACATGGATGTCGCTGATCTGGACGATGACGAAGCCGCTCAGGGCCGCGGGCAGCCCGGCGATGGGGATATCGACCCGCACCACCCTGGCCAGCCGGCGCGCATTGACGACACCCACCAGGGTGAGCAGCAGCGCCAGGCCCGCCACCGCGATGGCCGAGGCTTCGCGGAAGCCATCGATCGATACCACGCTCGGGCTAAGCATGCCGACGACGACCAGCGCCAGAAGTAGCACGTCGCGCAGCAAGGTCAGGACGAACAACGAGGAAAACAACCCCATGGCGAGGTAGCCCAGCCAGGCCAGCAATTCCATCCAGGGACGGTGCACCGCCGATCTGGCCAGCAACGGCGCCGGCATCAGCAACACCGACAGCGCCAGGTACGCAATGGCGGCAGCCGTCCCGGCGGCGCCGAGAGCAAGGTCCGGCAACAGGCGGAATCCGATATAAGCGTGAAGCAGGGCGCTGAGACCAGCGACCCGTAACAGCATTTTCAGGGGCATCTTCGATTAATTGGGATGCTGGATTGCCGGATCAAGAGCAAGCAAGGCCCGGGCCGAAAAAAGCCGTCCAGGCGCGGCCCTATGCAGGCATGAGGTGCGGTTCCACAGGCGCTGTTCGAGGAGACGACTGCGGCGGACATCGCTGCTTCAGACCGACCCCGAGACGTCGCAGGCCGCGAACGCTACCGCCGACGTGTCGGACTACTGCGCCCCACGCTGCACTACGCAGCGGCAGCTGCGTAG
>JAQGNS010000117.1 GCA_028291705.1 Nevskia sp.
GGCGCCTATATCGGCAAGCCCGGCCCGGTCGATCCTTCCTACGCCTTCTTCTCGCTGTTCCAGCGCGGCCAGCGTTAGCCCGGCGCCGGCAGGAATGAGCGCGGCGGATCGACAATTACAGCCGGTACCGCTGGCGCAGGTGCTGGCCTGGGCCGGCGATAGCGATGCGCGCCGCGCCTTCTCGCCGCTGTCGGCACACCCCTTCCTGCTGTTCGACGCCAGCGACGACGATCTGCCCGAACCTGCCCATGCGCGCATCCGCATCTGGCTGCGCGAACTACCCTGCCCCTGCGTCGCCATCGCCGCCGCACCCACTGCGCTGACACCGGCCTGCGACGTGGTGCTGGGCCGTGCGTCCGAAGCGACTCCGCTGCTCGACGGCATCCGGCGCAGCCCGATTGCGGCGGCTGTGCTGGTGCAACTGCTGCGCGCCATCGAAACCCTGCCGGTGGCCGACGCGCTCACCGCCGAATCACTGGCTTACGGCACGTTGCAAGCTGGTCCAGAATTCCGCCGCTGGCTGGACGCGAACCGCGCTCCCGCACCGTCAATACACAGCGACGCAGGCCCGGCAGTGATCATGGAACGGGACGGGGATCGTCTACACCTGGAACTGAACCGCCCCTCCAACCGCAACGGCATGTCGGTGGAGATGCGCGATGCCCTGGTCGAGGCGCTACAACTGGCGCTGAGCGACGACTCGATCCGCCGCGTGCGGCTCAGCGGCCGCGGCAAATGCTTCAGCACCGGCGGCGACCTCACCGAGTTCGGCACCGCGCCCGACCCGGCAACGGCCCACGTGGTACGCAGCCTCGCCGTGCCCGGCCGTTACCTTGCCGCCTGTGCGGCACGGGTGGAGGCGCGGGTGCATGGCGCCTGCATCGGCTCCGGCATCGAATTCCCGGCGTTCGCCGGCCGCGTCGTCGCGGCGCCGGACGCTTGGTTCCAATTGCCTGAGCTGGGCTTCGGCCTCATACCCGGCGCCGGCGGCTGCGTCAGCATTGCCCGGCGCATCGGCCGCCAGCGCACGGCGTGGATGGCACTGTCGGGCCTGCGCATCAAGGCGCCGCAGGCGCTGGAATGGGGCCTGGTCGATGCCGTGGAAGAAAGCTGGTGAGCCAGCCTCACCAAATCGGACGAAGCGCCAGGCCCGCCGGCAGGGCTACGCTAGCCAGATCAAATGACGGCACCATTTTTCGGTAGCAGACACCGGGTAAAACATCATGGCAGACCATAGCTCCCCCTCCAGCGAACAGCGCAACATCGCCCAGGTCTTTTCCGGCCTGTCCGACGATGAGCAGGGCATCCTCGACCAGGCCGACCGCTTCGCGCAGAAAGAGCTGTACCCGCTGGCGCAGCGCATGGACGACGAGGAATGGTGGCCGGAGCAGGCGTTCCCGCTGATCGGCCGCACCGGCTATTTCGGCATCACCGCGCCCGAGGTCTACGGCGGCTCCGCCCTCGATTTGATGACCAGCGGCCTGGTACTGCAGGCCTTCGGACGCTGGAACCACGCCCTGGCCCTGGCCTGGGTGGCGCACGAGAACCTGTGCCTGCACAACATCCTGCGCAACGCCAACGACGAGCAGAAGAAGAAGTACCTGCCGGGCCTGTGCAGCGGCAAGGCCATCGGTGCCCTCGGCCTGACTGAGCCCGGCGCCGGCTCCGACGCGCTGGGTTCGATGAGCACCACCGCGCGCCGCGAGGGCGATCATTACCTGCTCAACGGCAGCAAGATCTTCATCACCAACGGCCCCGTGGCCGATGTGCTGCTGGTCTACGCCAAGACCGACAAGGAACGCGGCGCCAAGGGTATCTCCGCCTTCATCGTCGAGAAGGACTTCCCCGGCTTCAAGGTGGCGCAGAAGCTGACCAAGATGGGCTTCCGCGGCAGCCAGACCGCCGAGCTGGTTTTCAACGACTGCCGCGTGCCGGCGGAGAACCTGGTCGGCGTCGAGAACCAGGGCGTCAAGGTGGTGATGAGCGGCTTGGATCTGGAACGCTCGATGATTTCGCCGATCTGCTTGGGGATCGCCGAGCGCGCCCTGCAACTGTCGATCGACTACGCCAAGCAACGCAAGCAGTTCGGCCGCCCCATCTCCGACTTCCAGATGGTGCGCGCCAAGCTGGCCGACCTGTACGTGTGGGTGGAATCGATGCGCCTGTTCACCTACCAGACGCTGCGCGCCGCCAATACCCTGGACGAGCACGGCGGCGGTCGTGGCGATATCCACAAGATCACCGCCGCCGGCATCATGTATGTGGCCGAGACCCTGAACAAGGTGCTCAACGACGCGGTGCAAGTGCATGGCGGCACTGGCTACATCTGGGAGTCCGAGATCAACCGCTTGTACCGCTCGATCAAGCTGCTGGAGATCGGCGCGGGGACGACCGAGGTGAGGAAGATCATCATCAGCGAAGAGCTGTTGCGCGATTAAATTTTTTTCGTAGGGCGGGCCATGCCCGCCGTGGACGTTGCACCAAGGCAATGGCGGGCACGGCCCGCCCTACTGGTTTTTCAATGACGAATAATTACGCCGAACAGAATACCCCGGACTATCTGTGGACCGCCGAGACGGTTTATCGCTCCGACCTGTTTAAGGGCCGTGTGATCCTGGTCTCCGGCGGCGGCACCGGCATCGGCCGCGCCATCGCCCTGCTGTTCTCGCGGCTGGGCGCGAACGTGGTGATCTGCGGGCGCACGCCGGAGAAGCTGGAACGCACCGCCGACTTCCTGCGCGGCAAACAGCGCCCGGTATTGGCGCTGCCGACCAATGTGCGCGAGCCGGAGCAGATCGAAGCGCTGTTCCAGCGGATCGACGCCGAGTACGGCCGTCTCGATATTCTGGTCAACAACGCCGGCGGCCAGTTCCCGGGGCAGTCGATCGACTTTCCGGTGAAAGGCTGGAACGCGGTGGTAAACAACAACCTCAACGGCACCTGGTACATGATGCAGCGCGCCGCGCAATACTGGCGCGCGAAGCAGGCGCCCGGCTCCATCGTCAACATCGTGGCCGTGACCGAGCGCGGCATGCCCGGCGTGGCCCACACGGTGGCGGCGCGCGCCGGCGTGGTCGGCCTGACCCGCACCGTGGCGGTGGAATGGGCGCCGCTCAACATCCGCATCAACTGCCTTGCCCCCGGGCTGACCGCCACCGAAGGGCTGGAAGTCTATCCGCCCGAGGCGGTCAAGGAATTCCCCCGCGCCAACCCGCTGAAGCGCCCAGGCACGCCGATGGAAATCGCCGAGGCCTGCGTCTACCTCGCCGGCCCCTCCGGCAGCTTCATCACCGGTGAAGTGCTGACGGTGGATGGCGGCGGCAAGCTGTGGGGCGAGCTGTGGACCGCCGGGCGGCCGGACTACTACAATTTTTAGACCCCCGTCGTTAGCCTGTTCAACATGATCGCGGACTAGCGAACGCGGCAGGGCCGGCCCGATCGGCTATCCTGCTTCCTGCCGTGGTGCAGGGGGAACTTGCCATGAATACGCTGCTCTGGTGCCTGGTGGTGCTCAATTTCGCCGCACTGGGCCTGTTTGCCCGGCGACACTACGCCCTGCAGCGCGAACTGGACACCGCCCAGCAACAACTCGAGCAATGGGGTGCGGCGGGTCTCGGCACACTCGCTTCCAGCGTCTTCGCCGCCCTCGGCCGGCCCTCCCTGATCTCGGTGGAGATCCTCAACCCGATGGAACTGGCGATGAAGGAGTCGCCGCTGGCCAAGGCCTTCGGCAGCCTCACGCCGGAACTGGTGCGGCGCGAGGTGTACAAGGAAATCTACAAGCGCCTCTGCGTGCAGTTGCAGGACCAGGGTGTGGTGGCCGAAGTGAGGCTGCACGATGGCGCTTAGCCTGCTGCTCCTGTCGCTAGCGGCAACTGCGGCCGCGCTGTGGCAGCAGCGGCGCAGCAGCCGCGAACTCGCCGCCGTCCAGCTCGGCATGCGCCGGGTCGCGGCCGCGCTGCTGGAAAGCTCGCGCGCCGAGGCTCAACTCGAAGACCTGCGACAATTGCAAAAGCTCGCCGAGCAGGGCGTCGCATTCGGTACGGCGACCGTACGCAGCGTGCACCGCGGCATCGCCAGCATTCCATTCGGCATCCTCGAAGCCATCCCGGTGACGCGCCACCCCACCCGCATCGTGCGCAGCCTGCACGACCAGATCAGCGACGTGGTCTACGACAGTATCAGCGGCGGCAACAAGCTGGTCGGCAGCGCACTGCGGCTCGGTTTGAAGAAGCAGACTGCGAAGGGCGACAAGGAACAGCCCCGCCTTGACGAAAAAGGCGGCGAAGAAGCGTAGCGGCTTGACCCTGGACCCGACTGCAGGGTTTAACATGGCGCATTGCCCGGTGGTCCTATACTGGCTTTCGTGAACACACTGCGTACCTTGCTGGTCCTGCTGCTCGTCGTCGCCCTGCCCTGGTCGGCGAGCGCCACCATGCGCGAGAACCTGCACTGCCATCACGATGGCCTGGGCGCACTGATCGACGTGACTCCGCAGCATGATCACATCGCCATGGACCACCACGGCCAGAGTGCCGACCAGGGCTGCGACTGCGAAGTGAAATGCCATTGCCAGCATCACTGCGCCAGCGGCACGGGGATCGCGGGACTGGGTCTGGTCACTCCCGCACTCTCTTTCGCGTCCGGCACAGGGGCAGCTACCGCTCCTTATGCGGCATGGATTCCGTCTCTCCAGGATGCGTCTCCATTCCGACCACCGATCGCGGCGCCGCCCGGCGCCGCCTGATCGTTACGGCCGC
The DNA here is from genome assembly GCA_028291705.1 of Nevskia sp. Taxonomy (GTDB): domain Bacteria; phylum Pseudomonadota; class Gammaproteobacteria; order Nevskiales; family Nevskiaceae; genus Nevskia. Next base: position 4,761 of record JAQGNS010000117.1, read on the forward strand.
CTGAGCGCGGCCGGCCCATCCGGTATTTTCCTGTCCCCCGCTCCCTGGGTGGCGGCGCCTGGCTTCGTCGAGGACAGCAGCTATCGACGGAGAGGCATCGTGAACTTATCCATTTCGCCGCGGCGGCCAGTGAGCCTGGGTATCACATTGATCGCAGCAGGCTTGTCCGCTTGCGCCGGCATTCCCCAGGATCGTGGCTTCTCGCAAGTGCAGTCGCAGTTGCAGGCGCGTGGCTATGCAGACGTGGCACAGCCCGGCATTGAGTCGGCCGACAAGCTGGCGGACGAGATCCTCGCCAAAGGCCCGCTTTCGGCGGATGACGCCGTGCGCGTGGCGCTGCTGCGCAACCCCACCTTGCGCATCACCTATGCCCGTCTGGGCTTCAGCGCCGCCGACGTCTACGACGCCGGCCGGCTGAGCAATCCGGTGCTCAGTGGTTCGGTGCTGTTTACCGGCGGCAGCGACGTCAATCGCTACGACTACGGCCTGAGCCAGAACTTCCTAGGCCTGCTGCTGCTCCCCGCGCGGTCGCGTCTGGCCAAGGCTGAATTCGAGCGCACCCAGCAGGAAGCCGGCGCCGCGGTGATCGATCTCTCCGGTGAGGTGCAGGTCAGTTATCAGCGCCTGGTCGGCGCCATCCAGATCCAGCGCATGCGCGAAGCCGTGGCCGACGCCGCCGACGCTTCGGCACAACTGGCGCAGCGCTTCTACGATGCCGGCAATATTCCTGAACTGGAGCTGGAACTGAACCACAGCGAAGCCGGGCAAGCGCGGGCCGACGTGGTTGCCGCCCGCAACGATGCGCTGGCTAGCCGCGCGGAACTGGGGCGACTGCTGGGCCTGCCGGCGGATCGCGGCGACTGGCAGGTGCCGGAGCGCCTGCCCGCCCCGCCGGCGCAGGAAACAAGCCTGCCGCAGCTACACGTGCTGGCCAAGGAGGGCCGTCTCGACCTGCTGGCCAAGCGGCACGAAGTGGCCTTGCAGGAGGATGCGCTGGGGCTGACACGCTCCTCCCGCCTGCTCGGCGATGTCGACCTCGGCGTGCAGGGCGAACGTGATACCGACGGGGCCCACTTGCTCGGGCCTTCCATCTCCCTCCAGTTGCCGCTCTTCAACCAGGGCCAAGGCGCGGTGCTGCGCGCGCAGGCACGACTGGAACTGAGCCGCGCCGAGCTGAGCCGGATGGAGGTGGAAACCAGCCAGGCGATCCAGGTGGCGCAAGCGCGCGTCACCGCATCGCGTGAACTGGCCAAACGTTATACCGACGAGTACATCCCGTTGCGCGAGCGCATCGTCAGGCATACCCAGCAGCGCGCCAACTTCATGCTCAGTGGCCCGTTCGAACTGATCCGCGCCCGGCAGCAGGAATACGACACCTACCAGAAGTACATCGAAACCGTGCGCGATTACTGGGTGGCGCGCGCCGAACTGGAACGCGCCGTGGGCATGCGCCTGCCCGGCGATGCGCCGGCAGGCACTTCATCGACAATCCCGCCAACGCAACCTGCTTCGACGGCCGGAGGCCAGCCATGATTACCCGCCGCAATCTGATCCAGCTCGTCGGCGCCGGCGCCCTGGCCGGTGCCGCGACTCCCGCCGCGGCGAACCCGGAGATCGATCCGGTAAGCGGCCTCGGAGTACAGGCCTTGTCCGAGGGACGCCGGCGCGGCTACACGCCGGTATCGACGCCCAACGGCCGCAGCCTGCCTTTCACCATGAAGGACGGGGTCAAGCAATTCCACCTGGTGGCCGAAGAAGTCGAGCACGAGTTCGCCCCGGGCTGCCGCGCCAAATGCTGGGGCTACAACGGCTCCACACCGGGACCGACCATCGAGGTGGTGGAAGGCGACCGGGTGCGCATCCTGGTCACCAACAAGCTGCCCGAGGTCACCAGCATTCACTGGCACGGCATCCTGCTGCCCAACGGCATGGACGGGGTCACCGGCCTGACCCAGGCCGGCATCCAGCCCGGTGAAACCTGGGCCTACGAGTTCACGCTGCGTCAGGCCGGCAGCCATATGTACCACCCGCATGCCGACGAAATGGTGCAGATGGCGCTGGGCATGATGGGCTTCTTCATCATCCATCCGAAGGACGGCCCCGGAAACGGAGATGCTGACAGCGAACCGCCGGTGGACCGCGACTACGCCATCATGCTGCACAACTGGGCGCTGCATCCGGGCACTTACCGCCCCGACCCTTCGATCATGCAGGACTTCGACCTGTGGACCTTCAACAGCAAGGTCTATCCTGCCACCGCACCGCTGCTGGCCAAGACCGGCGAACGCGTGCGTATCCGCCTCGGCAACCTGTCGATGTGGAACCACCCGATGCACCTGCACGGCCACCGTTTCTGGGTCACCGGCAGCGACGGTGACCGCTGGCCGCGCAGCAGCTGGCGGCCGGAGGTGACCCACATCGTCGGCGTAGGCCAGATGCGCGACTTCGAATTCATCGCCGACAACCCGGGCGACTGGGCCTTCCACTGCCACATGTCGCATCACACCATGAATGCGATGGGCCATGGCATCCCCAACGCCCTGGGCGTCGACCAGTCCGGCGTGGAGGATAAAATCCGCTCAATGCTGCCGGGCTATATGGCAATGGGGAAAAACGGCATGGATGACATGAGCGACATGGCCGGGACGATGGGCGGCCCGGCCAATACCCTGCCGATGGGCGGGGGCAAGGGCCCTTTCGGCAGCATCGACATGGGCGGCATGTTCACCGTGCTCAAGGTGCGCGATGAACTGAAGGGCCATGCCGATCCTGGCTGGTATCGTCACCCCAAGGGCACCCTCGCCTACAGGGTTTCCAGCGACCCCGGCCTTGCTCCGGCCACCATGGACAAACCCAACGACATGCCCGGAATGCCGGATATGCCTGGCATGAAACACGGCAGCTGATCCTGTCGAAACTACGGAGATTGATTTGAAAATGTTCAAGGCAGCATTGCTATTGCTGGTCCTCGCCGGCATCGGCGGCGGCATTTTTATCTATTCAGGCACCTACGAGATCGGCGCGGATGTGCCGCATACGCAGCCGGTTTACGAAATCCTCGAAACCCTGCGCGATCGCTCGGTGGAGAAACATGCCGCGGATATCCGCGTACCGCCGCTCGACGATCCCGGGCGCATCGCCGAAGGCGCAGAGCATTACGCCGCGATGTGCACCGGCTGCCACCTGGCGCCGGGCATGGACGACTCCGAAATCCGCCCGGGCCTCTATCCGCAACCGCCGGAACTGGCCACGCAGAAGGACGAAAACCCGGCGGAGCAGTTCTGGGTGATCAAGCACGGCATCAAGCTCACCGCCATGCCGGCCTGGGGCGCCACACATGACGACCAGGCGATCTGGAACATGGTGGCCTTCCTGCAGAAACTTCCCTCGCTCACGCCGCAGCAATACGCGCAAATGACGGCGAATGCCGGGAACGAGCACGAGGAACACGAACACCAGCACCATCACCAGGAATAACCAGGCGATGCCGCCGGAACTTCAGTAGACCACCGACCGGTACACCTCGTAGACATCAACTTCGCCGCCCGCGAAATAGATGTTCGGCGGAAAAGTGAAGCTGCGCTTGGCCCGATCGAAACTCAGGGTTGTAGGCTTGGCCGCGTTGTTGGGGTCGTAGACCTGGAAACGGATGTTGCTGTCGGTTTCGCTGGCCGCGTAGAGCAGCACGGCGTGATTGATGGTGATCTTGGGGAAGGTCGCCATGTGCACCACCGGCGGCCGATGCTTGCGGATTTCCGCCAACATGCTGTTCGCGGTTTCTTCCTGGTGGTCGTGGCTGAAGGGGAAAATCATGCGCCAGTTGCCGCGCTGGAGAAAGCTCTGCGCCGCGCTGCCCAGTTCGTCCTTGAGCAAGGCTTCCTTGGCGACGCTGAAACTGCGCAGACCGGAATACCCGGGGATGACGATGCGCTCGGGCAGAGGCTCCGTCTCGCTGGGATCGTGCGCGATCACCTGCTTGATCAATTGCCGGTAGGTGTCGTCATCCACACGACGTTTCGAAACGTCGAAATGCGCGAACTGGAAGAACTGCCGCGCCGAGCGGCTCATGACGAAACAATGCAGTGTGTACTCGCTTTCACCGTCCTTGTCCGAGGCCACGGAATAGCCGGCCGGAGAGCCGTGCTGGTACCGCCATTCCGTTTCGTTGTCGAACGAGAGGGTATCCCGCTCGAAGCTGAAGGCCCGGTCATTGGCCGGCTGCAGCATCGGCATGATGGAGCATCCGCACAGGCCCAGTGCCAGCGAAACCAGAGCCACCCCGTAGCTCAATGCATTCCATGACCCCGTCCGGCTTTCTGGCTTTTTTTGCACAACTTTACCCCTGAGTGTTCGAAGCATTTCTGTCCTTACCGCTGCTCTTTTGCAGTATTTAGGTCATCGTGCCGCTCCCCGGATCCTCCGGCGCGCAGCTTCACGCCGCCCGATGACCCAAGGCCCAAATCGAAAAACCGCATTGTTTGCTCCGCATCCATGGTTTTGTATGGGGGCGTTGCATAGACCACGGCGGAGGACAATGATTGCACTGCCCCTCCGTGTTGCCCCGCTGGGCCATGGGTTCCCAACGCGGTAGCGGCTATTTGATGGTACAGGGCCAGCCAGGCGGGTCCGTGCGATATCGAACACAAGCACTTTTGGGGATCATCAGCCAGGTGCCTCGAAAATCCCGGCCTTGAGGGCTGGCGGTCGCCCTGTCTGCGCCGCCATCAAGCCTGTATGGCAGAAAGCCCTTCTCAAAGGGGCTTGACAATCGTGCATATAGGTAGGAAATCCCTTAAAATTCCGGGAAATAGAGGGAAACTTCAAATTTTATCCCTCGCACCAGATGCGGGCTTGGCGGAGTCGCCAGCCACTTACTCCCCTCGACACCTGTAAAGCGGTCGCAGCAATCAAATTTCCTTGAATCCGAGTCGAACCGAAGTCGTAGGTATCAAGCCCTGGAAGCGCTGGCAGATCGACCGCTTTCTGCGCGAGCCGGGCGGCCGGCTGCACTACGCCGCTTCGCCGGCCGAGGCATTGCGCAACCAGGCGCGCCACGGCGGACGCATCGTGATCTGGGCGGCGCGCGAACCCGAAGGCTTCGCCGTAGCTGCGGCGCGGCAACAGGCTCCGCTGGTCAGGATCGAGGACGGTTTCCTGCGCTCGGTGGGCCTGGGGTCGACCCACGTCGGCGGGGCCTCACTGGTAGTCGATGCCGAAGGAATCTATTTCGATCCCCGCACACCGTCCGCGCTGGAGCGCCTGCTGCAAGCCGGCGGCTTCAGCGATGCACTGCTGCAACGCGCCGCCAGCCTGCGCCAGTTCCTGGTCTCGCGCGGACTGACCAAATACAACGTCGGCACGACAGCACAGGTATCCATTGGTGCTCCAGCCGGGCGTCGCCGCATCCTGGTGCCCGGCCAGGTCGAGAACGATGCGTCGATCCGCTACGGTGCGCCGAAAGTCGGCAACAACCTGGAATTGCTGCGGCGGGTGCGCATGGCCGAACCAGCCGCGTGGATCGTCTACAAGCCGCATCCCGATACCGAAGCCGGCACCCGCCCCGGCCGCATTGGCGATGCCGCCGCGTTGCGCCACGCCGACCAGATCGTCCGCGACGTATCGGCCACGGCCCTGTTCCCACAAATCGACGCCGTGCACACCATGACCTCGCTGCTCGGCTTCGAGGCTTTGCTGCGTGGCATCCCGGTAACGACGTGGGGCCTGCCCTTCTATGCCGGCTGGGGGCTCACACAGGATCATCTGGAAATTCCACGCCGCAGCCGACGCCTGAACCTGGACGAGCTGGTCGCCGGAACACTGATCGCTTATCCGCGATATGCCGATCCTGAAACCGGGCGCCCCTGCGAGGTGGAAACTGTTGCCGGGCAATTGGCCTCTCACAGCGCCGCCGGCAGCCCCGTCGAACGCTGGGCCGCGCCGAGGATCGCCCGCCTGTGTCTGGGCCTGTATCGCTCCTGGGTGTCCGCGCATGGCAAGCCCTGAAGCCGCAACCATCCGTGTGCTGTTCGACGCCACCCGGCTCCTGGCCCGGGGCGGCCTGGCCACACCGACCGGTATCGACCGGGTGGATTTTGCCTATGTCTCGGCCCTGAGCACGGCCCCCGGGATCGATCTGCAGCTGGTGACTTTCGACGTATTCGGCCCGAAACTGTTGGGGCAAGGCCCGGCAACGCGCCTGATCGATGCGGTGCGACAACGCTGGGAGGGTGGCAGCCCGGCGGATTTACCTCAAGCGGGTTTCAGGCAATTGCGTGAATGGCTGGAAGCCCCTGCGGGGACCGCCAGGCCGGTTCCGGCGAAGGCCAGGGGCGAGACCACAAGCGAGGGGACGCGCCTGCGTCGTGCGGGATCCGCCCTGAACGGAGCCCTGGGTTCCCTGCGACCGCGCCGGATCATGGTGGAAGGCAGTGCCGGCGTCTACGTCAACACTTCTCACGGCCGCCTGTTCCGCAAGGCGGTATCGCGCTGGCTGGGGCATACCGGCATCGGCGGCGTGTTTTTCATCCACGACCTGATTCCGCTCGAATTCCCCGAGTTCAACCGTCCGCGCGAACCCGCCCGACACGCCTCACGCCTCGAAACCGTCGGCGCACACGCTCGCCAGGTCATCGTCAACTCGAACGCCACCCGGAGTGCGCTGACTCGTTATCTGCAAAAGCACAACCAACGAGTACCGCCGATCGACGTCCTCCACCTGGGCGTCGAGGATCGCTTTGGCAGTAGCCGCAATTACACACCGCTGTCGCCGACGGTGCCATACTTTGTAATGCTGAGCACCATCGAACCGCGCAAGAACCACCAGTTGCTGCTTCAGGTGTGGCGGCGGCTGGTGGAAAGCGAAGGCAATGCCGCACCACGGCTGGTACTGATCGGCCGCCGCGGTTGGGAAAACCAGACGGTATTCAATATCCTGGATCGTTCGAGCCTATTGTCGTGCTTCGTCGTCGAGGGCTCCGGCCTGGGGGATGGAGATATCGCCACCCTGCTGCGCGGCGCCCGGGCGCTACTCATGCCCTCATTCGGCGAAGGCTTCGGCCTGCCGGTCGCCGAAGCCCTGGCATTGGGCACACCGGTGATCGCCTCGGCAATCGCCGCGCATCGTGAAGTCGGCGGCGACAGCGCGGAATATCTCGACCCACTGGACGGCCTCGGCTGGCTGCAGGCCGTTCGAGACTATTCGGCAATGCCTTCGCCGCGTCGCGAGAAACAATTGCAGCGTCTCGGGGCCTACAAACCCCCGAGCTGGGAAAAGCATCTCTCGTCCACGCTGAACCTGATCCGCGCGGCCGCATATCAAACATCGCCTTAAACCACTTTTTATATCGAGTTGATCCGCAGCATGAATTCGACAACATCCGCCATCCGCACAACTCTTAGCGGCATCCGTCAATCGGTACTGCCGTTGCTTGTGCTGGGTTTCAGCCTTGGTCTAACCGGCTGTGCCTCACTGCCGACTGCCGGTCCACGCGCTTCCGAGATTCACGACGAGTATCAGCCGGATGCTTCCACGCATCCGTTCGAACTGGTGGATGTCACCGCGAACACCGTGGAGGTTCTGAAGCATCAACCCGCTCCGTCACTGGCGGCGCGCTTTGGAGACGACGAGATCGCACCGGAAACAGTGATCGGTCGCGGCGATGGCGTAACCGTGACCGTCTGGGAAGTAGGTTCCGACCCGCTGTTTTCCTCCAGCCCCGCGAGCACGCAGCAGATACTAACCGTCAATGCCTCCCGGGGATCGATTATTCCCGAACAGATCGTCGGCAGCGACGGCTGTATCACCGTTCCGTTCGCCGGCCGTGTGCCCGTTGCGGGCCATACTACGGTGGAAGTGCAAACCGCGATTGAGCAGGCGCTCACGGGGAAAGCCCAGAAACCCCAGGTTCTGGTCAACCTGACCCGCAATTCATCGAACACGGTCACCGTCGTGGGCGAAGTCACCAATGGCGCGCGAGTGCCCCTTTCACCTTACGGCGAACGTCTCCTGGATGTCCTGGCAATGGCCGGGGGCATCAAGGCGCCGACCTACGAGATTCAAGTGCAGCTAACGCGCGGGGACAACACCGTGACGGTACCTTTGCCCCAGGTGTTGCACGACCCCAGCGAAGACATCCGGCTGCATCCCAAGGACAACCTCGTCATCATGAGAAGGCCGGAAACGTATACTGTTTTTGGTGCCACTGCACATAATGCACAAATTACCTTCGACGCAGATCATCTGAGCCTCACCGAAGCAGTCGCCAAATCCGGCGGGCTTACCGATTCGCGCGCCGACCCCAGGGGTGTCTTCGTGTTCCGTTATGAGCCGAAGCACATTGCCGAAAATCTGGGGGCGGTCCCCGCACAACTAGGCGATGACGCGGTTGTCCCGGTGGTCTATCAGCTTGATTTCACGAAGGCCGGCAGCTACTTCTTTGCACAGAATTTCGAGGTGCGTGACCACGACATACTCTATGTGGCCAACGCACCAGCAACGGAACTCGAAAAATTCCTCAACCTGATCGGTCTGGTCACTTCACCGCTAATCAATGGGGCGGTAGTGGACAGCTCACTCAAGTAGCCACTCACGTTGAGCAGCGGATAAATTTCAGGGAACCCCATATCCTCATGGCGTGATGAATACCTCCAACACGCCGCAGGATTTGCGGAAAATCCCGCAATTGCCCGAAAAGATTATTTAGCTATCCATCGGAGCCATAGTCTAAAATTCATTGGATCAACCCAAAAGTGCCTCCTTCCAAGCTCTCAATAGGTGTCCGACTGCAAAAATTCTGCAGGACGGTGATTCGCGAATACGCCCGCATTGGTCTTGGCCACCCTATACTTTTTTCATTCCTCACTGCCGGGTGTGCACGGAAAGCAGTTGCACTGGTTACAACCAGGCCCGTTGAGATTGACACCATACGTGCAACCAGACAATTACTGGTGGATGTATCGGAAATAGTAAAAAGGGATGCAGGAACAGGAATTCAGCGGGTAGTTCGGAATGTCCTGATACAACTGCTTCGAAATCCTCCTTGCGGCTATGAAATACGGCCTGTTTACGCTTCTCGCCATGAGTGCTATCGCTACGCTGAACAGTATCGTGCGGCACTCCTCGCGCAAGATTACGACCATGAAAATTCCGATCTTCCGATCGAAACTCATCATGGCGACGTTTTTTTCGGACTGGATCTGGCGGCGCATCTTTTGCCGCATCATCACCGCGCTTTAGGCCAGTGGAAAAGCGATGGCGTTAAATTATTTTTTCTGATGCACGATCTGCTTCCTGTCCGTCGGCCGGAATGGTTTAATCCAAAACGCCACAGAACTTTTCATCGCTGGCTTCGAACGCTAGCAATCTATTCAGATAGTGTGCTGTGCGTTTCGAAAACCACTGCAGACGATCTGGAAAAATGGCTTATCGAGCAATATGGCATTGGAACAGAGTCCCTTCCCGTGCGTTCATTCCATCTCGGCACTGATTTTTTTTCTGGAGCTCAGCACCTCAATCAAACGGAGGGAGAAAAAGATGTCATGCCGCAGCTTCAGGAACGACATTGCATCATGATGGTGGGAACCATCGAGCCAAGAAAAGGCCATGCGCAAGCGCTCTCTGCCTTCGAAATACTTTGGCAGCAAGGAATACAGGTTAATCTGGTCATTGTCGGCAAAACGGGTTGGAAGGTCGACGGCTTGATAAGCAGGCTACGTCAACATCCTGAGGCTGGCATTCGGCTGCACTGGTTTGAAAATGCAAGCGATGATCTGCTGCAGCAGCTTTATAGCAGGACAGATGGATTACTTATGGCTTCCGAAGCTGAAGGCTTCGGACTTCCGATTATTGAAGCATCGCAGTTCAACAAACCACTTCTATTGCGAGATATTCCTGTATTCAAGGAAGTTGCCGGCATTGGGGCATATTACTTCACCGGCGTTGATGCGGAAGCATTGGCGCTGGCGCTCCGCAACTGGCTCTCCTTGATCTCTACGGGACGAGCACCTTCTTCGCAAGCAATAAAGCGGCAAAATTGGGCAGAAAGTACGGAACAACTCATTTTTTCCATGGGGCTGTCGAACCGTACCGGCTTTCATGTTTGCTAATTCCGGCTATTTTGCCGCGACCCGAGGAATGCTCCATGCCAGTGTCAAGAGATGAGGTGTCCTGGTGTTACCGTCTGATCCTTGGACGCGAACCAGAATCCGAAGAGGCCATTCAAGCACATATGCTGAGAGACGACAGGAAATCTTTACTTCAAGAGTTTTTGTCGTCTGATGAGTTTGTTGACTCTGCTGCCAGTGCTTCGTTCCGACGCTCGGAAGGCACAATTCTTTCTTTGCCCATGGATGTTGAATCCCTACATATCGACGTCGACGTCACCCACCGGCAATTGGCAGGAATAATAAAAAGGATAAAGGAAGCCTGGGAGCATTTAGGGATAACTGGAGCACACAATTCTGTTCTGACAGATCCGCAATTTCTTCCCGAAAATTTGGCTGAATCAATCGATAGATTTTGGGCAAGTGGTGTATCTGAAGCCGAAATTCTTAAAAAAACCCTGGCGCGCCATGGCTATGCCCAGATCACGGATAAAATCTGCGTCGAGTATGGGTGCGGCGTGGGTCGAGTCACCGTGCCTCTCGCAAAAGCATGTCGGCATGTTCACGCCTATGACATATCGAAAGCCCATTTGTCCCTTGCAGAAACTCGCGCCTCAAGCGAGGCGACAAATAACGTCACTTTCCACCTATGCTCGGAGAACCTTGCAGAGCCGCTACAGAAATGCGACATCTTTTACTCGCGGCTGGTATTTCAGCACAATCCACCGCCCATAATTAAACTTCTGATTCAACAGTCGCTCCGATCACTTCGGCCAAAGGGAATCGCCGTATTCCAGGTGCCTACGTATATATCCAATTATCGGTTTAGGGCTGCCCAATATCTGCAAAAAAATAATGTCAGAGACATGGAAATGCATTGCCTGCCACAGCAAGTCATTTTTGAAATCATTAACAATGAAGAGTGCGCACTCCTGGAGGTTCGCGAAGACTCCAGTATCGGAATGCCCCAGTCAAATACATTTGTCGTAAAAAAATTGCGGGATAGGTCCACACCGACGAAGGCGTCCAACGGACTCGGCATCCTCAGCCGCCTTCGCTTCGGTGGAGATAAATCCTCTTCTTACTGAGGTCACACCCGCAGATTATTACGGGTTCAGCTTCCCCAGTTCTTACAAATCTCAATCCGAGCAGGCTCCGAAAACATCAAGGCACACGGGAGCTTTGTTTAATTTGTTATTTTCGTGTGCGCTGCATCGCCGAACAGTCGCTGCAAGCGGATGGACTGCGTGCAGCGAAATAGTAAAGATAGAGCAATACTTCGTCAGCGACTCAATCAGTCACAAAGCGGGTGAAAGTCGCGTATAGACTGCCATGGTCTGTTCAATGCAACGTTCCCAGCTAAACCGAGCCGCCACCTCAAGCCCGCGAGCTTTAGCCAATGCGCGCCAGTCATCATCCAAAAGAATCCGATCTATTCCCTTGTAGAGTAAATCATCGTCATTCGGGTCAATTAATAGTGCGGCACCGTTGGACACCTCGGGGAGAGACGAGCTATCGGAGGTCAGCACCGGCACGCCAGAGGCCATTGCCTCCAGAACTGGTAATCCAAAACCTTCATACAGTGAAGGATAGAGAAAAGCCCGAGCGCCGGCGTATAACGCTGGTAGATCGGCCTCGGGAACAAAGCCTAAATAGTGCAACCAGCCTTCGCTCCGCCCCTTATCAATGGAATCATGGAGCGACTCACTTAACCATCCCTTGTGCCCTGCGAGAACCAACGGATATCGAGCACGCAGTGTTTCCGACAACCTGCTATAGGCTCTTAGTAACGCGCCAATATTCTTGCGCGGTTCCAGGGTTGATACACACAAGGCATATTCATTCGGCCGCAAGCCGCATCGGCTCAAGGTGGGGATCAAAATCTCGGATGACTGTTTTGAGTTAAAAGAAGGCGCCACTCCATTTGCAACAGCTGTAACCTTATCGGCAGGCCAGGAAAAATATTCGATTACTTCTTTGCGAATGGCCTCGGAGGGTGTAATCAGATGTGAAGCTCTATCGAGGGTTCCCGAAAGTTCCCGATCAAACTTCTGGCGCCGCTCCATCGGATGGGTTTCCGGGAATTTAATAATCGACAGATCATGAATAGTGGCAACCGCAATCCCACTGTGAGCGGGAAGAAAATAGTTGGGAGAGTGAAATATGCTGCTACGGAAGGCACTCGAACTTCGCCAGTCCGTGTACCACTTTGGTACTTTAACTTTTCGACGCCTCTTGGGCTTGGCTGCATGAGCCTCCTGCAAAAGCGATGCGGGATCAGCTATCCATCGTCCGTTGAGATAAAAGCGCAGGGATTCAAGCTCTGGACGGTTGGAGAGCCGCGTAACCAACTCCCATGCGTATCGCCCCACTCCGGTCAAAGGGGGATTTATTGCATCAACTGAAAGTATTAACTTCAAGGTTTATCCCTGTCACATCCGGCACCGACTTCGGCTGAAGCAAATTTCCCTCAGCCAGACGCAACATCCCTCTCGCGCAGGCGAAAGAGAAGACAAGCTGCACACATCTGAATCACAAATGCTCCAGCGGACTCGACCAGGCGGCAATCAACTCCTGCAAGCCAGCGATGGAATATCTTGAGGCATCCATTCTTCTCTGAGCAGCTCTTGCAAGTGATTAAATCCACTGTGCGGAAAATTATTATTGCTTGCCGACCCGGCAGAGATCTGCACCTGCCTACGCTATGCCATAGATTCTTAAGCCCATTCCGTTGGAGTCAAATGATTTCTATTTCCGGGAACGGAAAGATGAACTTCCCACCTTGATTGAGGAACTCCTTCTCACGACGAAGGATTCCCTCTTTAAAATGCCACGGCAGCACCAAGAAATAGTCCGGCTTCATTGCTCGAGCTTCTTCTTCCGAAATGATAGGAATATGGGAGCCGGGTGTCACGCAACCGAATTTGTCGGGATTCACTTCGGCAATGGCAGGAATGTCTTTTGCTGAGAGGCCACAAAACTGCAGCGTGACGTTCCCCTTTGTAGAGGCGCCATAGCCAAGAATTTTTTTTCCATCGGCGTTGAGTGCCTGAATCAATCGAATCAGGTCGTCACGGTGCCGGAAAACTCTTTCTTCAAAGTCACGGTACGGCCTTGGTGTATTCAGGCCCATCCGTTCCTCCTGCTCCAGAAGCCAATTAATCACCGCATGGTTCACGCGAACCGATTTATTGCATTTCCGAGCCGCAGTAACCGCGAAGCTACCACCATTTACAGCATTCATTGTAACGTCGACGAGGGTCATATCCGCCGCGTCAAGAATGCGTTTGACAGTCCCTAGCGAATAGTACTCAAGATGTTCATGGCAAATTGTATCGTACGAATTAGTACGGAGCATTGAAGGCATGTAGCTCTGCTCAAAATGCCAGACACCATCGTCTGCAAGCACCGATTCAATCTCTTTCGCAAAATCAACCGGTGAGTCGAGATCGTAAAACATGGCAATTGAAGTTACGATGCGCGCCGGCGACGATTCAATTGAACGGTAAGCACTTGCAGAAAAGAAGTCCGGTATCAGGCGGATTTCAGGAGGATAGTAGGCAGCAAATTTCACCCCTGTTGGGTCGATACCGATTCGCCTTATGCCAGGAGATGAGTATGCCTTCAGCGTAGTTGCATCATTGCTTCCGATGTCGAGCACTACGTCGCCACTGCGCAGATCAATCATTCTCTCGAGATAACGGACCTTGTCAGCCAGATGATTGACCATTGACTGATTGAGGCCCGAGCGATAACCGTAGTTCTCGCCATACATTTCTGACGGCTCGAAAGAATGCTTGAGCTGAAGCAAGCCACTATCCGGACACCAAACCAACTCCAACGGTCCGCGGGTAACCGGAACCGTACTATCCTTCGGAAAAACACCGGTTAAAGCTTGCCTGCCGAGATTCAGCACGGTGATCAGGTTTTCACTACGGCCTACGCGACAGGCCGTTATTTCTTGATAATTATTCGTTGATGAACCCATTAGCATTACTCAGTGGTCGATATTTAGTTAGCAGTTTTGCATTAGAGTTGAATCGCGCAAATTAGCCAAACATCCAGTGGCTATCCTTAAACTTCTCAAGCCACGGCAGGTCGCTTGATAATGCGCAAAAAAACATCTCTTGTTATCTCGGAAATCGGCGCGCCTCGCGTTCAACCTTCCATATAAAAGGAACCGCAGGATCAAGGCAATGAGCACTTCGACGCGGACCATTAACCGGTTGCATTCAGCGCAGAATGTGGTTTTGACGGCGTCAGCGAGCGCCCCTCATAACCAGAGCCCTCTCCTCCAACGGCATCATTTGTTTTGATTGGGACATCTGCACCGATCAACGTCAGAATGTTGTCTCTATATTTCTCAAACGCAAATTTTGTTTTAACGAATTCGAGAAGATTACGCTGATTTTCCAATGTTTGATCGCGATGCTCGATTGCATAAACGATCAACTCCGCGAATGCATCCGTATCTGCAAATTCAGCAACCAGGAAATGCCGCATTAAAGGTCCCAGTTCGTCTGCGATTAACGGATTGTTCATCGTCACAACAGGGCAGTTGTGAAGCAGGGCTTCCAGCACCTGCGTCGGAAAATTACCCTCCAGCTCCGAGGGGAAAGCCAGGCAACTTGCGCTCTCATAGAGCCACGATAGCGAGGTGTCGGTAATTCTCGGGAGCAGATAGATATCGGAAGCCAACTCTGCTTCTTCAATTAACTCCATCAACGTTGGATCCAGCTTGCCCGCAGTCAGAACCAGTTTGACCTTTATCCTGGATCGCAAGGCGCGCACTTTAATCCAGGATTTCAACAACAAATCAATTCGCTTGTTCGGATGTGGCTGCGTTGGATAAAAGATGAATATTTCATTTTCCAATGCCGAGCGAACGCGTTCTTCCACGTCATTCGCACCCTGATCTTTTGGAGATGGGCTAAGAAGCGGCAGAGGAAAAATAACGATCTTTTCCGCGGGAACTGCCAGCTTAGATATTGGCAAGTAGCGGGCGGAAAACGAAGAACTCGTCAGCACCGTCTTTGATTTTTTGACCAGACCCCTGCCGATTCTCAGATGGGACTCTTCTTCGGGGAAATAACCGCGGCCAGCAAAAAAATGCGGCATGTAATCTGGAAGATATGTAACCAGATGCTTCGTAGATAAATTCAAAGCTTCGGGGAACAGGTAATAGTGTGGAACGATTACGCATTGCCACGGATCGTCATCAGAATTTCTTGATGATGCATCGGGATCATTATTCTTGAATTTGCCCTGATAACGACGCAGTAATTGCTTCAAAAGCACCAGCAGTCCACGCAACAACAATATGGGCACGGGAAGAACGCTGTCTATCCAATGATCGGTAGCTTGCGATACTGGCGGCATCCGACCGCTGCCACGAAAGTCTTCAGCGGGGAAGATACTAAGATGTTCGGACTTCAGGGTCTGAGAAGCATAAAATCCGTAGGTATTTACAACATCACTATGCAGCGCGGTAACGACTACAGGAACATCCGACTCGGTTAGCGACTTTACTATCTGACGCATCACGCGTGGAATGCCGTGAACAGAAGTGTACTCGCCGTTTGAATATCCATATCCTTCTTCGAAATGCCCCAGGACAAGAACCGGCTTGCCCGATAAATCTTTACGAGGCGAATATAAAAAAGGGGACCCTGAAGGACTCCCGAGAATTTCCTTGATGATCCTGGAAAATATCGGAAGGCAGTGCGTCTTGGTGTACCTCTCGACAATTGGTATTTGGCTTTCAACTATGTCGTCAATGAAATACCTGTCGCGAGCAACGAGTCGTCTCGCCGCAATAATTGCGGCATTTTCATCTGGAACAAAGCCCGGCGACTCAGCCCCAAAGTATCTATGAAGAAGGGAGCCGGGCAAATAAATGACGGGCGCGCCAAGCACCATCATTTCAATCGGAGGCAGATAGCAGGTATTTCGTTCGGGATATGTGTACAAGAACCCGGATAGCTTCAAGAATGCCTGGAGCTGATCGGCTCGGCTCAATGTGCCAACCACATTAGGATCGCTATTTTCTTCTATTTGGACCCCAAAATAGCGGAACCATCGCTGTTCAAAATGAGCCTTCAAATAAAGAAAATGATTGTTGTAGTACCTATTCGTAATATTGGGGCAGCACAAACCGATGTGAGGGTTCTTGTCTTGAACATGCTTCCAATGATCTTTTAAATCCAGCACATCATCGGTAAGCCAGTAAGGAGCTACGTGCATCCGCCTCCTTAACCAGGCATGTTCATCATTGGCGGTTTCATCGGAATGTGGGACAAACCAGAAATTGTCGCGCTCGATGATAAGGTCAAAGCTGCCATTGTGAAGGAGCGCTTCGCTTACCGTACCCAGTTGACCATACGTTCTATAAATGATTGTTTTTCTGAACGCATGGAGCACACTCAAAAGCCAATCCGGATTTATCGTGACTACAATTGCATCAAAATATTCATTCAGCAGCTCGGAAATTTCTGCACTGATTTGGCTATAGAAGAAGTTATAGCTGGAGAGCTTGGAGAAAACCTCTTTGGGCAAAGACGAATCACCGGGCTGCCAATCGAGAACTGCGGATTGATCTCGAATTTCGCTCAAATAGGGCGGATTGAATACTTCATAACCAAGATCACGAAGGGCCTTGAGCTCCGTGGGGATCAGTATCTTGTGCATTCCAAGCCAGAATATTCTTTTCCGCGTCATGGATGTCGGATTCCCATCAAGTTCAAAACCTTCAGAATGGCAAAGCGGCTTTTCAGCCCGGCAATATGGACTCCATGTTTTTTTCCTTCCTTGGAGTATGCCAATCGACCAAGAATTTCGACTTTGGACCGACCCTGCCTCAAGAGCTTGAGGTAGAAGCCCAAGCCCGTTGAGTCCGGTGAACGCCCCAGAGTCACCCTGTAAGCAGCGACTACGAATTCCCGATCCTTGTAGGCAAGCAAGTCCTTCAGATGGTGAGCCGTACCGATTACTGAAGATTGCGGTGACGAAGTCTTATTCGTAAACATATTGTTTTAACAATGAGCACCCAACGTATTCGTGGCGGGCAACCTCGCGTAGCCACATCTTGAGAGATACAGACGAGGCAACGCATATCAGCCCAAACAGATGTTTATCCATTGGCTACCGACGATCCATGCACTTCTCTGTCAAAGGCCGCCTTCGCCAGAATCTGGACCATCTCACGAAAAGAGGTGCTGGGCTTCCAACCCGTTGCGTGCCGCAGTCGCGATGAATTCCCGCAAAGCTCCTGTGAATTGCGCCGAAGAATCTGCGGGCTCTCTATGACGCATTCTCTCCAGGGGATATCCAGAAATTCGGCGGCAATCTCTATCATTTCGCGCACCGAGTGCATTTCACCCGAAGCAATAACGAAATCCTGAGGATCATCCACCTCAAGAATCATCTGCATCGCACGCGTATAGTCCGGAGCATGGCCCCAATCCACTCTGGAATCTAGACTGCCGATTTGCAGGGATGTTATGCGTCCGCTTTTGAGGCCAGCCAAACCTTCCGCTATATGCTGCGATACGAACTGTCGGGCACGCAGCGGCGACTCATGATTAAAAAGAATGCCACTCGACGTATAGAGGTTGTGAGCACGTCGGTAATAATCAGCAAGCATCATTCCGGAAACTTTTGTAATGCCGTAAAGGCAAGTTGGCCGGAACTGAGTGGATTCGTCTTGTGGGCTAATCGACGCATGGCCGAAGATGCGCGATGAACTCGCGTAGAAAGTTCTGGTGGGTAGATGGCACTTTTTAATTGCATCGAGAAAATGAGCTAGGCCCTGCACATGCACCGCCAAGCTGGCCGTCCATACCTTCGCTTCATCCTCAGTCTGATCTTGCGAACTGTGGTGATAAGCCGGCAAATAATATATTTGATCAGGACGGAAATCGCTGACTAGACGATAAACGCTCTTGGAATCCGAAATATCAACAGGATCGTTCCATTGATTGCCATGCACACGCAACTCTCGCCGCGAGGCCCCCACAAGCGAAAAACCTCGCGCCGCAAGTTGATCCCACAAAATGCGGCCGTCCTGGCCGCTTTGCCCAATGATGATGGCGCGCGACACTAGCAACTTACCACTTCGATTTCCGACGAGGCGAATACAGCCTTCTCCGAAAATGCGAAGGCAGTGCAGCCAAATAGTCTGGGTACAGCGTTATTACTCACCTTAATAGTCCCGGTATGCCGATCATTGGTCGGACAAGGATTGATGTCGCCTGCAGTAGCGCTAAAGCCCGCCATCATCGATCTGCAATGGGCAACATTGGCTGCAGCGCATTTCATAAACCTTGAATCTCGCTTAGCCTTGTACCTTCATGCGCATTCTGGCTTCTTCGCAATTCACGAAATCTCTAACCACATACGGCAATTCATCGGGAAATTCCTTTATCTTGAGTCGCCGCACAAAATGTGCAAATCCCTCCGGATCCGGCGACCGCCCTAAGACATGACGATAAAGAGCCTCGACCAAATGTTCCGGTCCTGCGCCATTGCTGATATAGGCATCAATCACCGAAAACCCGGATGAACTTGGATCGGTCCCAGTTTTTTGCTCTGGTGTCGACAAGCTTTCTTCATCCGATTTGGCAAGGTAGGAGTCTGTGGGCCGGGATGCTGCCGCCAATCCATTTGGACGCCGCTCCTGCTCCTGATAAAAATCCATCGCCTCGCGCACGCTTTCAAAATAAAGCGCCTTCCCGTTCGACAGGACTATTCCGGAATCACATACATCCCGAATAAATGATGCATCATGAGATGCGATGATCAGCGCCCGATCAGCTCGCCTGTTAAACAAATGTTCGTTGCAACGCTCATGGAATCGCTGGTCGCCGACCATGATCACTTCATCGATCAGATAGCATTCAAATTCGATGGTAAGCGAGAGGGCAAACGCCAGGCGTGCGCGCATTCCCGATGAATAGGTCTTGACCGGCTGATACAAAAACTGTCCCAGCTCGGAAAACTCTTCGACGAACGCCCGCATGCGCGCGTAATCTATGTGATAGATGCGCGCAATAAATCGCATGTTGTCGATTCCCGTCAAGCTCCCTTGAAACGCCCCTCCGAATCCGAGCGGCCAAGAAACCGACATGCGATGATCCACGACACCACTCGTGGGAAATTCCACTTTTCCGAGCAGCCTGATCAAGGTGGACTTGCCCGCTCCATTCTTCCCGATCACGGCAAGCTTTTGTCCAGGGCGCAGCTGGAATGAAACATCGTCCAAAACCACGTTTTCCATACCATGGCTTCGGTAAACTTTGCGCAATTTTGAGACGCGAATCATTCGATGACAATATGATAACGGACATGGCGGCACATCATCATTCCCACCGAAACCATGCCAAGACAAACGAAAGTTACGTATCCGAGATTGTAATGCACCCGCACATCAGGGCCGAACTGCCCTGCGCGAACTATCTCATAGGCATTTACGCTCGGCAGATACAGAGCGAATTTCTGTACTTGTCCGGGCAACCAATCCACCATATAAAGAAAACCGCATAGCGGCACCATGATGTAACTGACTGGCCCAATAAGTTTTTCCGTCCACTCATACATTTCAGTAACGCATGCAATGATGAGCGCAGTGCCTGTAGCGTAGAGAATGTGGTACATCCAGCCCAGATAAAACAGGCCCCAATCTTTTGGAAACTCGTAGAGCCCTAACGTAAAGAAAATAAAAGACACCACCAGGTACGCAAGAAAGCAACCAAGAATTTCAAGGATCACGCGGGAAAACAGCAAATCCAATACGGTAACCTGCTTGTGATATAGCAGGCTCGCATTGCTGCGAAAACAAAATAGCGCGCGTGCGAGCGAGTGGCGCCAAAGCAGCAAGGGCATGTACCCGGTTATGGTAAATGCGACTACTGCAATTCCATGTTCGTACCGACCCTTGGTTATCGACCACAATATCGTTACAGCGGTACAAAACAACAACGGCTCGGCGACAACCCAGAGAAACCCGAGATTGTCTCGGCCGTAACGAGTGTGCAGCTCACGCATCATCAAAGCCCAGATGACGGAAACCTGTATACGAAACGCACTCAGTAAATCATATGACCTTGATGAGTCCGTCCGTGGAACAACATCAGTGGCAGCAGTTGATTTCATGCCTGGATCCGGGCCTTTATTCCTGGGCGTGCTCTCGAACGCCGGCAATCAGAAGCCTGCCAACCGAATACCCCATGAAACAGCTGATAAACACGATAAGGAACGACTTGATTCGCTTGGGGAACAGCGCCTTGTCAGGCAGATTCGCCTCCACTACGCGATCGAGATAGATGCTTTGGCGACGGGCTTCGGCTCTTGCGGATTCGAGCGAAGCCATCGTCGACGCAAGCTCCTTTGCAGCGAACTCCTGCTTCAAAACCAACTGCTCGTACTCGGAGATTTTTGGCGCCATCGATCCGTTGCTTCCCGCAAGCCGCGAGCGCTGACTCTCAATCTGATTTTCCAGAGCTGTTACATGCGCTTCGAGATCGGAATGCAAAGGGCTGCCCGGCGAATTGCTCTGCAACTCCGCCAGACGTGTTTTGGTCATCGCCAGCTCCGCCTGCATCTTCGCGAGCATTTCGAAGATTGCACCAGATGATTTATTCGGATCCAGCATCGTTTCACGGGTGCGGTAAGCAAGCAAATTTTGCTGTGCCTCCACAATACCGTCCTCGGCCAACTTTACTTCTGCTTCAGCTTCGCGAACCGCGTTCTGGTGCGCCCTCTCGTTCATTCGATTGACGAGAGATTCGCTTTCCTTGAGAAGCAGATTTGCAAGCAGTTGTGCATCCTCAGGCCTGAACGCTTTGACGGTCAGCGTGGTAATGCCGGTCGTAGAATCCAGGACAACATCAACGCGACTTTGATAGTAGCGAAAGAAATCCTCGGCCTTTTCACTGTAGATAAAACTGGGGTATTGAGCGAGAAAATCCGCCTCCGGACGATTGAAGATTTCCCGCAGATTGACTTGCTTTTCGAGAGAGGCGATCGCGTCTCGTGAAACAATGAAGTCGTTAACGGTGTAATCATCATCCTGCGCTCGGCTAATGCCCGTACTTTGCAGCAGACTGGATAGGCCGGACATCTGCATGTGAGAAGGTGAACGTACTACAAAACTCGCTTCCGAAGAATATAAATCCGAAGCGATTAAAAAAAAGTAAACGGCAGTGATCAACGACGGCAATGCAATAAACGTCAATGAGCCGCGATATTTACGCGCCCACTCCATAACAGATTGCAAACGACTTTTCGAAGCTGCCGTTCCGCGCAGATCTTCAATGAACAACTCGTGCTTCGGCATATCATTCATGATGCTGACAACGCTTTCTTCCATCTGAAAATTTGAGAAACATCGATAAAAACACCCGCGAGGACATTTTGACCGGAAATATGCGCAAAATCCGGACTATCTGAGCCCAGTGCATAGTTTAACGAGCTTATCACCCCGAGCGCGAGACCGAAAATTTTCCGATTACCGTGCTACACGGGTCAATTCATCGAAGCGGGCGCTCAACTTGTCGGGGGTCAACAGGGCCCCCAGAACGGCTCCGGCCAGATCCTGGGCCCGGATATCCCGGTGTAACGATTTGTTGAGTCCCGGCCGCCACATGAGGTAGTCGCTGCGCAGATCGCTGAACCCAAGCTGCTTGAAAGCCGACGAGAAGGCCGGCAGATGATCGCCATAAAAAGCGAGCAGGCCAGGAGTGTGGTTGGCGCCCAATGCTTCAGTCAGCACCTCCAGCATCTGGTCGGCGCTTTGGAGGCTTTGCAGATAGCGGGTCAAGGCCAGCTTTTCCTCCTGCGGCAGTGTGAGCCCCGGCAAAAGACTGGCGGGGGCCTCTCCGGGCAAGGCTGGCCAGGGACCATGATTTTCCATGGTGATCACAAAAACAAAAACGTTGGGGCCTTCCTCCTCCACGATTCTTGCTGCCATTCGCGCGGCTTCGACGTCGGAGATATAGCCATTGATACGCTGCGCACCAACAAAAGCCTCCTCCCCCAGAAACACGTCGAAACCAAGGTTGGGCATGACCTGGTCGCGCCCGTAGAAAGTGCGATCGAACGGGTGCAAGCAATAGGTGCGGTAACCCTCAGCCCGCAAACGCCATGCGAGCGAGGTCACCGGAACGCTGATAAAACGGTGGTACGGATTGAAACGATCGAATCCGATGGCTGCCTCGGCCAATCCAGTGAGCACCGCAAACTCGGTGCGCACCGTATTCGCCCCCCAACAGGGGACTTCAATCCTGCCCCATTGGACACCGGAGCGTTTGCATCGATCAAAAGTCGGTAGCAGTTCAGGATTGATGGCTGCGTGCATGCGCCGTGCGTCAAAAAAGGACTCGCACTGCACCACCACAATGGGTTGTGCAGCAACCTGCCGCGAGTGCGGCGGCGTCGGTTGGAAAACAGGTAGCGCAGCCGCCTGCCGCACTTTGCGTTCGCCTCTGGCGATAATCCCGTAAGCAAGCAAAATGGCCAGTGGGCCGAAGCTGGCGGCGTCGCGCACGGGGTTGCCGGAAAGCCTGAGGTGCCTCAGGCTTTTCGCTGCACGTACATTGAAGCGTCCGCCGACCGCCCAGGCCGCGAGGAAAACAAGGCTGAGCAATATCAGAGCCGGCCAGGGTGATAGCCGCCACGCAGCCGTCTCAAGCCGGAACAGCAGGACGAAGATGCCGATGACCGCAGTAGCGGCTGTCAGTACCCTGCCCTTGTGCGGAAACGGCAATGCCAGGCGTGGGTGGCGAAATATGTCGAAAGCCTGGAATACATCGGTGAATACCACCGGTTCCGCCAGAACCTTCAGCTTCGCGCGATCCGCATAGGCATATCCCACGGTCAGCGCCAGCGTGATCACCCCCGCGAAAACAGGTCTGGCCGTGGCTGCGGCAAGCAATGCAAAGCAGGTAGCGGGGAGTGCGAGGTCCAGAAACAGCGCCATCGACCAGCGCAACACCGCCCCGCAGGCGATTCGCAGCACCACCCAGCCGGCAAAGGCCAGTACGGCCCCGGCCATGAGGGAATGCCAATTGATCATATCGAACATGATGAAATCTATTCCGGGATCGCTTCCGCGTCGTCCCACACCTGGGCGACCAATCCCGGCACCATTTCGACCACGCGCTCACCGCTCTGGATGTCACCGTCCGCAGCTATTGCCGACAGCGCCCTGACGGGATAATCCTTCGCCGCCATTTCCAGCCGCGCCAGCGATCCTGCCACTGCCAGTTCGAGACCCATGTGGCTGTAAAAGCCCCCGTTTACTTGCGTGCGTGAGGCAACCACTCGCCGGAAAGCATCGAATGCCGCGGCATCCGGCGAGGTGCCGAGGCTCCAGAAGTCGTCCACTCCGTGCTGGAAGGTCAGGCCGGGCATATCATAAATGGCATGTCCCAAAGCCACGACCGGCACGCCGAAAGTCAGGGCCAGGATGCCCATGGTGCTGTTCACCGTGACAACGCCGGCACTGCCCTTGACCAGTTCATCCGGGCTGCCGCCCTGGAGATAAATTACGCGCGCCGCCACACCGGCGGCGGCGGCATATTCACGTGTGATGCGCCCCAGTTCGACAAGGCCCGTGTCGAGCGGGTGCTCGGTAATCACCAACAGCGTGTCCGCAGGCGCCGAACTGGCAAAGGAGTCGATCACCTCCTTGATCGCCGGCGCCATGCGGCCGAACGGCGAATGAAAGCGGATTTGCGAATCGGCATCCAGCTGCAAGGGGAACAGATAGTACGGTTGTGCGCTACCGAGAATCTGCTGCAACAAGGCAAGCTTGCGCCGCTTGCTCCACGGCTTCATGGGGAAGCGTTTGGCACCTGCGGCATATTCGATCAAGGGATGCCACGGCTTGTGCGTCTGGTATGCCGGGTAGCGCCAAGCGGTCAATACGGTAGTGAGGTTGTAAAGCACATCCTCCGCCGCCCGGCGCACGAAACTGCTCAATACCGGAACGCCGCTATCCCAATGCCCCACCGCGTCCGCGGCACTCTTGAACCACTCCGGATCCCGCGGCATCAAGGAATTCCTGTTCACCCCCCCACTCTCCAGGGTCACCCAGTTTGGGCGCAAGTATCCTTCTTCGAAGACGTGGACCCGGATACCGTGGCGACGCGCCAGCCGGGTGGCGGTCTGGTGCGGCGCCCGGCAATCGCCGAACAGGACGATATCCGTAATGCCTCGCCGAAGAAGCTGCTCGTTCAGGAATTCGGGCCACTGCTCAACGGTCCCGCGAAAATCGAGCGCGCCGGGCAGATCCCAGAAAATGCGGTCTCCACCGTTGAGATTGATGCGATGGACGCTGTGTCCCTGGCCCTGCAGCCGGCCGGCAAGTCTGCTGAAGAACGTACCTATCGGTCCCTGCAGGAAAAGATAGTTGCGTTGCGACACTCCGGGAACGGGTCCCGGCATCCAGTTCGCTTCGTTAAGCGCGCTCACAAGACAATTAAAATCATCGGTTATATACAAATATTCCGGCTATAGGGGCGAAGCTGAGCAAGCAATATGAGACACAGTAATCACTTTTCGCGCCAAATAATCAGACTCTTGGCGTCGAAATGTGATCTAGCGCACATCGACCACGCTGTATCGAAGGTCGGATTCAATTCAAACTGCAAGAAACGCTCCGCACGGGCGTGCACAACTCGCCGAACTTGCCGGAACTGGACGACAAATACTGATTGGAAGTACGCAGCGAGTTCATCGCGCCGGTACTGACATCCCCTGATCCTGGAGTTTTGGTTTCCAGGCCCCCGCTTTGCGTTTGCAGACGTCCATGCACGTGTGCTTCCTCCATTTTACACGAAGGCCAGGTTGCAGCCTTGTTCATGAATCGCAATCCATCTTCAAGCCGGGCTCCATGCCCAAGCGGCTTTCTGACCCTGACGCAATCCCGTGAGCGGGCCTTAGTTACGTACGTTACGTTACCAACGCGGAGAAACCTTCGTTACATCAGCCTGCATTCATCCAAATGCACCCGATATCCCGATGTCCTCAGATGGTAAGCACAGTAGGTAATCGTCGCAAGGCCGGAATCAGTAACGAAAAGTCAGCAAATCCGCCATTCGATCCCACACACAAGTACTGAACGACCGTATAACCCAGATCCGCAAGGCCTCCAGGTCCAATCGACATTCCACAGGCGCTATATTAGGACCCCCTAACAATTGGGCTTGGAGGTGGATTTCCGCCGGACCAGCCCCCAACAGGCCGACTCACTCACAAGACAGGGAAGCACCTCGTATCCCCACGCCCCAGGGCTCATGCCCAAAACCGAATCAAATCGGTGGAACGCTTTAGATTCATGCAGTTACACGCTCTATGCGAGAATAGGGCATGACCGTGTTTTCCCCCTACCGCTTCTCCGTGGCGCCGATGATGGATTGGACGGACCGCCATTGCCGGTATTTCCTGCGACTGCTATCGCAACACACCCGGCTCTACACCGAAATGGTCAACACGGGCGCCATCCTGCGCGGCGACGCCGACCGCCACCTGCGCTTTCACCCGGATGAGCATCCCCTGGCCCTGCAGCTTGGCGGCAGCGAGCCGCAGGCCCTGGCCCAATCCGCCGCCATCGGCGCCCAGTACGGCTATGACGAGATCAACCTCAACTGCGGCTGCCCCTCGGACCGGGTCCAGGAAGGTCGTTTCGGCGCCTGCCTGATGGCCGAGCCGCAACGGGTGGCCGCCGCGGTGGCGGCGATGCGTGGTGCCTGCAAAACCCCGGTGACGGTCAAATGCCGCATCGGCATCGACGACAGCGAGGACTACGTCTTCCTGCGCGCCTTCGTCGAAACCGTGGCCGCCGCCGGCTGCGAAGTCTTCGTGGTGCACGCCCGCAAAGCCTGGCTGTCCGGCCTTTCGCCCAAGGAAAACCGGGAAATCCCGCCCTTGCGCTACGAACAGGTCTATCGCCTCAAACAAGAGCTCCCACAGCTCGCCATCGCCATCAACGGCGGCATCCGTACCCTGGAGGACTGCGAACAGCACCTGCAGCACGTGGATGGCGTGATGCTCGGCCGCGAGGCCTACGAGAACCCCTACCTGCTGGCCCAGGTCGATCACCGCCTGTTCGGCGACCTGCGCACGCCGCCGACCCGCGCCGAGGCCGCCCTGCGCATGCGTCCCTACATCGAACAGGAACTGGCTGGCGGCACGCCCCTGGGCCAGATCACGCGGCATATCCTCGGCCTGTACAAGGGACAGCCCGGTGGCCGCGCCTTCCGCCGGCACCTGTCGGAAAACGCACACCGCAAGCATGCGGGCTGGACGGTGGTCGAGGACGCTATCGCCCTGACCGAGCGCAGACCTGATGACCACGTCGTATCCGCCGCCGCCTGATGGGAATCCACTCGTGACCCCACCCATTACCTTGTTCAAATCCGCCCTCAAGTTCGGCGCCCTGCTCTGCCTGGGCCTCATCGTCAGCGGCTGCGCCCTGATGGGGCCGCGGGATCCCCAGCACCCGCGCGTCCTGCTGCAAACCTCGCAAGGCGACATCACCCTCGAACTGGACCGCGACCACGCCCCGCTCAGCGTCGACAATTTCCTGCGCTACGCCTGCGAAGGCCACTACGACGGCACCGTCTTCCACCGCATCGTCCCCGGCTTCGTCATCCAGGGCGGCGGCTACAACGTGGACCTCAGCGACCGGCCGCGCCACCCGCAGATCAAGCTCGAATCCGGCAACGGCCTGTCCAACCTGCGCGGCACCCTGGCCATGGCGCGGGATATGGAGCCGGACACCGCCGACGCCGAGTTCTACATCAACCTCGTCGACAACCTGAAGCTCAACCCGCACCCGGAGATTCCCGGGCGCGGGCATGGTTATGCCGTGTTCGGCCGGGTGGTCGAAGGCATGGACGTGGTCGACCGCATCGCCGCCCTGCCCACCCACGCCGTCAACGACGACTTCTCCAACGTCCCCCTGGAACCGGTACTGATCAACAAGGCCAAGTCGGCGTCCTGCCACTGGTGGTAGACCAGGCCCTAATGACCACGCTGCTTCTGTCCGACATCCACCTGCCCAACCGGCCCTCGCCGCTGCGCGACGCCTTCGCGCGCTTCCTGGCCGGCCCGGCGCGCGGGGCGGAAACCGTCTACATCCTCGGCGACCTGTTCGAATACTGGATCGGCGACGACGTCGGCCGGCGCGAATACGGCCCCGAGTTCGCCGCCCTGCGCGCCCTCAGCGACAGCGGCGTGCGCATCCGCTTCATGCACGGCAACCGCGACTTCCTCGTCGGCAAGGACTTCGCCGCCGCCACCGGCGTCGAACTGCTGCCCGACCCGCTGCGGCTGGAGCTGGCCGGCGTCCCCACCCTGCTGTCGCACGGCGACATCTTCTGCACCGACGACCACGCCTACCAGCGCTGGCGCCGCTTCTCGCGCAACCCCCTGGCCCAGGCGGTCTACCACCGGCTGCCGGAATCGATGCGCCTGCGGGTGGCTGGTACGGCCCGCGCCGGCAGCGAGAACAAGCCCTCCATGATCATGGACGTGAACGACGCAGCCGTGCGCGCAGCCTTCGTCCGCTACGACGTCCAACGCATCATCCACGGCCATACCCACCGCCCCGCCGAGCACGTCTACGAAATCGATGGCCGGGCTTGTGAGCGGATCGTGCTGGCCGACTGGCGGCCGCGGCATCTGGAATACCTCATCTGCGACGCCAACAGTTGGCGCCGGCAGATCTTCAACCCCATCGCGTAAAGCCTCATGTCCAACCAGCATTTCTACGACACCCTGCGCCGCAGCTACGCCACCTCGGTGCCCCACGTCGGCGAGCTCGGCATCGAGCTCACCCGCATCGACGGCGAAGCCGCCGAGGCACGCCTGCCCTGCAAACCGGAATTCCTCGGCGACGTCGAGCGCCAGCTGATCCATACCGGCGTCATCACCACCCTGATCGACTCCATCTGCGGCATCGCCCTGCTGGCCCACATCGGCAAACCCACCCGCATCGCCACGCTCGACCTGCGGGTGGACTACCTGCGGCCCAGCCGCCCCGGCAAGGACCTGGTGTGCCGGGCCGAGTGCTACCGCCTCACCGAACAGATCGCCTTCCTGCGCGCCACCGTCTGGCAGGACGACCCCGCCGCCCCGGTCGCCAGCTGCCTGGCCGCCTTCATGCGCACCGGCCGTCCCGGCGAAACGAGCGCGCGGAGCGGCCTGCAATGAAAATGGAAGAAGCGCGCCGCCTGGCGCGGGAGCAGAGAGACAGCGCCGCCCTGCTCGGTCTGGTCCCCTACGCCGTCTACCTGGGCCTGCGCATCGACATGGCCGACCCCGCCGCCCCGGTCCTGCATCTGCCGTTCAAAAAATCCCTGATCGGCAACTCCGCCCTGCCCGCCATCCACGGCGGCGTGGTCGCCAGCTTCATGGAGAGCGCCGCCCTGATGCACCTGCTGCTGATGCTGGACGAGCAGCGCGTGCCGAAGAGCATCGACTTCTCCATCGACTACCTGCGCTCGGCCCACGCCGAGGACTCCTACGCCAGCTGCGCGGTCGAGCGCCTCGGCCGGCGCGTGGCCCAGGTGCAGATCCGCTGCTGGCAGGCCAACCCTGCCAAGCCGGTAGCCCTGGCCCGCGCCCACTTCCTGCTGGCCGGCGATGAACCCGCCTGAACACGCTGACGAGGGGGGCGGTAGCGGCGATTACTCGGGCTGGCTCAGCCTGCGCGAACTCGACACCGAACTGGGCCGGGACAAGGGCACTTCCTTCCGCACCTTCAAACGCCTTTTGCCGCAACTGGTGGAGGGGCGGGATTTCGTCGTGCTCGACCATCGCCAATACGGCGCGCTGGCGGCGCAATTGCACGCCGCGGGCCGCCTTTACCGCAGTTCCGTGAACCCCGTATTGCTCGCTCCGCCGGCGGCGGCACTGGTCCGCGAAAGCCTGTCCGGGGCGCAGTAAGCGCCATTACCTAGTGGCGCTGGAATCATTGCCTCTGGCGCACACCCGAGGTTAGGATTCGGGTCCCTTTTGGAGAATGACCATGAGCGTAGCCGACCTGCTGCAGAAGTTGCCCGCCGCCCTCAACGCCGATGCCGCAGCCGGCACCGATGCGGTGATCCAGTTCAACACGTCCAAGCCGCACTACGTCACCATCAAGGGCGGCGCCGCCACCGTTGCCGAAGGCACTGCCGGCAGCCCGGACGTCACCCTCACCATGGAAGACGACGACCTCATCGCACTGATGAAGGGCGAGCTCAACGGCATGACCGCGTTCATGACCGGCAAGCTCCAGCTCGACGGCGACCTCATGCTCGCCCAGCGCATCGGTGGCCTGTTCGACCCGGCCAAGCTTGCCTAAGCAGCCGCGCGGCGACACGCATACGGAAACCCCGGGCCGCAAGGTTCGGGGTCTCTTTTTTTGAGCGCCCCGAAAGACCAGAGCTCAGATTCAGAACAGGGCCTCCGCTTCGAATTCGAACAACAGGGCGACCGCCTGGAATTGCGCGCCCTGCACCGCCGCCAATACGGCCCCATCTCAGCCGACTGGAGCGGAGCCGAGCTGAAGCGCCGCATCTCCGGCGGCCGCCGCCAGCCCCTGGCCCGCGCCGCCGGCCTGCACAAGGAGCCGGCACCCAGCCTGCTCGACGCCAATGCCGGCCTCGGCCGCGACGGCTACACCCTCGCCGCCCTGGGCGCCAGCGTCACCCTGGTGGAGCGCAATCCCAGCATCGTCGAGCTGCTGCGCAACGCCCACCAGCGCGTGCTGGCAGACCCGCAGACCCAGACCATCGGCCAGCGCATCGAAATCATCGCCGCAGAGGCTCGCACAGTATTCAGCGGGGAGCGGCAGTGGGACGTGGTCTACCTCGATCCCATGTACCCCGACGACGGCAAGGCCGCCCTGCCCAGCAAGGAAATGCAGATCCTGCGCGACCTCACCGGCGGCGACGAGGATGCCGACCTGCTGCTGCAACCGGCCCTGGCCTGCGCCCGCCTGCGCGTGGTGGTGAAGCGCCCGCTGAAAGCCCCCTGGCTGGGCGGCATCGAGCCATCCATGTCGCTCAGCTCGACCCAGCTGCGCTTCGACGTATACCTGAAGAACGCCGTCCGCCCGGCCTGAGCATCGCGCGGCTTCCACATTTCGCCAGGCTTCAGCAAAATCAAACCTGTCATCCTGTGCGCAGCGAAGGATCCGGCCGGATCCACCGCCGCGATCGAACCAACGCCGCTGATCCGGGTCATTCAGCAATATCTTCCCAAGGCCTGCCCACCATGCGCCGCCTGACCCTGATCCGCCACGCCAAGTCCTCCTGGGACTACGCCGAACTGAGCGATTTCGAACGCCCGCTCAACGCCCGCGGCCGCCGCGATGCGCCCGCCATGGCCGCGCGGCTGGCATCGCAACTAGAACGCCCCCTGCGGCTGATCTCCAGTCCCGCACTGCGCGCCATCACCACCGCCCACACCTTCGCCGCGGCGCTGGCCGTACCCAACACCGCCATCCGCATCGATCCACGCATCTACGAGGCCACCCGCGGCACCCTGCTCGGCATCGTGCGCGAAGGCGATGACGCCGACAGCCATGTGCTGCTGTTCGGCCACAATCCCGGCTTCAGCGAACTGGCGCAGCTGTTAGCGCCCTGTCCGTTCAGCGACCTGCCCACCTGCGCCGTCGTCACCATCGGCTTCGAAGCGCCGCAATGGCGCGACATCCGCCACAGCAGCGGCGTGGTGCAGCGCTACGACTCCCCCAAGAAAGGCCTGGATTGAGCCTGCTTCCAACGACTCGCCCCAGGCTCGCGTATCCACCCCCGAAGCGCAGTACACTGGGGTACGTTCCAGTCCGGCGGACAAGGCGCCCTGCTGATGAAAAAGTCGATCTGGCCTGTGCTGATAGTGATCCTGGTCGCCGCCGTCGGCGGCATTGCCTACTACCTGCATACGCAGCGGACGGAGCCGCCCCCGGTGGCCGCCGCCCAGCCCGCCCCGGAGACGCCTTCCCCCGCGCCGCAAAGCCATTACCCCATCGAGGAAGAGCCCGCGGCAGCCCCGACGCCGCCCAAGCCCTTGCCGGGCCTGGACGAGAGCGATGCCGAGGCGCAGGCAAGCCTGGGCGGCGTGTTCAGCCAGCAAACCCTGGTCGACCTGTTCCAGCTCAAGGGCATCATCCGCCGCATCGTCGCCACCATCGACAACCTGCCGCGCGACAAGGTCGCCGGCCGCCTGCTGGCAGTCAAGCCGGTGCCGGGGCATTTCGCCGTGGACGGCGTGGAAGGCAGCCGCAGCATCGCCGCCGAAAACTACGCACGCTATGCCCCCTATGTCCACGCAGCGCAGGTGGTGGACGCGAAGAAGCTGGTCTCCGTCTACGTCCACCTGTACCCCCTGTTCCAGCAGGCCTACGTCAGCCTCGGCTACCCCGACGGCTACTTCAACGACCGCCTGGTGCAGGTCATCGACAACCTGCTCGCCGCCCCCACCCCGGCCGCCCCGGTGCGGCTGGATCAGGCGAACGTGCTTTTCACCTATGCCGATCCCGAACTGGAATCCCTTTCGGCCGGCCAGAAGATGCTGGTCCGCATGGGACCCGCAAACGAGGCGATCGTGAAGGACAAGCTGCGCCAGATCCGCGTCGAAGTCACCAGCCGGGTGCATAAGCCCTGACAGCTTACGTCGCCCATTGCAGGGGAGAGTCATGAAAGAAACGATCAAGCTGGCAAGCCTGCTGTTGCTGGGGCTGATGGTATTCCCGGCCATGGCGCAGGACGTCTACAAGTGCAAGAACGCCGGCGGCCAACTGGTCTACCAGGATCATCCCTGCGACGGCGGCGCCAAGGATGCCGGCGTAGTAAGGGGTGGCTACGTGACACCCCTGGGCGGCGACTCGGCCTCCGCCCACTACCAGAACTACCTGAGCCAGGTGGACCAGGACCACGCCCAGCAGCAGGCCGAACGCACCCGGCTCGATGCCGAAGAGCGCAAGAGACAGGCCGAGCCGCAAGTCACCCAGGCCGACCAGGACGACTACCGCCGGCACATCTGCCAGGCGCAGTTGGACACACAGCTGACCGGCCATCATTTCGCCACCTTCAGCTGCGACGAACACGGCAACAAGGTGCCGGTGGAACCGGCCGTGGTGATCCGGCGCTGAATCACCGGGCTATGGCCCCGGCCTGCCCAGGCACGCCAAGGTGATTGCGGCGATACTGCGCGCCATGGAGACGGCACCCACGCAGTTCGAAGACATTGACCCCGCGGTGCAGTGCAGCGCCTGCGAGGCGATCTGCTGCCGCCTGCCCGTCCTGCTGATGCCGGAGGATGCGATCCCCGCCCGCTACGTCGACCACGATGCGCACGGCCTGGAGATCGTGAGGAAAGGCGACGATGGCTGGTGCGCCGCGCTCGACCGCGACACCCTGCGCTGCTCCATCTACGAACTGCGCCCGACCATCTGCCGTGGTTTCGACATGGGCGGCTACGACTGCCGCGAAGAACGCGCCGCCTGGTACGGCAAGGCCGCGCCGCAAATTCCCATCGTCGTCAGCGGCGCCCCGCCCAGACGCTAGCAAGCACGCCAGCGTTCAGGACTTCCGCGTCATCAAGCCCTTCAGGTCGGCGAAGGGATTGCCGGTCGCCACCGCCGCGTCAGCCTGTTTCGACGCGCCGCCCGCGTGATCCAGATAACGCGAATGCTCGTTGTCGTGGCAATACACGCACAGCAACTCCCAGTTGCTGCCATCGGGCGGGTTGAAGTCGTGATCGTGGTTGCGGTGGTGCACCGTCAACTCGCGCAGGTTGACGCGCGTGAACTCGCGCTGGCAGCGCCCGCAGATCCAGGGATACATCTTCAGCGCCTGCTCGCGATAGCCGAGGTCGCGCTGCTCGGCATTGCGCCGCGCGTCCGCCACGATGCGGTCGAGCTTGGCGGTGTCAGGCTTCTTGATCAACATGGTTGGCTATCGGTTTCCGGCGAGTATTTCGACGCAGTGTAAGACGTAAGCGCCACTCCGGGTGCCGCGCCCTTGACCATGGGCGCCAAGCCAAGCCGTCATCGAAATGTAATATTCATTTATAATCAAGGCGCTTTCGCTGAACATCGGGCTTCGGCCCGACAGGCACGGATCAGCCAGGCTGCCGCGTTCAGCTTCAAAACATAAAATCAGGGAGTCTCGATGTCAGATCACGGTCGCTCGCAGCCCGCGGGGCGCATGGGCGTTGCCTTACGCGTGCTGGGGCGCATATTGGCCTTCATCCGCTACGTGGCCATCGCCGCCGCCATCTGGGCCTCGCTGAAATACAGCGACGACGCCGTGGACACCGTCATCAACAGCGGCCTGTTCCTGCTGCCGCTGCTGCTGATGCTGGCGCTGAGCGGCCGCGTCGCCGCCAGCATCTCCTCGGCAGCCGCCGTCGCCATCTTCGTCTACGTCCTGGGCGAAATGAAGCTGCGCTATTTCGACAACCGCCTGGCCGTATCGGACTTCACGTTCCTCGACGAGTCCGCCAACTGGATCATCGTCGCGCGCTACCCCCTGCTCTACGGCAGCCTCATCGGCTTCATCGCTTTCGCCCTGCTGCTGATGCTGGAACGGCGCCTCAACACGCGCCACGTACGCTCGATGCGCATCGGCGCGCGGGCACGCGTAGCGGCGGCCGGCCTGCTCGTCACTCTGATCGCCTTCAGCCTGGTCAATCGCCAGCACCACACCTGGGAAGTGTTCCGCGACGACGCCGACTGCGGCCGGCTCAAGACCTGCGGCGTGATGAGCCGGCTGGTCTATTCCATCGCGGTGTTCGAATTCGAGCCGCCGAAGCACGAGGGTGACCCGGCTTACTTCCTCGACCACATGGCCAGCGTTCCCGCTCCGGTCACGCCCGCTGACACCCCGAAGAATCCGGACATCGTGGTCTGGCTCAACGAATCCACCTTCGATCCGGCCAACTACGTCTTGCCCGGTGCCAAGCTGCCGCACCTGACGATGCTCGACATCGACCAGCACACCCGCGGTGCCAGCCCGCTGCGCGTGCACACCTTCGGCGGCAAGACCTGGCTCTCCGAATTCTCCATGCTGACCGGCCTGGTGCCGGACGACTTCGGTGGCCGCCGCAGCATGGTGTTCAACGCCGTGGGGCCGCATACCACTACCAATCTGGTGCGCCTGCTGAAGAGCAACGGCTACCACGCCGTGGTGCTGATGCCCACCTTCAAGCGCTTCTACGGCGCCGGCCGCGTCTACGAGAAGATGGGCTTCGACGAAGTGCTGACGCTGCGCGACTTCCACGAATACGACAGCGTCCCCGGCGATGAGTGGGACATCGCCACCAGCCCCCGCCTGGGCGAGGCCGCGGCCAAGCTGATCCGCGACCATCGCAAGGGCTCCGATGCCGACAAGCCGCTGTTCCTGTACATGCTGTCGATCATGGAGCACGCCCCCTACTCCAAGCGCACCCCGGTGACCTTTGGACTGGACCACACCGGCATCACCCCGTCCCTCGCCTCCAGGCTGTCCGACTACATCGGCCGCCTGAAAGTGCTGAGCGACGCGGTCAGCGGCCTCGACCGCTTCCTGCAATCCGATTCACGCCCGGCCATGCTGTGCTACTTCGGCGACCACCAGGCCTACTTCGAAGAGCCGCCCCCGCTGTATCGATACACCCTCCCCGATCCCAGCTTCATCACCCAATACCGCCTGCGCACCAACTTCCCCACCGCGGAAGTACCGCAGACCCCGACCATGGACATCGCCTTCCTGCCCAGCCTCGTCGCCGACCTGGCCGGCGTCACCGAAGACCGGCACTTCACCGCCCTGTCGGCCATGCGCCGGCTCTGCCAAGGCAAGCTCGACGATTGCGAAGACCATCAGTTGGTAGAGAGCTACAAGGGATATGTCTACAGCGACAAGCTGGGGCTGCTGACGAAGTAAGCATGAAACATCCAGGTTTCATGCCTGCAAATGGCGAACTCTGGACTTCAGACAGTAACAGCCCCGGAGGGGCTAGGCTGTCCCCTGACTATTTGTCTCAATTGCGTAGTCAATGCGAATAGCGTAAAGGTAAGGCGCAGCAAACAACAAACAAACTCGGGGGAGTACCATGTCGATCGTCGCGCGATTCCATGCTGTGTCCGTGGTCGCCGCGCTGGCGGCGGCAACAACCATATCCGCTGCTGCCGGCCCGGCGGCGATAGAGTCGCTGCACAATTGCTCCGAGCAAACCGTCGAGCTGATTTATCCACCCGTGCTGTACCGCAAGCTGCTCCCACCCGGTTTTCGTTTCCCGGGACTTCAGCTGTCGGCGAAAATCCTCGTCTCGGGCTCGAATTGCGAGTCTGCGAACAGCGGCGGGCCTACCTCCGAATTGCTGTCGTTCATGGAAGTGATACCGACCGCTGAATATACCGATCCGAATGTGCCGCTCTATGCAATTGCCCTGAACGGTTATTCGACGCAACCGGA
The DNA here is from genome assembly GCA_028291705.1 of Nevskia sp. Taxonomy (GTDB): domain Bacteria; phylum Pseudomonadota; class Gammaproteobacteria; order Nevskiales; family Nevskiaceae; genus Nevskia. The sequence continues at coordinate 40,307 of JAQGNS010000117.1, forward strand.
CATCGTGGCGGCATACGCCGCCGCGGGTTTTGGCGATCTCATTCACCTGGGCACGGTCAAGGTCACCGAAGTCGATCACCCGCTCCTGCATGAGCGCCGCGGCACGGTGGTCGCCGGCAATGCCGACGGAAAAGTCATCACCAGCACCGTCGTTTTCGGGCCGCTCCTTACGATTGCCCCTTCACGCACGCGGCTGTTCGCGGTACGCAACGGCGCCGTCGTCGGCATCGCCGACGGCCAATACTCCGCGCATCCTGGCTATGCCGGCATCGGCGCCTTGCTGCAATTCGGCGACGGCTCCGCGGTGACGCCGATTGACGCATCGGTGGCCAGCCACGAATCCGGCTACGACTTGCTGATCACGCCGGTGCCGCTACCGTCCCATTAGTCCCACAAGCGTGGGGACGGGTTTGGACTCCACTCCTTTCCCTCGATACGTCGCCAAGCTATTGTTCATGGTGGGTCGTGATGGATTCGCGGGATTTAAAGGGGCTAGGCTGGCCCCTTTAAATCCTCTCCTGGGTTTCATCCCTGCGGGCGGCGAACTCCGAACCTCAGGCGAGTAACAGCCCCGGATTCCACTTCGTTTCATCCGGGCTACGCTTGCTGCCTCCTGCCGGAAGACGTCCAAGCGAGCATACTGGTGGTGATGCGAAATTTCCGAGGTACGGCATGAATCGCTTTCAAGTTCCGCCTTTGCCTGAATCGCCACTGACTCCGTCGGAACCGGACCCCCTACTGGATGAATTTCGCGACGCTACGATCAGAGGCAAAAAGATTCGAACAAAGCCTCGCCCGCCAGCAGATTCCGACATCGATGACTCCGATATTGACGACCCGGACATCGACGGAAATACGCCCGATCCCGTTGGCGATTCCGGCGACTGGGGCATCGACGATAACGGCAGTTGGTGACCCGGTTGCTCCGGCAGCGATTGCCGGAAGCCGTGATCGTGGACTTGAGCCTTTGCCGATCCGGCTGCGCTGGAACTGCTCACAAGGCGGCCTCCTGTTCGGAGGATCTTCCGGCGAAATCAGCGGGGAATCGATTGATGGTGGGTCGTGCTGGGATCGAACCAGCGACCAGCGGATTAAAAGTCCGATGCTCTACCGACTGAGCTAACGACCCATCAGGGATCGAAGGGGGATGCTGCGGGGTCGCAGATTATAGCTGCTGGCGACCCGGCAGCACAGGTTTCAGGCTTGTTACAGACCGTTTTGAGGCCGTCTCAGGCCTGATAGCGGGTCGGATCCGGGATTCCGGCGGCCGCGAAGCCCTCGCTGCGGATCCGGCAGGAGTCGCAACGGCCGCAGGCGCGGCCTTCGGCGTCCGCCTGGTAACAGGAGACGGTTTCGCCGAAATCCACCCCCAGCTCCATGCCGCGGCGGATGATATCGGCCTTGCTGAGCTGGATCAGGGGGGTATGGATGCGGAATTTCGCCCCCTCCACGCCGGCCTTGGTGGCCAGGTTGGCGAGGATTTCGAAGGCCTGGACGAACTCGGGGCGGCAATCCGGGTAGCCGCTGTAGTCCACCGCGTTGACGCCGATAAACAGGTCCCGCGCCCCCAGCACCTCGGCCCAGCCCAGGGCCAGCGACAGGAACAGGGTGTTGCGGGCCGGCACATAGGTCACGGGAATGCCGGTCGTCGGGCCCGATTCAGGCACGGCGATGGAGCGGTCGGTCAGGGCCGAGCCGCCCACGGCGTCCAGGTTGACCTGCATCTGCTGCCGGCCCTTGGCGCCCAGGCGTTGGGCCACCTTCACGGCGGCATTCAGCTCGGCAATATGCCGCTGGCCGTAGGAGACAGACAGGGCATAGGTCTCGTAGCCCTCGCTGCGGGCGATGGCCAGCACGGTAGCGGAGTCGAGTCCCCCGGAGAGGAGTACAACTGCTTTTTTCGTTTCAGCGGCCAGGAGTATTTCCCCACAGGATCTTGTGCAACTGCATCTGCATGCGGATCGGCAGGCGGTCGGCCACGATCCAGTCGGCCAACTCGGTCGGGCTGACCTGGCCATGGCTGGGCGAGAACAGCACGGCGCAGCGCGCAGGCAGGCTGTACTGATCGAGGATGCCTTTGGCCCAGTCGTAGTCCTCGCGGCTGCACAGCACGAACTTGATCTGGTCGCGCTCGTTGAGCAGGGCCAGGTTGTCCCAGCGGTTGCGCGCCACCTCGGCCGAACCCGGGGTCTTGATGTCGACCACGCGGATCACCCGGGGATCGACCATCGAGATATCGATGGCGCCGCTGGTTTCCAGGGAAACCACATAACCGGCGTCGCACAGGGCGCTGAGCAGCGGCAGGCAGCTCTTCTGCGCCAGCGGCTCGCCGCCGGTGACGCAGACGTGCCGCACGCCATGACTGGCCACCTGCTCCAGCACCTGCTCCAGGCTGTGCCACTCGCCACCGTGGAAGGCATAGGCGGTGTCGCAGTACTGGCAGCGCAGGGGGCAGCCGGTGAGGCGCACGAAAACAGTGGGCCAGCCCACCAAAGTGGACTCGCCCTGAAGGGAGAGGAAAATCTCGGTAAGTTTTAAACGCGCCGTCGGTGTTCCGGGCGCCTGTTCGACGGCCGGAAGATTCACGATTCGGCCTACTTGAGCTGCGCCAGTCGCGTACGCGCCTGGGCTGCCGCGCTGGAGCTTGGATACTGCTTCAGCACTTTCTGATAAGCGTCCCGGGCCTGCGGACTTTTCTGCTGTGCCTGGAAGATCACCCCGGTCTTGAGCAGCGCGTCCGGCACCTTGGGGCTGGCCGGGAACTGCTGCAACAGCGACTGATAGGACTTGAGCGCGTTGGCGTCATCGCCCTTCACGTGATACGACTCGCCCATCCAGTACCAGGCGTTGTCGGCATAGTTCCCCTGCGGGTACTTGCCGAGCATGCTGCGAAACCCGCTGATGGCGGCGTCATACTTGCCGCCGCGCAGCTGGTCGAAACTCTTCAGGTAAATCGCTTCCTCGTCGGCCGACGTGCTGTTTTGCGCAGCGGCGACAGGCGGAGCCGCGGGAGCGACAGCGGCTGCCGGAGCCGCCACGGAAGAAACGGGAGGCGGCGCCGGAGCAGCACCCGCAACCGGCGGTGCATTCGGATCGGTGCCGGCGACCGGGGGCTGGCCACCACCCTCAAGCCGCTTGAAACGGGCATCGTTGTCGACATTCTGCTGCTGGAGCGTCTGCTGCAGGGTGTCCACATCGTGCCGCAATTGCTCCACTTCACCGCGCAGATTACGTAGGTCGTCGGCCTGCGAACCGTTCTGCGTGGACTCGATGGCGCCGAGGCGCCGACTCAGGTCCACCGTCTTGTTCTCGACCGACTGCAGGCGCTGCTCCTCAGGGCTCAGCGCACGCTGGCCGTTGATCGGAGCACCGTAATCGCTGGCGCAAGCGGAAAGGGCCAGCGCCGCGAACAGCGGCGCCAGCCCCTTGATGCCGGAAGAAACGCTGGAGCGGATCATCGGCCTTCAGGTTTCCTTACTGCTGAACCAGATCGACGCGACGGTTCTGGCCCCAGGAGGCCTCGTCGTGGCCGAGGGCGACCGGACGCTCTTTGCCGTAGCTGACGGTGGTCAGCTGCGAGGCGGAGACGCCCTTGGCTTCGAGAGCCTGGGCAACGGCATTGGCGCGACGCTCGCCCAGGCCGATGTTGTACTCGCGGGTGCCGCGCTCGTCGGTGTTGCCTTCCAGGCGGACCTTGGCGGTCGGGTTGGCGCTCAGGTAGGTGGCCCAGCTGGCGACGACGGTCAGGCTGTCCGGCTTGATGTCGCTCTTGTCGAAATCGAAGTAGACGGAATGGGCGGACAGGTCACCGGTGCTGGTGGTGCCGGTGTTGGTGTTGCCATAGCCCTGGTTGGTGGCAATGCCGCCACCGTTGTCGACCGGCTTGGCGCCGGCATCGGTCTTGGTTTCGCCACCGGAAGAGCAACCGGCCATCACAACGGCGAACGCTACGGCGGCGACGCCGGCGAGGAATTTATTTTTGTGCTGCATGGGGAGACTCCTTACGGGGAACGGGGGGCACTTTTGTGATTTTACAGCCTGAACATGTAACTATTTTAATGATTTTGCTTAATTACTGCGGCGGCCAGGGCGACCAGGCCGGCTCGCGCACATTGGTCCCCGGTTGGCTCAGGGTCTGGTGCACACGTCCGTCCACGGTTGCGGTTCTCATCTCTTCGCCACGCGAACCCTGGGTCGTGTAGATCACCACCTGGCTGTTTGGAGCGAAGCGCGGATGCTCGTCCATGAAACCGTCGCTGATGATCTTTACGGCCTTGGTTTGCCAATCCATCAGCCCGATATGGTAGCCCGCGCCGTCACTATTGACCAGCGCCAACCATTTGCCGTCGGGCGAAAAAGCCGGGTCTTCATTGCGGTTTCCCTGAAAGGTGAGCCGGGTTTGCGGGCCGCCTGTCGAGGGTGCGGTGTACAACTGCGGCTGGCCGCCACGGTCCGAAGCCCACACCAGGGTTTTGCCGTCCGGCGACCACGCCGCCTCGGTGTCGATGCCGGGATCGGTGGTGATGCGGGTGCGTGAACCGCTGGCCACATCGATCACATAGATGTCCGGGTTCCGCTCGAAAGACAGGGTCACCGCCAGCTTGGTACCGTCCGGCGACCACGCCGGGGCGCCATTGATGCCCTTCTCGCCGACGAACTTCTTCAGCTCGCCCGTCTCCCAGGTCTGCACATAGATCGCCGAGTAGCCGCGGTCATAGCCGACGAAGGCCAGCTTGCGGCCGTCCGGCGACCAGGACGGCGACATCAGCGGCTCGCGCGAGCGGGCGATGGTGCGGCGGTTCTCGCCGTCGGAATCGGCGATGTAGAGCTCGAACTTGCGGTTGTTGCCGGTACCGGTGGCATCGACGTAGGCGAGCTGCGTGTTGAACACACCGCGGATGCCGGTCAGCTTCTGGAAGATCATGTCGGCGGCCTGGTGGCCAGCGGAGCGCCAGCGCAGCTTGTCCTTGCCCTGGATGTCGGCGCCGTTGAGGGTCGCGATGGCCGTGTCATGCAGCACGTCCATCAGAGTGAAGCTTACGGCGATGCTGCCCGGCGTGGCGCCCGGCGTCACCTTGCCGATCACCACGAAATTCATGTTCTGCACTTGCCAGTTGTGCGTGTTGACCTGGGAGATATCGGTCGGCTTTTCCAACATGTTGGCGCGCGGCAGGGTGATGAACATGCCGCTGTGCGCGAGATCGTCGTCGATGACCTGGGCGATGTCGACGGTAACGTCCGACGTCTGCACGAACGGCGCGATGGCGATGGGCTGCGCCCTGCTCTTGTCGCTGCTGACGCTGAATGAAAGATCCGCGAAGGCGGCGGGCGCGACTGCCAGGCTGAGCAGCAAAATCCAGATGGTTTTCATTGTTATTGGCAGCTCCTGGTGTTTGGCGAGAAGCAAATGGTCAGATTCGGGTCGAAGGCGCTGGGATCACTGGGCAGCGGCAAGGGGCTGGCCTTGTAGGCCGCCTGCTTCAGGGTCTGATCGAACAGCGGGACGCCGCTGCTGGTTGAGATATCTGCACTCAGGACCTGGCCGTTCGGCGCCAGCCTGATTTTCAGATAGGCCTTGGTGTTGGGATCGGTGCCCGGAGGCCAGGCCCAGGCCTGCTGAATTGCCGAAATGAGCTGTAATTGCCATTGGTTCTGAACCTGAGCAGTCAACTGGGCAGACTCGACGCCGAGCGATTTCTGCAATTCTTCGGCCCGCTTGCGACGGTCCGCTTCCTTCTGCGCATCCTCGGCCTTCTTCTGCCTGGCGATGGCCGCAGCCTGCGCCTGCTGTTGCTGTTCAGCCTCCTTGCGTACCTGTTCGTCCAGTTCCTTCTTGCGCTGCGCATCGGAGGCGGCTTGGGCAGCGGCATCGGCCTTCCGTTTGGCCTCTTCCTGCTGCTTTTTCTGCGCCGCGGCCTGCTCGTCAGCCTGCTTTTGAACCTCCTGCTGACGCTTAAGTTCCTCGGCCTTGGCCTCTTCCGTCTTCTGCTTTTCGGCCTGGGCGGCGGCTTCCGCCGCTTTTTGCTGCTGTTCCTGGACCTTCTGGTCGTCGACCTTCTTCTGTTCGGCGGCGGCCTTTTCCTGCTTTTCCTTGGCCTGGTCGGCGACGACGTCGGTGTCCTTGACGATCTTCTGCGGACCTTCGTCCTGGTCGTCGGGCTTGGTCGGAGTCGGCGACGGTGGCGTAGGCGGCTTGAGGGCCTTGAGGTCGTTCGGCGCGATCAGCACGCCCTGTATCACCGGCGTGGGCTCGACATGGTCGGTGCACTGCACCCCGACCAGCAGGAACGCGAACAGGACGGCGTGGAGCAATACCGCCAGGATCAAATGACGGGGCGGCAGGCTCATCAGGGATTGCGCTTGTCCGTCTTGCCAGCGGAGGGGGCATCGGTGACGAAGCCGATCTTCTTGGCACCGGCGCCCTGGAGAATCGACATGCCCTTGACCACCTTGTCGTAGGACACATGCGAGTCGGCACGCACCAGGATCATGCGGTCCGGCTTCTGGTCGACCACGGCATGCACCAGCTGGGCCAGTTCGTCATCGGACACCGGCTTGTCGGCACCCTTGCCCACGTCGAGGAAGTAGCGGCCGCGGGCGTCCACCGACAGCGTCCCCGGCTGGTCCTCGTTGGTCAGCGGGTTGGAACTGGTTTGCGGCAATTCCACATCGACACCCTGCGTCAGCAGCGGCGCCGTGACCATGAAGATCACCAGCAGCACCAGCATCACGTCGATATAGGGAACGACGTTGATCTCGGCATTGAGGCGGCGCTTCTTGCGCACGCCCGAGGCGTTGACGG
>JAQGNS010000119.1 GCA_028291705.1 Nevskia sp.
CCATGCTCTACATGACGCTGGTGTTCCCGCTGACCACCTTCGGCATCATGCGCCACATGTTCCGGGTGGACGGCTTCGACTGGCGGCAGCGTGCGGGCCTGTGGTTCCGCGGGCTGCGCTGGATGTATGGGCGCGACGGCTTGTACCGCGGCGTGAGCGGCCATTACCTGGCCTGGTACCGTCCGGGCTTTCATCCCTGGAAGCATGGCGACATGCACACTTATCACACCTGGCTGGAGGCCTACCGGCGCAGCGGCGATCCGCTGGCGGCCGGCAATGCATTGGCGGCATCGGTGCGCGCCGAGGCGGATGCGGGCATCGCGGTGGCGGCATGAAAGCGGTTGCCACGCTCCCCGAGCCTCGCCTGCATGGTCTGCTGCCCGCGCCCTCTTTCGCCGATGCCTACCAGGTGACCTTGCATGCCCCGGCCCTCGATGCGCGCCAGGTCTCGCAACGCATGCTGGACCGGCAGCCCGGGTGGGTCGATGCGCTGATGGGTTTGCGCAACCGCATCGTGGGCCTGTTCGGCCTGAAGCCCGGAGTACGCGAGCCGGCCGGCGATGGGCCCGCCAGGATCGGCATTTTCCCGGTGCTGGCCGAGTCGCCGCAGGAGATGCTGATGGGACTGGACGACCGGCACCTGGACTTCCGTGTAGCGGTATCGGTCCAAGCGGTGGCTGCCGGGGCGCAGCGGATCACCCTGACCACGGTGGTCCATACCCATAACCTGCTGGGCCGTGTCTACCTCGCTGCGATCCTACCGTTTCACCGGCTGATTGTGCGCAACATGCTCGACCGTGCCGCGAAGTCCTGACCGCGGCAACCCCGAGGCTTCAGGATTCGACAGGCAAAAAAAGGGCGGGACCGCTTGCGCCGCCCCGCCCCTCTTGTTCCGACTGCCGCGAAGCGAACCGCTCCGCGGACCCTGCTTTTAGTTGCGGCGGCCGCCGAACAGGCGCAGCAGCATCAGGAACAGGTTGATGAAGTCCAGGTACAGCGTCAGGGCGCCCATCACGACCATCTTGCCCAGGGTGTCGCCGGAACCGGCGGCGCCGTAGTACATGGCCTTGATCTTCTGCGTGTCGTAGGCGGTGAGGCCGACGAACACCAGCACGCCGATCACCGAGACGGCGAACTGCACGGCGCTGGACTTGAGGAAGATGTTGACCACGCTGGCGATGATCACGCCCCACAGGCCCATGATCAGGAACGAGCCCATGCGCGTCAGGTCGGTCTTGGTGGTGTAGCCGTAAAGGCTCATGCCGCCGAAGGTGGCCGCGGTGACGAAGAACACGCGCGCGATGCTCTCATGCGCGTAGACTGCGAAGATGCCGGCCAATGACAGGCCCATGACGGCGGCGAAGATCCAGTACGTGACCTGGGCCGTGACCAGGCTCATCTTCTGGATGCGGAAGCTGAGGAACATCACCATGCCCAGCGGCGCCAGCATCACCACCCACATCAGCGGGGTGCGTGCGATGCTCGCGTAAAGCCCGGAGTCGAAGGCGAAGTACGCCACCAAGCCGGTCAAGGCCAGGGCGATGGTCATGTAGCTGTAGATCGAACGGAAGTACTCGCGCAAGCCGGTATCGGTCTGCGTCTGGACCGCCGCGGGATTGTTTCGCATCGAGTTCAGGTCGATGGGCATGTGGTTTCTCTGTGGTGATGACGGGAGCGTTTGGGAAGCATACGCCAAGATACATCATGGGGCCGCAGAAATCCGTTTCAAGTGACGGTTTTCCAAGAAGAAATTCCGTCAGCCACAAGCCGTGGCAGAGCATTCGACAGCGCCGCGGCGGCGCAGTTCAGGATTGGTCCGGCGGCCGCCCCGGACGCCCTTCCCGGCGGATGTCGCGCCGGATCAGCCAGGCCATCAGGATTACCGGTGCCGCCAGCGCGGCGCGCAGCAACACCCAGCCCAGATCCATCGGCCAATCATTCATGTCCAGCAACTACCCGAACGAGTATGGCCGGATGATATGGCCAGGATGCTAACGTTGCGGGGACGATAAAAGATCCGGCCCGCTTGCGGGACCGGTTTCATTCGGAACAACCATAAACCCAGGAGGAGCGGAACGATGTCACTCAAGGAGCAGGCGGACGGGCTGTTGCGGCAGGCGACCGAAGCGGGTGCGGTGCCGGGTGTGGTGGCGATGGTCACCAACCGGCAAGGGACCGTCTACGAAGGCGCCTTCGGCAAGCGCAGCCTGGGCCAGGACACGCCGATGACGGCGGACACGGTGGGCCTGATCGCTTCCATGACCAAGGCGCTGACCAGTACGGCGGCCATGCAATTGGTCGAGCAGGGACGGCTCGACCTCGACAGCCCGGCGGCGAAGTGGCTGCCGGAGCTGGGTGAGATCCAGGTGCTGGAAGGCTTCGACGCCGCCGGCCAGCCGCGCACGCGCGCGCCGAAACGGCCGATCACGCTGCGCCACCTGCTGACCCATACCGCGGGCTTCAGCTACGAATTCCTCAGCGAGGACATCCAGAAGTACCAGGCGGCGAAAGGGCTCAAGGGCATCTTCAGCTGCGAACTGGC
>JAQGNS010000120.1 GCA_028291705.1 Nevskia sp.
CCATGCTCTACATGACGCTGGTGTTCCCGCTGACCACCTTCGGCATCATGCGCCACATGTTCCGGGTGGACGGCTTCGACTGGCGGCAGCGTGCGGGCCTGTGGTTCCGCGGGCTGCGCTGGATGTACGGGCGCGATGGCTTGTACCGCGGCGTGAGCGGCCATTACCTCGCCTGGTACCGTCCCGGCTTCCATCCCTGGAAACATGGCGACATGCACACCTATCACACCTGGCTGGAAGCCTACCGGCGCAGCGGCGATCCGCTGGCGGCCGGCAATGCATTGGCGGCATCGGTGCGCGCCGAGGCGGATGCGGGCCTCGCGGTGGCGGCATGAAAGCGGTCGTCACAGCCCGAGCCTCGCCTGCATGGTCTGCTGCCCGCGCCTTCCTTCGCCGATGCCTACCAGGTGACCTTGCATGCCCCGGGTCTCGATGCGCGCCAGGTCTCGCAACGCATGCTGGACCGGCAGCCCGGGTGGGTCGATACGCTGATGGGCTTGCGCAACCGCATCGTGAGCCTGTTCGGCCTGAAGCCCGGCATACGCGAGCCGGCCGGCGACGGGCCCGCCAGGATCGGCATTTTCCCGGTGCTGGCGGAGTCGCCGCAGGAGATGCTGATGGGGCTGGACGACCGGCACCTGGATTTCCGCGTCGCCGTATCGGTGCAAGCGGCGGCGGCTGGGGCGCAGCGGATCACCCTGACCACGGTGGTCCATACCCATAACCTGCTGGGCCGTGTCTACCTCGCCGCGATCCTGCCGTTTCACCGGGTGTTCGTGCGCAGCATGCTCGACCGGGCCGCGAAGTCCTGACCGCGGCAACCCCGAGGCTTCAGGATTCGACAGGCAAAAAAAGGGCGGGACCGCTTGCGCCGTCCCGCCCCTCTTGTTACGACTGCCGCGAAGCGAACCGCTCCGCGAGTCCTGCTTTAGCTGCGGCGGCCGCCGAACAGGCGCAGAAGCATCATGAACAGGTTGATGAAGTCCAAATACAGGCGCAAGGCACCCATGATCGCCTTCTTGCCCTGACTGTCGCTGGCTTCGCCGTACACATACATTTCCTTGACCTGCTGCGTGTGGTATGCGGTCAACCCGACGAATACCAAAACGCCTATCACCGAAATGGTGAATTGCAAAGCGCTGGACTTGAGGAAGACGTTGACCACCATGGCGATGATGACGCCGATCAGGCCCATGAACAGAAACGAGCCCCAGCGCGTCAGATCACTCTTGGTGGTATAGCCGTAAAGGCTCATAGCGCCAAAGGTGCCAGCAGTAATGAAGAACACGCGCGCAATGCTCTGCCCCGTGTACATCATAAAAATGTTAGCAAGAGATAAACCCATCGCAGTGGCGAAAGCCCAATAAGTAACCTGCGCCGTCACAAGGCTCATCTTCTCCAACCGGAATCTGAGAAACAACGCCATAGCTAGAGGCGCAAATATAATCACGAAGATTAGCGGCGTCTTCGCGATGGCGAGAAATAAACCGCTGGCGAAGGCGTAATACGCCACCGCACCGGTAATGGCCAAGCCTCCGGTCATGTAGGTATAGACGGACCGAATGTAGTCGCTGAAGCCTGTATCAACACCGGTTTGCGTCAGCGGGGGACGACTATTTCGCATCGAGTTCAGGTCGATGGGCATTTGATTTCTCGGGAAGTGGCTACGGGGGTGCAATCAAGCATACGCTAAGGAACATGATAGGGCTTCAATCATGTGTTTCAAGTAACTGTTTTACAATAAGAAATTCCATCAGCCACGAGCCGTGGCAGAGCATTCGACAGCGCCGGGGCGGCGCAGTTCAGGATTGGTCCGGCGGCCGCCCCGCAGGCCCTTTCCGGCGGATGTCACGCCGGATCAACCAGATCATCAGGATTACCGGTGCCGCCAGCGCGGAGCGCAGCAGCAGCCAGCCCAGATCCATCGGCCAATCATTCACGTCCATCAACTACCCGAACGAGTGTGGGCGGAGGATACAGCGGGAATGCTAACGTTGCGGGCACCGAGAATCGGCCCGCGTGCGGGACCGATTTCAAAATCAACATAACAGCAGTGAGGAGCGGAACGATGTCACTCAAGGAGCAGGCGGACGGCTTGTTGCGGCAGGCGACCGAAGCGGGCGCAGTCCCGGGCGTGGTGGCGATGGTCACCAACCGGCAGGGCACCGTCTATGAAGGCGCCTTCGGCAAGCGCAACCTGGGCCAGGACACGCCGATGACGGCGGACACGGTGGGCCTGATCGCTTCCATGACCAAGGCGCTGACCAGTACGGCGGCCATGCAATTGGTCGAGCAGGGACGGCTCGACCTGGACAGCCCGGCGGCGAAGTGGCTGCCGGAGCTGGGTGAGATCCAGGTGCTGGAAGGCTTCGACGCCGCCGGCCAGCCGCGCACGCGCGCGCCGCAACGGCCGATCACGCTGCGCCACCTGCTGACCCATACCGCGGGCTTCAGCTACGAATTCCTCAGCGAGGACATCCAGAAGTACCAGGCGGCGAAAGGGCTCAAGGGCATCTTCAGCTGCGAACTGGC
>JAQGNS010000128.1 GCA_028291705.1 Nevskia sp.
TGCGAACCCCCATTCTAGCGGGCGCGCGTGCCATTGTTTTGACAGGGAAAAAGCCGTTCCCCGGCGCCCTCTGGTGGCGCTGCCGGTTCCTCCCCGATGGTTATTATTGCCTGCCCTGCCGCAAACCGTGTGCAACTCGCTACACTCCCTGCCGCCGCCATGTCCAAAAAGCTGATCGCCAGCCGCCTCAGGGAACTCGACAACGCCCAGGATTACGCCTCCTGGCGCGATATCGCGCTCGATCTCGACCGCCTCGAGGGCGGCGACGCCTGGAAACAGGACGAGATGAGCGACGACTACGATTACCTGCTGATCCGCGAGCGGCTGGCGCGGATGCGCGAGTTGCGCCGGGCCGGCAATGTGCGGCGCCTGGTGCACGACCTGGCGGAAGGCCTGCACGGCAACCTGGGCAATACGGCAAACCCGTTGCTCTATGCTTATTCCCGGATCGGCACCAAGCGCCTGATCGAGGAGTACCTGGAAGAGGCGGCGCGCTGCCTCGATTACATCTGCGTCGGCGACTTCCCCGACTTCAGCGCCACCGAGAAGGTGCTGTTCTTCAAGCGCACCGGCACCAGTTTCGGCCGTTCCGCCCTGCTGCTGTCGGGCGGCGCCACCCTGGGCATGTTCCACCTGGGCGTGATCAAGGCCCTGTTCGAGACCGGCAACCTGCCGCGCGTCATCTCCGGCTCTTCCGCCGGCTCGATCATCGCCTCGATGGCCTGCACCCGCACCGACGAGGAACTGCCGGAGATCTTCGACTCGAGGAATCTCAACGTGCAGGCGTTCCAGAGCGTCAGCCTGCGCCAGGTGCTGAAACAGAAGTCGTTGATGGACCCGGCGCAGCTGCAGGATTGCCTGACCCGCAACATCCACCCCGGCAGCTTCCTCGAATCGTTCGAGCGCACCCGCCGCATCCTCGGTGTCACCGTGTCCCCGGCGGAGGCCAACCAGCAGCCGCGCCTGCTCAATTACCTGACCGCGCCCAACGTGGTGGTGCGCAGCGCGGTGATGGCGTCCTGCGCCGTGCCGGGCGTATTCCCGCCGGTGATGCTGGAAGCGCTGGACTACAGCGGCGAGACCGTGCCCTACATGCGCAGCAAGCGCTGGGTTGACGGTTCCATCGCCAACGACCTGCCGATGCTGCGGCTGGCGCGCCTGCACAACGTCAACCACTACATCGTCAGCCAGACCAATCCGCACGTGGTGCCGTTCATGCGCGAGCTGGAGCCGCGCAAGCGCGGCCTGTTCGGCTTCGCCCGCGAAATCGCCACCGTCACCGGCCGCGATGCGCTGAAAGTGGCGCGCGAGTACAGCCACAGCTTCGCCGGCGGCCGCATCGTCGACGCGCTCAACGACATCCTGCAGCAGCGCTACAGCGGCGACGTCAGCATCTTCCCGCAGCAGAGCCCGGCGCAGCTGATGCGCATGTTCGCCAACCTGACGGCGGAGGATCTGCAGCGTTATATCCGCGACGGCGAGCGGGCCACCTGGCCCAAGCTGGAGCGCATCCGCATGCAGACGCGCATCTCGCGGGCTTTCGAGGATTGCCTGGCCTGGCTCAAGGACAACGGCCTGCGCCGTACCGGCCCCGCGGCGAAGGATGCGCGGCGGCTGCGGTCGGTTTCCTAGGGGTTCCTGCGTACGCTGGAGTACGGTGCCTGGCGGAGCCAGGTGAGCGATTGCCGCCGCTCCGGTCGTGACAACTGGCTCGACTGCCAACCGGCATTGACCGATATTCTGCCGGGAACCACCGTGCATCGGAAAACCCGTCCGCGCCCGCTTCATGTGCCGGAAATCGCTGCCAATTTCGGCGATCCATGATTTAAGCTCCGGTCTTCTGTGAATCAATGGAGTTTGCGCGGCCATGATGCCGAAGGCCCAGATACTCAAAGAGCTGGTGCCGGTCACCGCTCGTGGTGAAGCGACCCGGCGCAAGCTGCTCAGCGCTGCCGAAGAGGAATTCGGCGGCAAGGGATTCCACGCTGCCTCGGTGAGTTCCATCACTACCCGGGCCGGCGTCGGCCAGGGGACGTTCTACCTGTACTTCCACAGCAAGGAAGAGATTTTCGTCACGCTGGTGCGCGACATCGGCCGCAAGCTGCGCAAGCAGATGCTGCTCGCCACCGGCGACGCCGCCGACCGGCTCGAAGCCGAGCGCTACAGCCTGCAGGGCTTCCTGGAATTCACCCAGAAGCATCCCGGCCTGTACCGCATCGTGCAGGAGGCGCAGTTCGTCGACGAGGCGGTGTTCCGCGAGTACTACGAGCGCCTGGCCAAGGGGTACAGCGAGGGCCTGAGCGAGGCGGTGCGGCGCGGCGAGATCGGCCCCGGTGACGCCGAAGCGCGCGCCTGGGCGCTGATGGGCATCGGCCACTTCCTCGGCATGCACTGGTGCCTGTGGCAGGGCAAGCTGCCGGAGCGCCAGGTGATCGACGACGTGATGAAGATGGTGTCGCACGGGCTGGCCATGCCGGCGCCGGTGCGGGCCGCGACGGCGTAAAAAGCCGGATTCGGTGGTCTGAAGCCTGCGCCGTTAAAATCGGCGCAGGCTTTTTCGTTTCCGCGCCCTTTTCACCACCGGGAATCCGTCCATGATCGTTTTCGTTACCGGCGCTTCCGCCGGCTTCGGCGCCGCCATCGCGCGCCGCTTCATCGCCGATGGCGCCAAGGTTGTCGCCACCGCCCGCCGCTTCGAGCGCCTGCAGGCGCTGCGGGATGAGCTCGGGCCGGGTCTGCTGCCATTGGAACTGGACGTGTGCGATGCCGCCGCGGTTGCGCGCGTGGCGGCGGCGCTGCCGGCCGAATTCGCCGAGATCGACGTGCTGGTCAACAACGCCGGGCTGGCGCTGGGTCTGGAGCCCGGGCACAAGGCGGACCTGGCGGACTGGGAGCTGATGGTCGATACCAATATCAAGGGCCTGATGTACTGCACCCGCGCCCTGCTGCCCGGCATGGTGGCGCGCAACCGCGGCCATGTCGTCAACCTCGGCTCCACCGCCGGCGAATGGCCCTACCCGGGCGGCAACGTCTACGGCGGCACCAAGGCCTTCGTGCGCCAGTTCAGCCTCAACCTCAAGGCCGACCTGATCGGCACCGGGGTGCGGGTCAGCGAGATCGAGCCGGGCCTGTCGGAGAGCGAATTTTCGCTGGTGCGCTTCGGCGGCGACGCGGCGAAGGCCAAGGCGGTCTATGCCGGAACCAGCCCGCTCACCCCGGAGGATATCGCCGATACCGTGCACTGGGTCGTGAGTCGGCCAGGGCACGTCAACATCAATACGATCTCCCTGATGCCGACCTGCCAGGCGTTTGCGTCGCTGGCGGTGAAGCGCAGCTGAGGGGATTTGCCTCCTCTCCTTATTTAGCGAGAGGGACGAGCCGCTTCCGGGTTTGCAGCTGCGGGGCTGCGCTGCGAAGCCGATTCAGGCCGTGTCCGTTCCCAGGATCGCGTCCACTTCGGTTTTCGCCAGGGCTTCCGCCTCGGACAGGGTCAGGCGTTTCGCCGGCAGGCCATCGCTCGGCGACAGCGGCGCTCGCCGCAGGTCGTCCTCGCCGAACATGGCGATATCCACGCCGACCTCTCCCGCTTCGAAGCGCAGCAGGGGTACGTTTTCCTCGTTGCCGTTGGGATAGCGGTAGACCCGGTCATCCTGGCGGTAGGGGATCTGGCGATCCTCGAAGAACAGGTCGAGGGCTTCCGCCTTGTCGGCGAAGACATGCAGCTGCACGCGGTGCGCGGCGGTGATGGCGCCGCTGACGGCGGCGCCGCTCAGGCGCGGCTGGAACTCGATCAGCAGGCGCATCGCCTGCACGGCGGTGACGCGCAACTGGCGCAGGCGCTCGGCGTATTCGCGGCCGCCAAACAGGCGCTGGTAGTCGATCACGGCGGCCTGGATGCTGGCGTTGTCCGGCAGCGGCGTGTTGCCGCCCAGCCCCAGGCGCTGCGCCGCCTTGAGCTTGGCGGTGCGGTAGTCGATCACGGCCTCCTCGCACAGGATGCGCGCGGCTTCCTGCACGATCGGGCTGGAAGCCGCGCCGGCGCCGCCGCGGTCCGCGCCGGACCGGTGCTGCGCCATCAGTAGATCTCCGAACCCGCCGGCTGGTCGCCCAGGGCGCTCTTGCCGTCGTCCGCCGGCGGCACGTGGTCGGCCTGCACCACTTCGAAGATGGCGCCCGGTGCATCGGCGGGGAGCAGCTTGCCGTTGGCCGGGTTGATCGGCACCTGCACCACGCCCGGCGGACGCGGCAGTGTCTGCTGCGGCACGCCCTTGAGGGCGACCTTCATGAAGTCCATCCACACCGGCAGGGCGGCCTTGGCGCCGACCTCGCCGTGGCCCAGGGTGGTGGGCTGGTCGTAGCCGATCCAGGCGACGGTGACCAGGGCCGGGTTGAAGCCGTTGAACCAGGCGTCGGTGAAGTCGTTGGTGGTGCCGGTCTTGCCGGCCAGGTCATCGCGACCCAGCGCGCGCACCGCCGCGCCGGTGCCGCGGGTCACCACCTCGTGCATCATGCTGGTGATGAGGTAGTCGACGTCGGCGTCGATCACCCGGGGCGCGCGGTCGGCCGCGGCGATTTCGGGAAGCGGGGCGGCGGCGGGCGCCGCAGCCGGCCCGGCCTTGCCGTCGACGGGTGCGGGATCGGCTGCCGGAACGTCGCAGGCCGGGCAGGCCTGCTTCGGCTGGGCATGGAAGATTTCCTTGCCGTCGGCGGTGTGGATCGACTGGATGAAATAAGGGTCGACCAGGAAGCCGCCGTTGGCGAAGACCGCATAGCCGCGCGCCATTTCCCACGGGGTCAGCGCGCCGCTGCCCAGGGCCAGGGTCAGGTCCTTCGGCAGCCGGTCCTTGGGCAGGCCGAACTTGGCGGCGTAGTCGATGGCGTAGTCGAGCCCGACCGCCTGCAGCACGCGGATCGAGACCAGGTTGCGCGATTCGGCCAGGGCCTCGCGCAGCCGCATCGGGCCGTTGAACTTGCCCTCGTAATTGCCGGGACGCCAGTCGTCGTCCGGATTGGCGTTGACGTAGACCACCGGGGCGTCGAGGAACACCGAGGCCGGGGTGTAGCCCTTGGCCAGCGCGGCGCTATAAAGGAAGGGCTTGAAGCCGCTGCCGGGCTGGCGCTTGGCCTGGGTGACGCGGTTGTAGGCGCCGAGGAAGAAATCGTAGCCGCCGGTCAGCGCCTGCACCGCGCCATCCGTGGGGTTGAGGGCGATCAGCGCGCCCTCCACCTTGGGCAACTGCGCCAGGCGCCAGGCACCGCCGACGCGGGCCAGCCGCACGATGTCGCCGCGGTTCAGCGGTTTCTTGTCGGACAATTTGGCCCAGTCGAAGCCCGCCTTGGGCAGATCCACCACGCCGCTTTCGGTCTGCACCCGCAGCAGCTCCGGCGAGAACTGCAGCACCACGCCGGCGATCATCGACACGGCCTGGGGGCGCGCCTCGAGCTGCGCCTGGATCATCTCGCCATTGGGGTCGCTGTCGAGCGCGGCCAGGGCGGCGGGCGGCAGCTTCGCTTCCGCGCCGCGGTAACCGTGGCGCTCCTCGTAGGCGAAGATGCCGCCGCGCAGGGAGGCATTTGCCGCCTTCTGTCGGGTCGAATCGATGGTGGTGATGACCGAATAGCCGTCGCTGTAGGCGGCCTCGCCGTACTTGGCGACCATTTCGGCGCGGGCCATTTCGGCGACATAGCTCGCCTCCAGCTGCACGCTGGCGACATGCTCGTGGGCGGTGATCGGTTCGGCCACGGCCAGCTTGTAGTTGTTGTCGTCGACGAAGTGCAGCTCGTGCATGCGGCGCAGCACGTAATCGCGCCGTTCCTGGGCGCGCCGCGGGTCGGCGATCGGGTTGTCGCGCGAGGGCGCCTTGGGCAGGCCGGCGAGGGTGGCCATTTCGCCCAGCGAGAGCTGGGCTGCGTCCTTGCCGAAATACACCTGGGCCGCGGCGCCGACGCCGTAGGCGCGGTTGCCGAGGAAAATGCGGTTCAGGTACAACTCCAGGATCTGCTGCTTGCTGAGCTCCCGCTCGATCTTCAGCGCGAGAAGGATCTCCTTGATTTTCCGGGTGAAGCTGCGTTCCGGGCTGAGGAACACGTTGCGCGCGAGCTGCATCGTGATGGTGCTGCCGCCCTGGCGTTTTTCGCCGGTGGTGATGAGTACCACGCCGGCGCGGAGCAGGCCCTGCAGGTCGACGCCGGGATGCTCGAAGAAGCGGTCGTCTTCAGCCGCCAGGAAAGCCTGCACCAGGCGCGGGGGGATCTGTTCGTAGCGCAGCGGGTCGCGGCGCTCGGCGCCGAATTCGCCGATCAGGGCGCCGTCCTGGCTGTAGACGCGCAAGGGGATGCCCAGCTTCAGCTCATGCAGGCTGTCGACCGAAGGCAGCCGCGGCTCGTAATAAGCGCGCACGCCGAAAAAGCCCAGGACCGCGCACAAAATGCCGGTCGCAAGGACGGCGGCAGCGATCAGTACAACACGCAGGTATAGATTCAAACCAGACCCTCGGGTGGCCTTGCCGGCCTATGCTCGTTGCCTGGTTTGGGACTGCTTTCAGGCACTTGGAGAAGTAACTTATAGTTGCGTAGCAGAATACATCCGTTATATTAAGGTGGAATCGGGGCAGAGTCATTAAAGGAATTGGTGACCTGCGGGGGGCCTGTTGGGGGCTCGGTATCTGGGGTGCGAGGGCGTTATGTCCTTCATGGAGTCGCTGTTCGGGAGCGGCAGTGGTGATTTGATCGGCCTGGACATCAGTTCCAGCGCGGTCAAGTTGCTGGAACTGAGCAAACGTGGTGATCGCTACAACGTCGAGGCCTACGCGGTCGAACCGCTGCCGGGCAACGTCGTCAACGACAAGCAGGTCATGGATCCCCGGGTGGTCGGGGAGGCTGTCGCGCGCGCGGTGAACCGCGCCGGTACCCGCACCAAGAACGCCGCCGTGGCGGTGGCCGGCTCCTCCGTCATCACCAAGCTGATTTTCATGCCGGCCTCGCTCACCGAGCAGGACATGGAAGAGCAGATCAAGGCCGAGGCCGACCAGTACATCCCGTACCCGATCGAGGAGGTCAACCTCGACTTCCAGATCCTGGGCCCTTCGGCCAAGGACAAGACTTCCGTCGACGTGTTGCTCGCCGCCTGCCGCAAGGAACAGGTGGAGCAGCGCATGGCCGCGCTGGAAATCGCCGGCCTCAAGCCGGTGGTGGTCGACATCGAAGCCTACGCCCTGGAAAACGCCTGCCAGTTCATGCGCCACCAGATGCCCGAGGGCGGCAAGGGCAAGACCATCGCCGTCATCGACATGGGCGCGTCGACCACCTCGCTGATGGTGCTGCATGACCTGCAGACCGCCTATACGCGCGACCAGGCTTTCGGCGGCCGCCAGCTGACCGAGGACATCATGCGCTTCTACGGCATGTCGCTGGAAGAAGCGTCCAAGGGCAAGCGGCTCGGCACCCTGCCGGAAAACTACCAGAGCGAAGTGCTGGCGCACTTCATCGCCGACATGGCGCAGCAGATCGATCGTTCGCTGCAGTTCTTCTTCTCCGCCTCGTCGCAGCACAGCGCCATCGACCAGGTGATCCTGGCCGGCGGCTGCGCGCAGATCGCGGGCGTCGATGCCGCTATCCAGGAGCGCCTGCAGATCCCGACCGTGGTGGCGCGCCCGTTCGCGCAGATGTCGGTGGCGGCCCGTGCCAAGCCGGCGCAACTGGCGCAGGACGAGGCTTCGCTGCTGATCGCGGCGGGCCTGGCCTATCGCGCCTTCGATGTGGCCGGCTAAGGAAGGCAGCCCATGACAAAAATCAACCTGCTCGACTGGCGCGCCGAGCGGCGCCAGCGCCGCAAGCAGCAGTTCATGCTGCTCATCGGCATCACCTTCCTGGCCAGCGCCGCGCTGGTCGGCATCGCCTACTTCGCCATGGATGCGGCCGTTTCGCACCAGCAGTCCCGCAATAAGCTGCTGCAGACCGAAATCGTCGCACTGGACAAGCAGATCAAGGAAATCCAGGAGCTTCAAAAGGTCAAGGCCAACCTGCTGGCGCGCATGCGGGTGATCGAACAGCTGCAGCAGAGCCGTTCCGCCACGGTGCATTTCTTCGACGAGATCGTCAATACGCTCCCCGACGGCGTCTATCTCACCAGCGTCAAACAAACTGGCGCGGACGTCACTCTGGACGGGGTCGCCGAATCGAACGGCCGCATTTCCGCCTATATGAAGAATCTCGATTCATCGCCCTGGTTCAAGGACCCCAAGCTGGTGGTGATCCATACCAGCGACAAGAACCGCCTGCGCAGCAGCGAGTTCCAGCTCAAGGTCACCAACCTCACCAAGGCGACGGACACTTCCCAGCCCGCCGCGGGAGCGCCCAGGAAATGAGCCCGCGCGAAATTCTGGAACAGCTGCAAACGCTGGACATGCAGAATCCCGGCGCCTGGCCGCGCTGGGTGCACATCTCCGCCTGCGTGCTGCTGGCGCTGCTGATCATCGGCTTCGGTGGCTACTTCCTGGTACAGCCGGAATACGAACAACTCGGCCAGGAACAGCAAAAGGAAGTCAGCCTGCGTCAGGAGTTCGAGAACAAGCAGCAGAAAGTCGCGGCGCTCGACGCCTACAAGGCGCAGCTGGAGGAAATGCAGCATTCCTTCGGCGACATGCTGCGCCAGTTGCCGAGCAAGGCCGAGGTGGCCAACCTGCTCAACGATATTTCGCAGACCCGGATCGCCAGCAACCTGCAGGAAGAGTTGTTCCAGCCGCAGAGCGAGGTCACCAAGGACTTTTACGTGGAAATGCCGAACCGCATCACGGTTACCGGCGGTTACCATGAGATGGGGCAGTTCGTCAGCGGCGTCGCCGCATTGCCGCGCATCGTCGTCATCGACGAAATCGACATCAAGCCGGCGGAAAAGAAGGGGACGCTGCGCTTGAGCGCCCTGGCCAAGACCTACCGCTACCAGGATGCTGGCGCGCCAGCCCCGGCCGGGGGTGGCAAATGAGTGCGCGCAAGCTCCATTGCGGGCTGCTGCTGGTCGCGGTGACGCTGCTCGGCGCCTGCTCCAGCGACATGGACGAGCTGCAGCAGTACATCGCGCAGGTGAAGGCGCGCAAGAGCACCAAGATCGATCCGATTCCGCAGATCAAGCAGTACGAAGCCTTCGCCTACGTCGCCGGCGATCGCCGTGAGCCGTTCACGCCGAGCGTGCCGGAGAGCGCGCGCAACGGCGAGGGCGTGCATCCGGATATGAGCCGCAACCGCGAGCCGCTGGAGGAGTTTCCCCTGGACGCGCTGAAGATGGTCGGCCGGATCGACTACAACAAGATTGCTTATGCCATGGTCAGGGCGCCGGACGGGGTGATCCACCGGGTCACCGTCGGCAACTACATGGGACAGAACTTCGGCAAGATCACCAGGATCAGCGAAAGCGAGATTTCCCTGGACGAAATCGTTCCGGACGGATTCGGTGGATTCAAAGAGCAGCCAGCCAGTCTCGCTGCCGACCAGAAATAAGGGAGCA
>JAQGNS010000150.1 GCA_028291705.1 Nevskia sp.
TCTTCAGGCCAAGGCTGTCGAACACCCCGGCCAGCACCGCGATGCCGCCGGCGAACACCGGCCGGCGGTCCTCGCGCAGCCCGGGGAAGTCGAAGCGGTCGACGCGGCCGGCGCGTACTGCCAGGTCCAGGGTCTTGTCCAGGGCCTCGCGGGTGATCAGTTCGTCGGTCCAGCCCTGCCCCAGCATCACGCGCCAGGCGCCGCGCACCGTGCCGCTGGCGCCGATGGCCACATCCCAGCCGGCGGCACGATAGCGCCGCTCGACGAATTCCAGTTCCACCCGCGCCGCCAGCCGCGCCTCGCGCATGCGCGCCCGCGTCACCTCGCCGTCGCCGAAGAAGCGCTGGGTATGGGTAACGCAGCCCAGCGCCATGCTCTCCATCAGCCGGGGCTCGCCCAGGCGGCCGACGATCAGCTCGGTGCTGCCGCCGCCGATATCCACCACCAGGCGGCGCGGCCGCGGCTCGCCCATGCCGTGGGTGACGCCGCTGTAGACCAGGCGCGCTTCCTCGACGCCGGAAATGATCTCGATCTCGTGGCCCAGCGCCCGCTCCGCCGCGGCGGTGAAAGCCGCGCCGTCATGCATCCGGCGCAGGGTATTGGTGCCGACCACGCGCACCCGCTGCGGCACGATGCCTTGCAGGCGCTGGCCGAAGCGCGACAGGCAGTCCAGCGCGCGCGCCTGCGCCTCCGGGGTGAGCCGGTTCTTCGCGTCCAGGCCGGCGCCCAGGCGCACCGCATCGCGCAGGCGGTCGATCACCTGCAGCTGGCCGCCGCTTTCGCGCGCCACCATCATGTGGAAGCTGTTGGAGCCCAGGTCGACCGCCGCCACCTCGCCGCCGGGCTCGGCCCGGGAGCGCGTTGCGGAGGCACGCCGCAGGCGCGGCACGATGCCGTTTTTCAAGCGGCCTCCGGCGGGTTGATGGAGTTCCGGACCCAGGGGCCGGGGAGCGACAGTCGAAGCATGACGAAGGCTGTAGGCGGGCTCGCGCGCACTATAACCGAAGCCCGCTGTGGCGCCGGTGACACACTGGCGAGCCCCCACCCGGCGTGCAAAGCGCCTCGTTGCGGGCTTTTACCCGACTGCCGATTGACTGCAAGCCTCGTTTCCACGAGCATATTGCGACTTCGCGGCCGGGCCGCGCAGCTTTGCCATTGGAGACTCCACGATGAAAGCAGTGCGATGGGGCATGCTCGCCCTCACCGCCACCTTGATGTGCGCTACGGTCGCGCAGGCGGATGGTGACCCGGCGGCTGGCCGGCAGAAGTTCTATACCTGCGTCGGCTGCCACGGCATCCCGAACTACAACAACGCCTACCCGGCCTACCGCGTGCCCAAGCTCGGCGGCCAGAACGCCGAGTACATCGCCAGCGCACTGAAGGAATACAAGAGCGGCGAGCGCAGTCACCAGACCATGCACGCCCAGGCCGCATCGCTGTCCGACCAGGACATCGCCGATATCGCCGCCTACCTGTCGACGGCGCCGGAAAAGAAGGACTGAGGATGAGCATGAACAAGATTGTCCTGGCCGCCCTGAGCCTTGCCGTCGTCGCCTCGGCCCACGCCGAAGCCCCGGCCAAGCCCGACAAAGTGATCGTCTGCGCCGCCTGCCACGGCGAGAACGGCGTCGCCACCCAGCCGATGTACCCCAACCTGGCCGGCCAGCAGGCCAACTACATCGAGCACGCCCTGCACGCCTACAAGAGCGGCGAACGCAAGAACCCGATCATGAGCGGCCAGGTCACCGGCCTCAGCGATGCGGACATCAAGCAGCTCGCCGCGTGGTTCTCGTCGCAGCCGGCGAAGGACTACGTGCCGGATATCGATGGCCCGGTCGGCGGCAAGAAGTAATCTTCTGATGTAAATAAAAAGCCCCGCGATGCGGGGCTTTTTTTGTGGCGCGGGAATCCGGCCCTACTCGTCCAGAAACGACCGCAAATAATTCGCCCGGCTCGGATGCCGCAGCTTGCGCAAGGCCTTCGCCTCGATCTGCCGGATACGCTCACGCGTCACATCGAACTGCTTGCCGACCTCTTCCAGCGTGTGATCGGTATTCATGTCGATACCAAAGCGCATGCGCAATACCTTGGCCTCGCGCGGCGTCAGGCTGGCCAGGATCTGGTGCGTGGCTTCGGCGAGCGACTGCGAAGTGGCCGACTCCAGCGGCGACACGGCCAGGCCGTCCTCGATGAAATCGCCGAGGTGGGAATCCTCGTCGTCGCCGATCGGCGTCTCCATCGAGATCGGTTCCTTGGCGATCTTGAGGACCTTGCGCACCTTGTCCTCGGGCATCTCCATCTTCACCGCCAGCTCTTCCGGCGTTGCCTCGCGCCCCATCTCCTGCAGCATCTGGCGGCTGATGCGGTTGAGCTTGTTGATGGTCTCGATCATGTGAACCGGGATGCGGATGGTGCGCGCCTGGTCGGCGATCGAGCGGGTGATGGCCTGGCGGATCCACCACGTGGCGTAGGTTGAAAATTTGTAACCGCGGCGGTACTCGAACTTGTCCACCGCCTTCATCAGGCCGATGTTGCCTTCCTGGATCAGGTCGAGGAACTGCAGGCCGCGGTTGGTGTATTTCTTGGCGATGGAGATCACCAGGCGCAGGTTGGCCTCGACCATTTCCTTCTTGGCGCGGCGCGCCTTGGCCTCGCCCAGCGTCATGCGCCGGTAGATGTCCTTGATCTCGTCGATCGACAGCAGGTTGTCGCCCTCGATCTGCTTGAGCTGCGCCACCAGCTCCTCGATGTCGCCCTTGCGCGAGGCCAGGGTCGCCGAGTACTTGCGCTTGGCGCGCACCGCCTTCTCCACCCAGGCGGCGCTGGTCGGGCCTTCCTCGCGGAACTTGGCCAGGAATTCCTCGCGGCTCATGCCGGCGTCGGTCACCGCCACGCGCATCACGGCGCGCTCCAGCGAGCGGATCTGCTCCAGCTTGCTGCGCAGGTTGAGGGTCACTTCCTCCACGATCTTCGGCGACAGGCGGAAGGTCATGATCAGGTCGGCCACCGCTTCGCGGCGTTGCTGGGTCTTCTTGCTGGAACTGCCCAGGCGCAGCAAAGAGTCCCAGGCCTGGTCGTACAAACTTTGCAGCTCCTCGAAATTCTTGGCGGCCTCGACCGGATCCGGGCCGGTCTCGACGGTCTCTTCCTCGTCACCGTCCTCTTTTTCCTTCTCGTCTTCCTCGACTTCCTCCTCGACCTCGACCTCCGGCGGCACTTCTTCGGCGGTGGCCGCGGGCGCGTTCGGGTCGAAGAAGCCGACTACGACTTCAGCCAGGCGCTTCTTGCCCTCCTTGGCCGCGTCGTAGGCTTCCAGCAGGATGGCGACCGTTTCCGGGTAGATCGCCATGGCGTAGAGGGCTTCGTTGAGGCCCTCCTCGATGCGCTTGGCGATGCGGATTTCGCCCTCGCGGTCGAGCAGCTCCACGCTGCCCATCTCGCGCATGTACATGCGCACCGGGTCGGTGGTGCGGCCGAACTCGGAATCGGCGGAAGCCAGGGCGGCGGCGGCTTCTTCGGCGGCCTCCTCATCGTCCTCGGCGGCGGCTACCGTGGGCTCGCTGAACAGCTGGGTTTCGTCGTCCGGGGCCTCGTCATGGACCGGGATGCCCATGCCCTGGATCATGGTGATGACGTCGTCGATCTGCTCCGAATCCACCAGCTCGGTCAGATGATCGGACACCTCGGCGAAA
>JAQGNS010000158.1 GCA_028291705.1 Nevskia sp.
CATTCAACACCAAGACCGGCGAGGTGATCGGCAAGACGGCTAGCAGCCACACATCGGCGGAATTCGTAGCCTTCCTCACCGACATCGTCGCCAACCAGCCCAGGCGCAAAGAGATTCACGTCATTGCGGACAATCTTTCTGCGCATAAGACCAAGCTTGTCGCCACGTTCCTTGAACAACATCCGAACGTCCATATGCATTTCACTCCGACATACTCGTCCTGGTTAAATCAGGTTGAACTCTGGTTCGCAAAAATCGAGCGGGACGTCATCGCGCGCGGCGTCTTCACATCCGTCGCAGATCTTAAGAAAAAACTCATGCGCTACATTCGCAAGTACAACGAAGCGCCGAAACCGGTGAAGTGGAAGTACTTCGAACCAAGCAGACGCATCACTACCGATTCAGCTGTTACAGTCCACCTAGATTCGTAGCTCCGCGGGGGAGCCCCATGCGTACAACGGCGCGCGCACCGTCGCGACCCTTCGCCGCGTCGAGGTGAAAGCGCGACCGGCGGACAGGTGCAATCCCTACCCCGGTTTGCGCGAGGCCGCGGAATAGGTGCAGCGCGCTCGGGCGAACGCAGCACTGCGCCCCGCTAAAGGGGGCGCTGTTACCGGTACGAATCAGGCGCTCGACGAGTTCGTCTGCATCACCTCGGCCTGGCGAAGCAGTACCTCGGCGGCAGAACGGATGAGCATCGGGCTGATCGCGGCGGCAAGGCAGGCGACGCGCAGCTCTACGCCCTTGAGCTTGCCCCGGGCCGACTGGCGCGCGAACACGCCGCTCTCTCGCGTCGCCGTGCTGGCCTCCGTCCATGCGCGCGCAGCTCCCCTTGCCAATGCTTTCTGGTCGAAGTGGATGCAGATATCGACGGCATCAACACTCGGCAGCGATGGGCTCTTGCTCGCGTAGGCAAAGAAATTCCGTCCCTTGCCCGCGTCATCGTGCCACGCCAACGCGCCACTCGCTGTTTCAAATGCCGAGTCGATGCCCATGCCTGCTAGCGCCGATTTCAACAAAATCAAGGTTGCCGGCGCAGGCAAGGCGGACGTAGCCAAGCGGAAGCCCGCGACGCCAAGGGCGCTCTCGTAAGTGCCAGCTGGCGTCCAACCTGCGTCCATTGCAAGCGCCACGGGTTGTCGCGCGTGGATTCGCCAAGCAAGCATCGTCGTCCCCAGGAACACTGCGCGCCCGGGTGCCTTGGTCGACACGTTGCAGCGCGCGATGCCCCCGTGGCATCCCGCGAGAGCGCACGCCAACAAGAACACGCCTTGGCCAATATCGGCCATCCGCGCCCGGATCTTTCGAAGTGCCTCGATTTCCGGGTTCAGCATGAACAACAGGAGGGCTCGCAAGGGTACCTTGCCCTCCGCATCGGCGAAGGCGTTGTCGCGCAACTCCGTCGCCCCCGATAGCACGGCCCCGGCGCGCGTCTCGAACTTGGCTACCACCTCGGCATCGATCCCGCCTAGCAACGCTTGGCGGCATAGCTCGGCGAGGAAGGCGTCAACGTCGAACCCGCTGGCAGCGCCGGGGCCCGACAGTATCGTCGCCGCGACAGCGGTGAGCGCGATGCCATGCTGGGAACCAGGGTGCCCGTCGATGGCCGTGGCGAGCGCCTCGATCAGCGACATTGGGCTGCCGTCGATCGGGGCCGCGGTGAATGCGGCATGCAGGTCGTCGACCTGCTTCGCGGTGACGCCACCCCACCTAGCGCCGGCGAGCACGGCTGCAATCGCCCCCGCGATCCTACCGATCTCCGCGCCGGTGCGCGCCGCGGCGACATCTTCTTGCGCGGCACCACGTGGCGTGGCCAGCGTGTCCAGTAGGCCGCCAGTTCCAAACAGCGACGCGTCGATTCCATACTCCAGCGCGTCGATCGGCACGTCGTCGTAACTGCTGGCGCGCGCAAGAAACTCGTCCATTTCAGCCCGGGAGCGAAATACCGCCCGGGGTACCCACGCCAGCGGCGCTTCTCGATACTGCGCAACGGCACTTTCGGTGCCGCCTTGGTCATGGTCGAGGCCAGCGGGGCGCGGGGCGAATTCTACGAGTACAACACTGCCGTAGCCCAGGCCTTGCCTCGCCTCTTCGAGCACTGCTGCCGGCACCGGTGCCGCGATGGGCGCAAGCGGCGCCCCGCCCGGCACGAACAACAGCCCGTTGGCGAGGCAGCGCGACAACTGGGTACTGTGCAGTGCAACGTAGGCCTGAGGCAACCGCTTGCCCTTGGCGGGCGCGCGGCTACGCTTCGACCCGATACTTTCAGCGACGACACTCATGATAGTCTTTCCATTTTGTACGATCCCTCGGCGGGTCCAATCCAATTGAAGAATGTCGTGTTCGCGGGTTCATCGACGACCATCACCGTCAAGCCGGATCGCCCCCGCGAACACAACACGTAGAGCGCCATCTGCAGCTCTACCGACGCACCTTTCCCATTGCTACATCCCATCGGGTCAATGATGAAAACGGTCTCGAACTCGAGTCCCTTGGCGCTGGCATAGTTCAAGACCGTGATGTAGCCATCCTGGTCGAACTTGAGATCCTCCGCGCGCGCGTCGTCATCGTTGGCGGCGTACGTCTGGACCTTGATCGAATCGCCCACCCTGGCTACTATTCGATTTAGCATCTTCTTGCGCAACTTATTGTTCGGCACGAAGACCCCGATCTCTTGGCCGCGCGCCTTCGCGAAGTTGGCGATCCGCGCGGCGAACAGGCTCAAGTTGAGGTCCTCGGTCGCGGCTTGGCCGAGAAACACCGTCGGCAACGCACCGCGCTTACCCTCCGGTAGCTCCGGGATACCGCTCGACAGTCCCACGTAAAACTTCGCCGCAAAGCTGGCAATTTCGAACGTATTGCGGTAATTCCGCCGGAGGAAGAACACGTTCTTGTCGGCTTCGTGCAGTCCCAGCGCCTGCCGAATGTCCTCGACAGTCGAGTTCTGCCCCGGCTGCAGCCGCTGGTTGTCATCGGCCAGCACCGTGATCGCGGCGGGCAGCGCCGCGCCCACCGCGTTTAACATGTGCATCAGCACGTTGAGCGCGGCGTACATCTGGGGCGGCAAGTCTTGGCCCTCGTCGATCAACAAGTGCCCCCAGCTCGACCTATTGAGACTGCCTTCCTTGAGGATCTTCGGCACCAGCGTTGCCTCGATTGCCGGCCAGTCGTGGTGCCACGTGTCGCTGCCGACGTGCGGCACCGCTGCCTTGCCCATGCTTGAGCGCCACCACGCCGCGATCCATTGATGGACAGTTTGCACGGTGAGGCTGCCGGCGAGGTCGCCCCGTTCCGACGCAAACTGCCGCAGCACCTTGTTGTACATGAGCACGCGTGGGGCCTGGCCGAGCTTAGCCAGGTAATCCGCGCGGTGAAACGCGATGACCGTCTTGCCAGTGCCCGGCGGGCCGATGATCAAGATGGTCCCCTCGCGCGGTGCGCCTTCGTAGATCGACTCCTGCTCGCGATCTAGCTCGGTAATCTTGGGAATCCGCATCTGCTAGCGCGCCGCGACCACGAGCCCGCCCAGGAAGGCGGGAATTCCGGAGCGAGGCTCGCCGAGAAGTAGGCGCCGGTCAAGCAAGCTATTGTTGTACACGCAGCTCGTCTCCGACACCAGCGTGCACGCGTGGCACGCGGCAGCGTTCATGCCATCGACGCCCTGCCGCGCCATCTCGCTACACACCGGATCGCCGGAACACCAGGACAGGTCGGCGATGGTCCTTTCCATGGTGCCGATGAGCCGAGCAGGCTCGCCTTGCCGGACAAGGCCGCCGAGCGCGCCCTCCGAGTCGCTGTCTGACGTATAGAGCAGTATCCCCGCCATGCCGTCGCCGCGCGCACCGCAATAGATCCGCTCGCGCAGCGACGACGACGAATAGCCGGCGTCAAACGACAACCTCCGCACTAGGCCGTGGGCGAACGTGTGGAGCGCGATGAAGCGTGCCGAAGAATACACGTCCGCTGGCTGCCGGCCCCACCGCTCGCAGATGGCTTCCAATTCGGCCGAGCGCGCCGCGAACGCACCCTGCACCGCTTGTTCCCACTGCTCTAGGTAAGCCCGGTTGATCTTGATGAAGATTCCCTCGCCAAAGCTCTCGATGCCAGGGAGCCAGCTGGAGGTTCCTTCGATGTCCGCGGGAAGCACCCGCTCGGTCTTGACCCGGGCGAAGCCGGTTAGCACGCGCACCTCGCGCAGGCGATCGACCAGCGTGACCTGCTCAAAGACAGTGGAAAATCGCGCTGGCCAAACCGCCTTCGTCGGGTAGGGGCGGGCCTGCAAGTTGCGCGTCTTGGTGGCGACCGCGCGCGCGAGGATGGGCCACTCCGCCGCGAGGATCCCGTGCTGGCTCCGGTCGCTCGCTCCTTCGACCGGCGCCGCGGTAGTGCCATCCAACCACTCGAGGAACGCCGATTCTGCAGCGGAGGTGGGCACGCCGAACTGGCGTGCGCCTTCCGCGACGACCGTTTCGAAAATCCCGCGTAGCGCATCCCTGCTCGCACCCAGGCCGTTGGCGACCCGCGCACTTTTCGCCAGCACGTTCGTCTCGTACCAGGTCTTCAAACCCTCGGCGCGACCGACTGACTCCTTGGTCTCGGCCGACATCAGGTCGAGCGCCGACAACACGCTCGGGTAGTAGATATTGCTAGCACCGCGCGGGTAGACCCGGGCTGTCGTCGATGTACACGTGGCCTTTTCGAACTCCCACGGCTGGTGGCCCCAGCACTTGATATGCCGCGACTGGTCGGTTAGCCCAACGAACGATTTCGAGGCGCCGCAGGCGCACGTGATCGACATCGAGTCGAAGTCGCCACCGCTAGCGCCGGAGACCATGAAGTGCATCTTGCTGCCGACGCGCGCGCACGTGCCGGTCTCGCCTTTCTGCGCGTCGAGATGGCACCACCAGTGCCAATCGACATCTTGCAAGTGCCCCTCCTCGCACGCCACGACGAAGCGCATCGGCACCAACGCGGCCTTCTTGCAAGCGGGGTCGCTACACGTCGGCAACCTGTGCTCGTTGGCCTTTTCCATGGTCGACGTGTAGCGGTGCAATGACCGGCAAGTCGGGCAGAATAGCCAGGCCGGGAAACGGCAAAAGGGGACCGCGCTGGGATTGCTGGACATGCCCTTGGTGGGGGGTTGGCGGATCTTCAGGCCAAGCAGCCTCGATAAATGGTTTTCGGCCAACTCCGAGCATGCCTCGGTGGGCCAATAGCGGATGTCCTTGCAGGCGAAGGACTCGCCGCCGATTTCGACAACGGCGCCCACGCCGAAAGGGGTGATGAGCTGTGAAGTGCGGATACTTTTCTGCTTCGTTGCCAATTAATTCTCCTGCTTAGCCGATATCGATCATGGTTTCAGAATCCACGTTTCGCACCGAGTTCATGGTTGGCCACAAGGCGCCGGCCTGCAAGCCGCCGTACTTGTACAGCAGCGCGCGGAACTGCATCGGTGCCCTCAGGCTCTCGTAATGCAGGTTGCCCGCGGTCCCCTCGATGAGGTCATTCCATTCGCCAATGCGCACCTGCGCCAGTTCGCGCAGCGCCACCGCCTCGGCCGGGTCGGCGATGCACATCAACTCGACGAGTTGTGCGACCGCCGACACGGTGGCCGGGTCGGCGAAATCGACCTTCCCGGCGTCAGCCGCGTCGGCCCACTGCAGCCCGTGGCGCACCAGCGCCACCAGCGCGGCGTGGAAGGTGCGTTCGCGGGCGGGAAGCGCGTATGGCGTGACGCTGGTGGGTTCGACGTGGCGATAGATCGACTCGTGGTACCCGCGAAAATCCTCGTAGTGCGACCGATCTCGGGGCTTAGACGGCGAGAACAGCGTGATGACCAGCCCGGGCACCTTGTCGCGGCCGACGCGGCTGGTGGCCTGGATGTACTCGGAGGTCAGCTTGGGTTGCCCATTGACCAGCATCGCGCCCAGCCGCCCGACGTCCACGCCCACGGAGACGATGCTAGTGCACGGCACGAAGTCGACCGCCGGTCTTGCCGCAGAATGGCGCCGATTGAGCGCGTCGAGTGCCTCGGACATGCTCTTGACCATCTGCGAACTCAATTCCATCGGCTCGCGTAACTCGCGAATCGGCGCCCCGTCCGACGCGATTACCTTGATACGGGTCGCCACTTCGTCCCTGGCCGCGGTAAGGGTACGGCCAAGTTCGCGCCGGCTGTTGTGGTAGGCAAGGACGGTCCAGTACGCGTCCACGTCGCGCTCCGCCATAGGCACCTCCATGGGCGCTTGCAGCAGCGCCGCGGCCGCCCATGACATCGCCACCACCGGCTTGGTGTAGCCTTGCCCCATGACGCCGACATATTTGCGGCCAGGCCTTTGCCGGTCAGTGCTAAAAAAGAAGGCGTCGTCCCAGCTACCGCAAGGCGACGGGAATACCGCGCACTGCCTGCCATACAGGCCACGGATCTGGTCCTCGGCATTCCTGATCGTTGCCGTCGACGCGATCCGCTTCGGTATCCCGCCGCGCCGGCGCAACACGGTCTCGATTGCCGCCTCGTAGGGTGCGGAGATCGAGCCGAGTGGACCCGAGATCAAGTGCAGCTCGTCCTGCAAGACCAAGGATGGCGGCGGCGAGCGATCGTCGGTGCCGCCGAAGAAGACGCGGGACCTTGCATCCCAGGGTAACTGGGCGAACTTATCGAGGGTGCCCAGCAAGATCGACGGCGGAGACTCGTAAAGCGCCTCGTCGACCACGCTAAGCGGTAGCACCGCGTGAAATGCGCAACGCTTGTTTGGGCAATAGAAGCGGAAGCTTCCCTGCGTGGAGACAATGCCGAACTCGTGCATCCGCCAGCTTCCCGGCCGGCCAGTCGGCTTGGACGGAAATATCGCGGTGCCACAGCACGGGCACGCCTGTAGCTGGAACGGGTTTTCCGGGCGCGCTGTGCCGAGCTTTTCTTCCAACAGCTCGTGTGCGTCGCGGAACCTGTTGGGGGTCAATCCTCCACCGACCCACAGGCCCAGCGAGAAGGTCCGGGCCCCGAGCCGGTCGGCGTTCTCTCGGCGCAGTAACTCCAGCGCAACGACCAGCGCCGCCGTCCGCTGGAACTGCTGCGCGGTCAGCATTCGCAGCGTATACCGGCTCATCACGGCAGTCGCCGTGTCCGCTTCGCCGTGGACCAGCCTGCGCCGCACCAACTCGAGCGCCGCGACGAAGAGGTAGGCCTCGGTCTTGCCGCCGCCCGTTGGAAACCAGATGACGTCGACGGTCTGGCGATGCGCCGAAGCCTCGTCCCAGCACGATTCGACCGTGGCGAGCATGAACGCCACTTGGAACGGCCGCCAGCGCTTACCGGCGAGGATAAACCGCGGCATCGGGCGCGCGGCGGCCAATTCGAACGGTCCACCGTGCGCTTCCGCTGCCATCACCATTTGCATCCCCATCGCCTTGTTGGCGAGGTGGAAGGCGTACCACGCGTCGTCGTCCGTTTCGAGCAACTTCAGCCCCAGCTCCATGCGGTCGCGCCATGCCTTCGCGCGCTCTACGAACCGCTCGGCCACCTTGACGAAGCGCGGTTCCACCGTCGCGGCCTCGTGTCCCGCTATCCAGTCGTCGTACGCTGCAGGCAAGGTTGACAAGGCGCCGAGCACCTCCGATCTGGGCGCGGAAGATAGGAAATCGATGTCGACGCAACGATTGTCGACGCTGATATCTGCGAGCTCAAATGTTGCAGCCGGCACGTCGACCGATGGCATGAAGTCGATTTCGACCCAAGGGGCGCCATCGGCCTGCGCCGAGCCCCAGGTGGCAGCTGCACCGTGCCCACGTGCATACGGCTTCGAGTGCCGGTACAGGAATGCTACTTCATTTTCTTCCGAGTCGGGAGCGTGATCTGTACCCACCTCGGGATATGGCAAGATGCCCTGGTCGACCGCGGAGCAGCGCAAGCCCACCTGGAACAGTGCCAGCGCGGGATCGAGCCCCGTGCTTTTGGCTTCTCCCTGCATGTTCACCATGGTTACCGTGACGATCGCGGTGCCGTCACCACGGGGGCGCCAGCGGGCCTCCACATGGGCCCTGCCGCCAAAGATCGGCACCGGGGGTGATCCCGGCGCGAGGCGAATGACTTCCGGCGCCGCCGTGGTGGCCAACGCGCGGCGGCGCCATCGCTTCCCGGCCCGCCCACGCGGCCGGCCCCGCGCCTGCTCGCCCGGCATCTCTCCCGCTTGTTCGTAACAAGCACCCCAGGCAGCGCACGTGATGGCGCAATGCTCGCCGACGCGGAAACTCAGGCCGACAGCCGCCTGCAGCATCTCGAAGGCCAGTTCTAGTCCCCGTTCTTGCTCACCTTCCTCGCCCCCGATGTCCGCGCTGGGAGCCTCCTCGTCGGCACTGGCCACCACCGTATCGCCCCCCCGATCAACGGACAGGCCCGACGGAAACAAGATGCCAGACATATACCGGAGAAACGGTGTCCCGCTGATTTCCTCGGCCTCGCCGTCGCGCGGGCCATAGAGCACCGAACGCATGTATTCCACTATGGCCGTTCGCGGCGGGTAATCGATCACGTGGCGCTCCTCGTTAAATTTGGTATGGTTCCAGCGGCCTGGGACAAGCGGCGGGCGATGAACTGCCCCGAAGTCGTCTGGTCAAGCGCGACAAACATCCCGAAGTTTGCCCGCGTCATCCCGAGGTAAAGCGCGCGCTCGACATCGGCGAAGCTGCCGTGCAAGTCACACAACACGGCCACAGGCGCCTCGATGCCCCGGAATTGCTCGATGCTGCTTGCCCCTAGTTTCGCCGGGTACGCGGCCTGCTCGGTCCATCCTGGCTTCCACTCGGCGAAGTCGAGTCCTGCCGCGCGCGCGATCGCCGGGATGCTCGAGATCCCGACGGGGCGCATCGACAGGAGCACAATCTCGCCGGCCGGTATCGCGTCTTCCCCGACCCATCGCTGGATTCGCCTCGCGATCTCGTCGATGATGCCCTGCGGGTGCGACTCCTTGGCGTATTCCACTTTCGGCCCGATGCCCCGCACCTTGGTCGAGCCGAGGCGAGCACCGGTCAAGAATTCCACCGCCTCGATGATCTGCGGCGTATTCCGGCAGTTCTCGGGCAAATACGGGGCGGCCTCGGCCCATTGCAATAGCGAAGCATGGACGTCCGGGTCGAAATCGCTGCTGCCGCTGACCTGGAGGTTCGGGTCGCTGAACCAACGCCAATGGGCAGTGGAAAATGGCGTCCCGAGCACGTCGGCAAATATCTCCAGCGCTCCTCTCGAGGTAATCTGTTGGCCCTCGTCGACGATCAGTGACGAGAACGCGCCTCGCAGTCCGTGCCGGCGCGCGGCCAGCTCTTCGAAGGAAAAAATCCGCTCGGGATCGACCACGTTGCTGGCGCGGAGATGCGCAGCGAGCAACGGGGTCCCAGTAACAAAAACGGGGTTATTGCCGATCTCCCGCCGCAAGCATTCGAGCGCGATGAACGTCTTGCCGGTCCCCGCGCCGCCGGTGCAAACCAGTCGGGGCGACGCTGCCAGGTAATCCAACAAGCGGTACTGGTCGGCGGTGAGGGATAGCTGCTCATCTCGCACTCGTTGCAAGCAGAGCGAGAGCGGCTGCACGCGGTCGACAGACGGGCGCAGCGACTGCACGATGGCGCGCAATTCTTCCTTGCCGAGGATAGGCGCCGAGCCGCGCTTGTGGTCCACCCAGTACTGGCTCACGCTGCTGATGAACTTCATGAACGCCGCCGGGTTCGCACAATCCTCTTTCGTCCCGATCAGCGCGGGGGGCATTTCCGTTCCTCCTAGCAAGTGCTGGATCGATTCCCTCGTGGCAGCTGGAAACACGGCGCAAAAGCCGCCAGTAATCCTAGGTGCAATAGCCGGCAATGACGGTTTCAAATACTTGTTGAACACCGAGGAGTAACCAGCCTGTGCCTGCGCAATGGGGGAAACGTTTTTCTTAATAACGCGTCCACGGCGGTCCTCGAACCGCCATACGCCGTCGATGCAATCCACCTCTCCGCCCTTTACCTCAAGCGCAATAAGGCCGCATGGCAGTACGAGGAAAAAGTCGATTTCCCCCCAACGTTGGTACTCATGCTCGGCCAAGTTAAGCGATGTAAGCGCATAGGCATCCGGTCCGAACGACGACTGCGCGAGTAGCGAAAAAACTTTCCTTTCGCTGCCGGTCGAAGTCTCCGCCGGTGAGGGTGGGATCATTCTCATTGATTAGCCTCGCGACAACGAAATTACAACAACATTTATCTAGCGCAACGAAGCGTCCTTCATGCCGTCCCGCGTGGTCCCTGTAGGAAGGCAAGCTGAAAACGTCTTTGCGACATTCGAAGGTCGCGCTACACGCCATGGAGAGCCCGGCAGGAATCGAACTCATATTACACCTCGGAAAGTAGAGACAAAGTCACCAAAACTCACTTTCGCGTAATATTTTCCAATTCCCAGTACACAAGCACGGCGAGCGCTGCCCACCGAGGAACTCGTGTAGATGCGGGAATCAAACTTAACATGTGGCCTTGCTACAATAATACTCGATTGGGATCGCAAGAAGATCCGGGTTTTCGAACCATAAATGGGAGGGTGCGCGGGGCAGCCATGGGATCGCTGGCGATCCCAACGGTTACAAATCGCCGATTATTTTTGCTGCGGCAGCACGATTACGGCTTACATGTTGTAGGGTCGGCCGCCTGATCGGCCCAGTAAAAGTATAAAGCGCCAGTCTAGTTTTAGCGGACGAAAAGCCGGCTCTTCACCGGTCTGACTGGCGCCCCCAATTCATGAAGATGACACCTAGAAGGGGTGACGATGTTTGAACCTATCACACTGACAGTGGCAGAGCTAGCTGATCGATGGAATCGCACACCTCGACAGATATTGGAGAGTGCCATCCATCGTGGCTTACCACCCTACTTCTCGTTCGACGGTTTGGTCTTTAACATCGGCGACGAGTGGCTCCGGTCTAACGGCGACTGGCAACAAACCCGTAACCGTGACGAGCGTCCAATGAACATTATATGGAGGCTCGAGGTGCAGTTACCCGCCAAGGCATTTGGCCAATTTAGCGTACTAAGGACGATTTAGGATTGAATGTAATTTACTTAGAACTGCACGAGCGTTCATGAAGGGCGGCCTCGCGCAGCGCGCCGCGCTCGGTAACGGCGGCATCGAGCACACCCGACTGGAAACCATGGCTTACGATGCATGCGCATGGTCCAGTCATCTCAAAATGATTTGGTGACCATATGCGCGCCCAGTAACAGCATCGAGGTAAGAAAAAAGCGGCGGAATTTCTCCGGCTGCATGCGCTTGCGCAGCCAATTCCCAATCAGCATGCCAAGCATCGCCGGCAGCTGCGCCATTAAGGAGAATCCGGCCACGGATGGTTCCCACGCGCCGTGCGCTGCCATTGCAACCGCCAGCATAGCTGTCGAGGCAGTGAACGAAAGGCCCATGGCCTGAATCAAATCCTCTTTCTGCAGGCCTAGCGACTGAAGATAAGGTACTGCTGGTAGAACAAACATTCCGGTTGCCGCGGTTAGCATGCCGGTAGCAACTCCAATCACGGGCGACAGCCAGGACGTGCTTGCTTCCTTCGTGTGCCAGCGCATGCCGGTTAGGCCAATTGCCGCATACACGACCAGCGCTACTCCCAGTGTCGACGTGGCCGCTACGCTGATCGGCAAAATGGCGCTGCCTATCAGCGTGCCGGCGCAGATACCGGCCATCATCGGCCAGAAGCGCTGCCAGATTGGGTAAACAGGCGAACCGGCCATCAGCTGCCAGACATTCGTCAGAAGCGAAGGCACGACAAGAAGCGCCGCTGCTTCCACTGGCTTCAGTACGAGTACAAGCAGGCTCATTGCGACTGTGGGCAGGCCCATGCCTGTGACGCCTTTAACCAGGCCGGCAATCACAAAAACGAAGCAGATGTAGATGAAATTGTTTTCCATGCGGGCAGTGTGCCTGCATCGGTCGGGCTTGAAAATCTGGAATATACTCGCCTAGCCTTCGTCTGATCCGAAGGCTGGAGCCTGTATGCGATATGACCTGACTGACCTGAAACTGTTTTTGCGCGTCGTCGAAAGCGGCAGCATCACCGCCGGCGCAGAGCAGGCACACCTTGCGCTCGCCTCGGCGAGCGCCCGAATTCGCGGCATGGAAGATACGCTAGGCGTTCCCTTGCTGCTCCGTAGCCGGCGTGGGGTAGAGCCGACCGATGCTGGCCGCACCCTGCTGCATCACGCACGTGCCATCACCCTTCAGATGGAAAAGATGCGTGCCGATTTGGGTGACTATGCGAGCGGGCTGAAAGGCTATATTCGGCTGCTGTGCAATACATCGGCGCTGACGGAATTCCTACCCGATGCGATGGCAGCGTTCATGGCCAGCCATCCCCAGGTCAACATCGATCTGGAAGAACGGCCCAGCCTGGAAATTGTGCAGGCGATACGTGATCAGTTGGCCGATATCGGCATTGTCACCGATGCGGTGGATAGCACTGGACTGGAAGCGCGGCTGTTTCGCGAGGACTGGCTTGTCGTGGCTATGGCGCCATCGCATCCGTTGCTGAAGGAAGCGGCGAATCAAGATACGCTGCCGTTCGCGGCGACGCTGGAATACGACTTCATTGGTTTGGCGGGAGATAGCGCGCTGCAAAAGCACATCGCGGATCACGCCGGCAAACTGGGCCGCCGGCTGCGCTATCGCGTCAGGGTGCGCAGCTTTGATGCGGTGTGCCGCATGGCGGCAAGTGGCGTCGGGTTGGCCGTGCTGCCTGAATCGGCGGTTGTGCGCTCACGCGATGCTTATGCGTTGAGAGTCATCCAGCTGGATGATGCATGGGCCAGGCGGCAACTGTTGCTCGTCATGCGCAGCTACGCTGAACTGCCAGGCTATGCGCGAAATCTGGCGGACGCGCTCAGCCAGTGATGCTGGATATTGGCGAGGCGATGCGCCCTGAGTTCTCCAAGCTGGCGCGCGGGTTAGTTTCGCAGCGCACTCAACAGCGTATCGAACATCCCCGACAGGATCGGGCGCAGGGTGATGTAGGCGGCGGCCATGCCGAGTGCGATCAGGAGGACGCCAAATGTCATTTTCATTGGGTTCCCTTTCTGTGGATTGGGGGCGGGTCCATGCGTGTGGTCCGTTGCTGGGCGATGTAGCTGTGGTCATCTGCGCGTTGCGGCGTCGTCCTGTGTGTGAGCTCGAGTCG
>JAQGNS010000115.1 GCA_028291705.1 Nevskia sp.
AGCGCGAAAAACTCGAGGTTGTGCGACCAGGTCGCGAGCAGGGCGCCCACGGCGAGTGCGGCATAGAAAACGATCAGCGATCTGTCGGTACCGCTCATTTCTACACTCCTCGTTGTTCCGCTGGAGAATTCAGCTCAAGCCGTGCCTTCCAGGATCAGGCGAGCCACTTCGGGCGGATCGTCCCACATCGGCACATGCCCCCAGCCCTTGGGCCGCAGCCAGCGGGTGTGGGCGGGCAGCTCATCGCGCTGCTGGCAGGCTCCTCGCGTCAGCAGCCAGTCGCGCGTGCCGAAGGCCACGGTCACCGGCACGTCGATCCCGGCGCAGCCGCTGACCGGCACCAGGGAGTTGAAAGTCTCGTCGAAGGCCGTGGCCGCGCCGAACGTCTGCGCCGCCCCCACTGCTTCCTCGACCGTCATGCGGCCGCAACGCGAGGACATCGGCACCGCCATCAGCAGCGTGCGCAGCGGCTTGATGCGCATCAGCGCCAGGCTCAGCCGCGGAAAGGTGCGCAGGTTCCAGCGCAGCAGGGCAAAAATCAATTTCAGCCGCGGCGGCGTCTCTCCGTGCCACAAGCCGCCCGGAGACAACGCCACCACGCTGCGCGCCAGTCCTTGCCGGGCCGCCTCCAGGGCCAGCATGCCGCCCATGGAGTTGCCGGCGATATCCACCGGCCCGTCGATGCCCAATTGGCGCAGCGTATCGAACAGGGCAGCAATCAGGTTTACTTGGTTGGGCACCGTGCCCGCCGGCAACGGCGGCGTCAGCCCGAAGCCGGCCACGTCGAAGGCCAGTACCCGCCGCTCTTCCGCCAACATGGCCAGCACCGGCTTCCACGCGGCATGCGACATGCCGATGCCATGCAGCAGGACCAGCGGCCGGCCGCTGCCCTGGTCGACATGATGCCAGGCCTTCGCGGTATTCATCGCAACTCGGCCGAAGTCTTGCCCAGCAGGCGGCGCGCCACGATCAGCAACTGGATCTGCTGCGTGCCCTCGAAGATGTCGAGGATCTTGGCGTCGCGTGCCCACTTCTCCAGCAGTTCGTTCTCGGCGTAGCCGATGCTGCCGCACAGCTCCACGCATTTCAGGGCGATATCGACGCAGCTGCGCCCGGCCTTGGCCTTGGCCATCGAGGCCTGCAGCGAATTCGGCTTGCGGTTGTCCGCCATCCAGGCCGCCTGCATGGTCAGCAGGCGGGCCGCCTCGTAGTCCGCTTCCATCTTCAGGAACTCGGCGACGGCGGCATGTTGGGTCAGGGCGGGGCGGTCATAGTCGATCTTCACTCCGGCCTGTTCCAGGATCTTGCGCGTTTCCTCCAGGCAGGCGCAGGCCACGCCCACCGCCATGCCCGCCACCAGGGGACGGGTATTGTCGAAGGTCTGCATCACGCCGCCGAAGCCCTTCTCGACGTCGATCTTCGGGTCGCCCAGCAGGTTGGCCTTCGGCACGCGGCAGTTCACCAGGGCGAACTGCGCCGTGTCGGAAGCACGGATGCCGAGCTTGTGCTCCAGCCGCACCAACTCGAAGCCCGGCGTGTTCTTCTCCACCACGAAGGACTTGATGGCGGCGCGGCCGGCCGCCTTGTCCAGCGTCGCCCATACCACCACCAACTCGGCGCGCTCGCCGGAGGTGACGAAGATCTTCTCGCCGTTGAGCACGTAGTCGTCGCCGTCAAGGCGCGCGGAGGTGCGGATCGCGGCCGAGTCCGAGCCGCAATGCGGTTCGGTAATGGCCATCGCCGCCCAGCGCCCCTTGAAGCGCTCCAGTTGCTCGTCGTTGGCCACCGAGGCGATGGCCGAATTACCCAGGCCCTGGCGCGGCATGCTCAGCAGCAGGCCGACATCACCCCAGCACAACTCCATCACGCCGAGCACGGTAGAGAGATTGCTGCCGTTGCGGTTGCCGCTATCGCCATCCTTGCTGTCGCGGCGCACGCCCGCGGCGCCGGCACCACCATTGCCGCCGGCTGAGTTCATGCCGTCGAGCAGGGCGGCCAGCATATCCAACTCTTTCGGGTAGCTGTGCTCGGCCAGGTCGTACTTGCGCGAATTCGAGCGGAAGATCTCCGCCGCCACCTGGTGCGCCTGGTTGACCAGGGCGGAGAACTTCTTCGGATTTTCGAGATTGATCATTTGAATATCCTCAGACCAGTACCACGCCTTCCATCAGACCCGCCGCGCGCAGGTCGCGGTACCAGCGTTCCACCGGATGCTCCTTGACGTAGCCATGGCCGCCGAGCAGCTGCACGCCGTCGTTGCCGATGGCCATGCCCTTGTCGGCGCACAGGCGTCGCGCTAGCGCCGTCTCGCGCGAGAAGGGCAGGCCGCGTTCGGCGCGTCCGGCCGCGCGCCAAGTGAGCAGGCGC
Source organism: Nevskia sp. (assembly GCA_028291705.1). GTDB lineage: Bacteria > Pseudomonadota > Gammaproteobacteria > Nevskiales > Nevskiaceae > Nevskia. The sequence continues at coordinate 2,368 of JAQGNS010000115.1, forward strand.
ATGCTTTCCAGCTCGATGGCGATATTGGCGACATTGAACGCCACCGCCTGGCGATGGCTGATCGGCTCGCCGAAGGCGACGCGCTCGTTGACGTAGGGAATGACGTAATCCAGCACCGCCTGCGCTGTCCCGGTGGCCAGCGCGCACCAGCCCAGCCGGGCCAGGTTGATGCAGTCCGTATAGACGCTCGCCTCGGCATCGCTGAGCAGGGCCGAAGCCGGCAGCCGCACGTTGTCCAGAATCAGCCTTCCGGTGGAAGCGGCACGCAGCCCCATCGCCGGCTCCGACTCGATCAACACGCCCTGCGTCGAAGACTCGACGATGAACAGCGCCGGCCCCTGGTCCTCCAGGTGCGCGGCGACGATGAACAGCTCCGCCTCGGCCGCACGCGGCACCAGCGACTTCACGCCCTCCAGCACATAACCGCCGCCGCCCGCATAGGCGCGCGTAGTCAGCACCATCGGATCGAACAGCGGCCGCGGCTCCAGCACCGCCAGCGCGGCGGCGGGGATCTTCTCGCCGACGAAGGCCGGCAGGTACTTCGACTGCTGCTCGGCGTCACCCCACAGCACCAGCGCGGTGCTTACCGCCGAAGGCGCCAGGCAGGCCACCGCCAGGCCCAGGTCGCCCTGCGCCAGGGCTTCCGCCACCAGCACATTGGTGACCGCCGAACGTTCGCTGCCGACACCGCCCAGTTCCTCCGGCACGCCCATCAGGGCGATGCCCAGGTCCGAACTCTGCTGCAGCAATTCGGCCGGCGCGGCGCAGGCGCTGTCCGCCGCCGCCGCGTGCGTGCGTAGCTGTTCCAGCGCAAAGCCCTGTACCGTATCGCGCAGCATCTGCTGTTCGTCGCTCGGCGCCAGGTCGAACAATTCCGGCGCGCGGCTCTGCGGCAGGCGCGCCGGCTTGAGCAGCTTCTGCGTCGCGGTGAAGCCGCGGTTGAGTGCGCCGATGGTGCGGAAACCGGTGCGCGTCGCCTGGTACAGCACCTGCTCCGCCGGCTTGCGCAAGCCCAGGCGGTCCACCACCGGCAATCCGGCGAAGCGATTGAGTACACGCAGGCCGAAACCCATCGCGTCATTGGCCAGGCTCATGTTTTCCTACTCCCGTAGCGGGATGTTCTGATTCGATGTTCCACAAAGGAACTCATTGGGTTGCCGCAGGCAATCCTGACAGGAAAGCCGCTCGCTTGTTCAGGCGCGCTTCTTCGGTGCCTTGATGCTCTTGGCATGGACCAGCGCATCGCGCGTATCTTCAAGAAAAGTGTCGACCAGCCGGGTGAACTTGCCCTGGATGAACGGCGGCGCCACCATGCGATAGAGCAGGGGCACCGGCACATCGCGCAGTTCGCCGCGCACGCGGAACGTCAGCCGCGTGGTGTCGCTGTCCGCCGCGATGCGGAAGAACCCTTCGATGGTCGCATTGCCCTTGTTCGGTACCGGCTTCCAGCTCAGCTCACCGCGCGGCAGGTCCAGCTTATAGTCCGCGCCGTAGGAAACATCGTGCGCGATATTGGCGATGCGCGAACCGATGGTACGCATCTCCCAGAAATAGCTGTTGTCGCCCAGCTTGGTCAGCTTCTTCAGCTTGGGAAAGCGGCCGATGGTGCCTTCCAGGTCCTTCAGCAGCGGTTCCACCTGCTTGTAGGGGACAGGCACCACGGTGCTGCGTTCGATTTCGATGTTGACCTTCATGCACCGCCCCACGAGACAGATTCCGATGCCGGCAGAGTGGCAGCGGAGCAGCGTCCTGGCATTGCCCGGCTGGCCGCCGGCGCACTGGCTGTGCGGTCAATCCCTGAAATGACACACCTTGTCGGGGTGCTTGCCGCCTAGTCCGGCCTGGACATCAGCGCCGTCACCTCTTCCAGCCCGCGATTTTCCCCCTGCACGCCATAGCGCCACGCCACCACCGCGGCGACCAGCATCATGCCCGCGCCCAGTACATAGCCCCAACCGAGCGAGGCGCGTTCCCCGTTCGCCACCAGCGCGCCGAACAGGGCCGGCCCGCCGATGCCGCCCAGGGCGGTGCCAAGCGCGTAAAACGTGGAAATGGCCAGCGCGCGCACCTCCATCGGAAAGCTTTCGCCGATGGTCAGGTAGGCCGAGCTCGCCGCGGCCGAGGCGAAAAAGAACACCAGCGTCCAGGCCAGCGTTTGCGTCGCGGCGGTGAGCAGTCCGGCGACGAACAGCGCCGTGGCCAGCAGCAACAGCACGCCGGACGCGGCATAGGTCAGCGCCATCATCGGCCGCCGCCCCACCGAGTCGAAATAATGCCCGAGCAGCAGTGGCCCGAGGAAATTGCCGACCGCGAACGGCAGCAGATACAGGCCGACATGTCCCGGCGCCACGCCGAAGAAGCGGCCCAGCACCAGCGCATAAGTGAAGAAGATCGCGTTATAGAAAAACGCCTGCGCCGCCATCAGCGCCAGGCTCACCGCGGTGCGCTGCGGGTAAAGGCGGAACAGCGCGCGCAGCAATGCCGGCACGCCGCTCCCGGCGGCACGCGGATGCAGGCGGGTGCGCTTGCCGCCCTGGGCGGCGGAGCCTCCGCCATGCGATTCGATGCCCCGCACGATGCTCTCCGCTTCGTCCAGCCGCCCCTGGATCATCAGCCAACGGGGACTCTCCGGTACTGAACGCCGCAGCAGCAGGATGCCGCAGCCGAGCGCGGCGCCCACGCCGAAAGCCGCGCGCCAGCCGATACCCGGCGGCAACACCCGCGCATCGAGCAGCACGATCGCTGTCAGCGCCCCCAGCGCCGCCCCCAGCCAGAAGCTGCCGTTGACAATCAGATCGGTACGCCCGCGATAGCGCGCCGGCGTGAATTCCTGGATGGCTGAACTGATCGCGCTGTATTCGCCGCCGATACCCGCGCCGGTAAAGAAGCGAAACACCGCGAACCAGCCGTAATCCGGCGCCAGCCCGCTCAGCGCGGTGGAAGCGAGATACAGGCCCAGCGTGGTCAGGAACAGCGGCTTGCGTCCATAGCGGTCCGCCAGCCAGCCGAACAGCAGGGCGCCGAGCACCGCACCCGCGAGATAAGCGCTGGCGGACAGCCCCACCTGCGCATCGCTCATGTGCAGCCCGGTCTTCAGCGCGCCGGCGACCGAGCCGGCCAGCGTCACTTCCAGGCCGTCCAGCATCCAGGTGATGCCCAACGCCACCACGATGCGGCTGTGGAAACCGCTCCAACCCAGCGCATCCAGCCGCGCCGGAATATCGGTTTCAATGATCCCGCTCGACTGGTCCTTGCCCGGCATGTCGCGGCTCACACCCGGCGAGTGTTGCCCGCCGGGAATGTCCACCGCTATTCCGTCAGTACCGCGCGCCCGTCATGCCGCCGCGCGGGCGGCCCGGAACGAACCGCTGCCCTGCAAGGACAGCGTCTTGCCTTCGCGCGTCGCCGCCGCCAGCCGCTCGTTCTGCGCCACATTGTTGTCCGCCATGCGGTGCGCGGTGAAGCGGCGCT
>JAQGNS010000187.1 GCA_028291705.1 Nevskia sp.
CGGGTCGTAGCTGCATTCCATCACCAGCCGCTCGGCGCTGCGTTCGACCACGCGGCCGAGCAGGGGATAGGCGGGATCACCATTGCCGCCGGCAGGGGCCGCGACGGCTTGCGGCTGGCCGGCGAAGCTGCCGGCTTGCAGGCCGAGCACGCGCGACTGGCTGTCGAGGAAGTCCTGCATCAGGCTGAAGTGCGTCTGCAGGGCTTGCAGGCGCGGATCGGCCGGGGCGCTGGGTTTGGCTGGCGTGGGCGCGATGCTGGCCGCGGGTTGCGCCGCCGGTACGGCGAGCGTGGCCGCAGGCGCCGGGCGCTCCAGGTAGACCACCTTGGGCTTGGCCTCAGTGGCCTGCTGGGCCGGGAAGGGTTTGCTCCAGCCTTCGGGCACTTGAATGCCGGGCATCTGCAGCTTGAGGCGGAACTTGGCGCGGGTCGGCAGGCGCGGCACGGCGGCGAGGTCGACGTCGTCGATGTCGCGGTGCGTGTACAGCGCTTCCGGGCGCAGCGTCACGCCCGCGGCGTAGATCTGGGCCAGGGTGTGGTGCAGCTGGGCCACGCCGGAGCGGCGGCGGCTGTTGCTGGCCACGGCGACGACGTCGTCCTTGTCGCGCAGGGTGTCGGAGACGAAGGAGGTGAGGTTGCCGCTGGGGCCGACTTCGATGAACACGCGCACGCCGTCGGCATACAGGCGTTCGATGGTTTCGACGAAGCGTACCGGGTGGTCCCACTGCGCGGTGGCCAGCTCGCGGATGGCCGCGGCATCGTGCGGGAACGGCGCGGTGCTGCAGGCGCTGTAGAGCTGGGCGCGGCCGGGGCCGAAGTCGAGGCTGTCGTAGTAGGCGCGGTAGGCGTCGGCCACCGGCTTGAACTGGGCGGTGTGGTAGGGCCGGCCGAAGGGCAGCTCGGCGCAGACGGCGCCCTCGGCGGCGAGCTGCTCGCGCAGGGCGTGGACCTCGGCGGCGCTGCCGTAGAGCACCAGCTGGTTGGGGCAGTTGTCCATCGCCAGCAGCATCGGCGTGCTGCCTTCGGCGATGCGCGCCAGCAGTTGCCTGCGCGCATCGGGACGCAGTGCGCCGATGGTCAGCAGGGTGCCCTGGCCGATCTGGCCGGACTCGTCGAGCTTGCGGAAGATGCGGTTGAGCTCGCTCACCGCTTCGGCGATTTCCTCGCGCTGGTCGAAGCGGCGCACGCCGCTGACGGTGATGGCGGTGTTCTCGCCGGTGCTGTGGCCGAGCATGGCGTCGGCGCGCAGGCCGAGGTCGTCGAAGATGGTCTGCAGGCCCATGCTGGCGGCGAACACCAGCTCGGCCGCCACGTCCATGTCATATAGCTGCTGGTCCAGCTCCTTCAGCGTGGCTTCGTCCACCGCGGTCGGCGGCGGGTTGAGGATCGGCGCGCGCGAAACCGAGCCGCGCTTCTGCGCCGCTTCCTCGATGAAGTCGAACCAGTCGCGCACCTGCGGGAAGTTCATGCACAGGTCGCCCAGCATATTGGGGTACTGCGAGCCTTCGCCGGGGAACAGGAAGCAGACGCGGCCGGGCGCGGTGCCGTGGCCGTAGTACATGCCGGAGCGGGTCTTGAACGGCGCCGCATCGGGGCGGCGCAGCTTGGCCACGCACTGTTCGAGCTTGGTCGTCAGGTCGTCGAAGCTGGTGCAGACCAGGGCCAGGCGGTATTCGCCCTTGGCCTGGCTGGCGGCGGCCTTGGCTACTTCGGCCAGGCTCGGCGGCGCGTTACCGCGCAGGCGGGTGAGGATGCGCTCGGCGGAGTCGGCCAGGGCGGCGACGGAGTCGGCGGCGAACACCACCAGCTCGGAAGCGCCGGGCGCGTGCAACACCGATACCTGGGTGCGGCGCTGCGGACGGTATTCTTCAAGGATGACGTGGGCGTTGATGCCGCCGAAGCCGAAGGCGTTGACGCCGGCGCGGCGCGGATGCTCGGCGCCGTGGATCCAGGGACGCGCTTCGTTGTTGATGTAGAACGGCGTGCGCTCCAGCTCCAGGCCGGGATCGGGCTCGTCGCACAGCGTCGGCGGCAGGATCTTGTGGTGCAGCGACAGCGCCGCCTTGAGCATCGCCGCGGAGCCGGCCGCGGGCAGGCAGTGGCTGATCATCGACTTGACGGTGCCGATGGCGATGTCCGGCAGCTTGCCGCTGCGCGGCCCGAACAGGGTGCTGAGCGACTGGATCTCGGTGCGGTCGCCGACGGCGGTGCCGGTGCCGTGGGCTTCGATCAGGCCGATGCTGGCGGGGTCGATGCCGCTGCTTTCATAGGCGCGCTTGAGCGCCAGCACCTCGCCTTCCAGGCGCGGCGTGAGCAGGCCCTTGGCCTTGCCGTCGGAGGCGATGCCGATGCCCTTGATGACGGCGTAGACGCGGTCGCCGTCGCGCTCGGCGTCGGCCAGGCGCTTGAGTACCATGACGCCGACACCTTCGCCCAGCAGGGTGCCGTTGGCGCCTTTCTGGAAGGGGCGGATCTTGCCGTGCGACAGGGCCTGGATCTGGCAGAACTGGATGTAGAGCTGCGGCGGGGTCTGCGCGTGCACGCCGCCGGTGAGCATCAGGTCGCAGCGGCCGGAGACCAGCTCTTGCACCGCCTGGCTGACGGCGATCAGCGAGGAGGCGCAGGCGGCGTCGACGATGTAGTTGGGCCCCATCAGGTCGAGGCGGTTGGCGATCATGCCAGTGATGACATTGGGCGTCAGTGGCCCGACCATCTCGCCGCTGTAGGGCGGTAGCTGTTTCTTGAAACCGGCGCGCAGCTCTTCCAGCTCGGCCTCGCTCATGTCCGGGCGGACCTTGCGCACGATGTCCATGGCCTGGTCCATGAACATGCCGTGGAACAGCACGTTGGCCTGGCCGCGGTTGGAGTAGGTGCCGCGGCCGAGCACGATGCCGGCGCGTTCGCGGTTGAACGGTGCGTGCAGATAGCCGGCGTCGGCCAGGGCGTCTCGCGCGTGCTTGAGCGCCAGCAGGTGATCGGGATCGCCGCCGTCGGCCATGCTCGGCATCACGCCGAATTCGGCCGGATCGACTTCCGCCAGATCGCGCAGGAAGCCGCCCATGGTGGTGTAGATGCGGTCGTTGCGCTTGGAGCAGTTGGCCACGTCCAGGTAAGGGCCCGCCCATTCGGCACTGGCCGGAGCTACCGCATCGACCTTGTCGAGGATGTTCTGCCAGTAGGCACGCAGATTGCGCGCCCCGGCATAGCTGCCGGCGAGGCCGACGATGGCGATGTCGAGCGTCTTGCTCATCAGGCGATCAGGCCCGCCGCCAGGGCATTGCCGCCGGGAGACAGGCGGTTGAGGGCCTGGCTCATGGTGCTCTCGCCGTCGATGATCTGCACCCGCACGTTGCCGGAGGCGTCGACGATCTGCGCATCGTAGATCAGGGTGTGATCATTGGGCGAGGGCTTCAGGCGCATGGCCAGCGACAGCGGGCCGTGCAGCGGCGCCACGCCGAAGCGCGTGACGCGGCCGAAGCGTGAGGGCAGGGCGCCCATGTCGCGGTGCACGCGGGCCCAGACCCAGGCGAGCTGCGGCGGGATGTCGAGCAGGCCCGGATCGAACAGCCAGCGGGTGTTGCGGAACGGCTCGCCGAGGAAGCTGCGCGGGCTGGACGGCATCACGTCGGCGTCGATGCCGCCAAGGCCGATGCCGCTGATGCGCTGCACCAGGCGGAAGCGCGGGCCGTGGAACAGCAGCTCGTTGTAGGCGCGGCTGGCTTCCATCGGCACGGCGTCGGCCAGGGTCTCGATGCGCGCCGTCGGCATTTCCGGCAGTTGCGCCATCAGCACGGCGGTGGCGCGATAGCAGGCGGCCTTGCGGTGCGGATCGAGCAGTTCGATGGTCACGGCCTGCTGGCCCGGCTCGGAGTGGGTCGAGGCGCGGGCGCGGAATACCAGTTCGCGGCCCTGCTCACTGTCCAGCACGATGCCGTTGAGCGCGCGCACGTCGCGCAGCTCGGCCACCTGCCATTCCGGCCAGCCGGCGGCGACGAACTGCGCCATGTATTCCAGCGCGGCGGCGGCGGGCAGCACCGGCTTGCTGTCCATGACGTGATCTGCGAGGTAGTGGTCCTCGTCGACGGTGAGCAGGTGCTCCAGCGTCACCGCGCCGCCGACGCCGATGCGCAGCGGACGGCGGATCAGCGGCAGGCTGCGGGTGTCGGTGTCCGTGCCGCCGCTTTCAGGCGCGGCGGCGGCAACCGGTTCGGTGGCCGGCGCCTGGTATTGCCAGGGACCGATGCCGGCGACCAGCTCGACGTCGTTGCGCGAGCCGTAGGCCAGCTCGTCGAGGAAGAAGCGGCGGCCGGACATCACCGGGATCGGCTCGACGCCGCGCGAGCGGAAGCCGGCGATGATCGCGTCGGTGGCCATGCCCGCGGCCCAGGGGCCCCAGTTGATCGAGACCACGCGCACGCCGGGCCATTCGCGGTGCAGTTGCCAGGCGAGGCGGTTGAGGGTTTCGTTGGCGGCGCCGTAGTCGCCCTGGCCGACGTTGCCGAAGCGGCCGGCGACACTGGTGAAGAACGACAGTACCTTGAGGCTGTCCGGACGCAGGCGGCGGCTCAGCACGTAGGCGCTGTCCACCTTGGTGTCGTAGACGCGGTCGAAGGACTCGGCGGTCTTGTCGGCGATGCGCTTGTCCTCGATCACCCCGGCGCCGTGCAGCACGGCGTCGATGCGGCCGTACTGCTCGTAGATCGAGTCGATCATGGCGGCGAAGGCGGAGGCGTCGCGCACGTCGCAGGTGCGGTAGTCGACCTGCGCGCCGGTGGCGCTGAGGCGGGTGATGTTGCCGCGGATCTCGCGGTCGGCGAGTACCGCGCGGTATTCACGCTCCAGTTCGGCCGGGGTGGGCTTGCGGCCGGCGGCGAAGGCGGCGTCGAGCAGCACTTTCTTCAGCGCCGGGCCTTCGCCGTGGGCGGCGGTGGCGGACGGCTCGGCGCCGGGCAGCGGGGTGCGGCCCAGCAGCACCAGGCGCATGCCGGGGCGTGCCAGTTCCTCGGCGATCTCGGCGGTGATGCCGCGGGCGCCGCCGGTGATCAGGGCTACCCACTCGCCGTTCGGCTGCAGGTGCGAGGCGAAAGGATGATCGCCGATGCTCTCCGCCACGTGGACGAAGCCGATGCGGCTGGCTTCGGCGGTGCCGGCGTTGATGTAGCCGACTTCGCTGCGCTTGTCGGCCACGGCCAGCTCGTCGAGCAGGGCGTCGGCGATCTGGTCGGCCTGCGCCGCGTCCTCGAAGTCGACCATGCGTGCGCGCAGGCTCGGCCATTCGGCCATGGCGCAGTTGAACAGGCCCACCGCCGCGCCGGCGGCTGCAGCGCCGCGACCGGAGGCATCGCGGCCGAAGCTGCCGCCGAGGCGGCCGACCGAGAGGGCGACGGAATCGCGCGTGGACAGGTCGGGCCCGCACAGCTGCAACAGCTTGAACAGGGTCTTGGCCTGCGCCGTGGTCTGCTGCTTCCAGCCGGCGAGGTCGCCGGCGGTTTCTTGCAGGCCGGCCAGGTGCACGATGCCGTGCACCGCGCCGTTGGCGCGGATGCGTTCGATGGTGGATGCCAGGGCCTGCGCGTCGGCGCAGGTCTCGGCGGAGAGGATCACCGCCTGGCCGCCGACGCCGACGATGCGATCGGCCAGCCGCTCGGCCACGCCCTCATGGTCGGCGGTCAGCAGGTAGCTGCCGCTAACGGGGTGGCGCTGCTGCGACAGCGGCGCCGGACGCGCTCGCGGTGCGAAGCGCGGGGTCTTGGCGGGCGCGGTCGCGACGGCGGGCTGCGCCGTCACGGCGACAGGCTGCGGTGCGGGGGGCGCGGCGGCGGGGAGTGCCGACGCCAGGGCCATCGCCGCATCGAGGATGGCATTGAGGCTGCGGGCCTTGGTGAACTGCTCCATGCTGGCCTGCATTGCTTCGGAGGCCGAGGCGGGCAGGCCCTTCTGCAGGGCGCCGAGGATTTCCACGCGCTTGATCGAGTCGATGCCGAGTTCGGCTTCGAGATCCTGGTCCATGCCGAGCATGTCGGTCGGGTAGCCGGTGCGCTCGGCCACCACGTTCAACAGCTGCATCTGCAGGCTGGCGCGGTCCATTGCGGGCACTGCGGCGACGGCTAGTGCCGTAACAGCCGCCTGAGCGGCATATGCGGCAGGCGCGGCGACGGTAACGACCGCTGCCGGGGCCAGGGCCATGGCGGCATCGAGGATGGCGTTAAGGCTGCGGGCCTTGGTGAACTGCTCCATGCTGGCCTGCATCGCTTCGGAGGCCGAGGCGGGCAGGCCCTTCTGCAAGGCGCCGAGGATTTCGACACGCTTGATCGAGTCGATGCCGAGTTCGGCTTCGAGGTCCTGGTCCATGCCGAGCATGTCGGTCGGGTAACCGGTTCGCTCGGCGACCACGTTCAACAGTTGCATCTGCAAGGCGGCGCGGTCCATCGCCGGCGCGGCCGGGGCGAGAGTCGCCACCGGAGCGGCGTATGAGGTCGCTATCGCGACGGGCGCGGCTGCGGCAACCGTGGTCATGGCCGGAGCCAGGGCCATCGCCGCATCGAGGATGGCGTTGAGGCTGCGCGCCTTGGTGAACTGCTCCATGCCGGCCTGCATCGCTTCGGAGGCCGAGGTGGGCAGGTTCTTCTGGAGCGCGCCGAGGATTTCCACGCGCTTGATCGAATCGATGCCGAGTTCGGCTTCGAGGTCTTGGTCCATGCCGAGCATGTCGGTCGGATAGCCGGTGCGCTCGGCCACGATGTTGAGCAACTGTGTCTGCATCGCCGCGCGATCCATCGCCGGGGCTGTGGCCACGGCGACTGCGGCCGGTGCGGCGTAGACGGCGCTTGCCGCTGCCGGTGCCAGCGCGAGGGCGGCATCGAGGATGGCGTTGAGACTGCGGGCCTTGGTGAACTGCTCCATGCCGGCCTGCATTGCTTCGGAAGCGGAGGCGGGCAGGTTTTTCTGGAGGGCGCCGAGGATTTCCACGCGCTTGATCGAGTCGATGCCGAGTTCGGCTTCGAGATCCTGGTCCATGCCCAGCATGTCGGTCGGGTAACCGGTGCGCTCGGCAACGATGTTGAGCAACTGCGTCTGCATCGCCGCGCGATCCATCGCCGGAGCGGCGACTGCGACGGGTGCCGCCGTGACGATGGCGAGCGGAGCGGCGGTTGCCGCTTCCGCCGCAGGCGCCAGCTTGGCGAGGTCGAGCTTTGCTTGTTCGAGAATGGCGTTGAGTGTCTTGGCGCGGGTGTAGCGCTCCATGCCGCCCTGCATCGCTTCACCGCCGGCGCTGGGCATGCGCTTCTGGAAGGCGCCGAGGATTTCCACGCGCTTGATCGAGTCGATGCCGAGTTCGGCTTCGAGGTCCTGGTCCAGGCCCAGCATGTCGCTCGGATAGCCGGTGCGCTCGGCCACGATTTCCAGCAACGCCGCCTGCGCGTTGAAGGCGGGCATGACGTTGGCCACGCGAGCCATGGCAATCGGCTGCGGTGCCACGGCCACTGCGGCGACCGGAGCGGGCACGGGAACAGCGACCGGTGCCGGAGCGGCGATGACGGTCGGTGCAAGCATGGCGACCGGCGCCATCGCAGGGACGGACATCGACGGCACCGCAGCGACGGGCGCCGCGCCTCCACCGAGGTATTGCTGGATCACGCGCTCCTGCAAATTCAGGAACTGGCGCATGGTCTGCTGGTAGGCGATCAGGGCTTCGGCGTTCATGGCAGGGGCCATGCCGCCGGTGATGGCAGGTGCCGCCAGCGGAGCCGGCTGCGATGCCATCATGGGTTGTGCTGCGGGCGCCGCAGCAGGCGCTTGCGTTGCGATCGGCGCGGGCAGGGGCCTGGCTGCCAGCTTCGCTTTCTCACGCGCTTCGGTGGAAGTGCGCAGGTCCAGCGCCGGCAGCTTGCCGGTGCGCATCATCGGATCGTCCAGCGGACGGGCGCAGCCGCCGCTGACCCACCAGGCGTGCTTGGGCAACGCCACCGGCTTGATCAGCTCGGCCAGGCGGTTGAGGTCCAGGGCCGTGACTTCGCGGCTGTCGAACAGCTTGGTGATCTGCACTTCGACGCCGGCAGCCGTCAGCTCGGCCAGGCCGAGCAGCAAGCCACGCAGGCCGCCGCCCTGGCCGTCGAGCGAGACGGCGATGGCATCGCGGCCGGCCAGCGTCTGCTTGGCCATGTTGGAGCAGGTGCCCTTGGGGCCCAGCTCGACGAAGACGCGGGCGCCGGCGGCGTACATCGCCTCGATCTCGGCGACGAACTCGACGCTGTTGAGCAGGTGCCCGTCCAGCGTGTTGCGGATGCCGCCGATGTCGGAGGGGTAGGGCGTGCCGGTGGTGTTGGAGTAGACCGGGAAGCGCGGCTCGTTCAGCGGCGCCGCCTGGATGGCGGCGGAGAGGCCGATCTGCGCGCCTGCCACCAGCTCGGTGTGGAAGGCGCCGGAAACCGGCAGGCGCGACACGCGCACGCTGGCGGCTTCGAGGTTCTTCGCCACCTGTTCGACTTCGGCGGCGGCGCCGGAGATGACCGACTGCTCGGGCGAGTTGTGGTTGGCGATCTTGACGCCGCTGAAGCCGGCGATGGCCTGCTGCACCACCTCGCGCCTGGCTTGCACCGCGACCATGGCGCCGGGCGCGCTGCTGCGCGCGGCTTCGCCCATGCAGCGGCCGCGCACGGCGGACAGGCGCAGGAAGTCCTGCGGCGACAACACGCCGGCGGAAAGCAGCGCGGCGTATTCGCCGTAGCTGTGGCCGGCGGCGGCCATCGGGCTCAGGCCGAGGCGTTCGGCCAGGCGCAGGTAACCCAGGGCGAGCGTGCCGATGGAGGGCTGCGCCACGCGGGTATCGGTGAGGGCGGCGGCCTGCTGCTTCTCGGTTTCCGGGTCGAAGGCGGCGTGCGGCAGGATGGTGCGGGACAGCTGCTGTGGGAAGTCCGAGCGCAGGGTGCTGTCGGCCAGTTCCAGGGCGGTGCGCAGCTCCTCGATATAGACCGCGGTCTCGCGGCCCATGTTGACGTACTGCGAGCCCTGGCCGGGGAACAGAAAGGCGACTTTCGGCGCCGCGCTGCTCAGGCCGCGGCCGAGGCGGGCGCTGGCGGGGACCGGCTTGCCGTTGCCGCCGAGACTGGCGAGTACTGCTTCGACGTCAGCCAGCAGGCCGGCGAAATCCTTGGCGACGATGGCGAGGCTTGCCGCGCTGCCGCGGCGGCTCTCGGCCTGGCGCGCCAGGCTGTAAGCCAGATCACGCAGCTTGAGGTTGGTGCCCTGGCGCAGGGCCGTGGCCATGCGGCCGAGGTCGGCGGACAGCGCCGCTTCGTCCTTGGCCTTGAACAGGAACAGTTCCAGCGGCCAGCGCGCCGAGCCCGGCGCGGCCGAGGCGGCGAAGTTGCCGCGATACTCTTCCAGCACGGCGTGGAAATTGGTGCCGCCGAAGCCGAAGGCGGAGACGCCGCCGCGGCGCGGATAGTCCGGGTTGGCCAGCCAGGGACGCGTGTCCTTGAGCAGGTACACCGGCGAGTTGGCGTCGGCGATGGTGTCGATCGGCTTGCTCACGCCGTAATGCGCGGGCAGGGTGCGGTGGTGCAGCGACAGCGCCACCTTGATCAGACCGGAGACGCCGGCGCTGGCCTTGGTGTGGCCGAGCAGGGTCTTGACCGAGCCGATGGCGCAGCTCTTCGGCAAGGCGCCTTCTGCTTGCAGCGATTCGGTGATGGTCTTGGCTTCGGCGCGGTCGCCGACCGGGGTGCCGGTGCCGTGGGCTTCGGCCAGGCCGAGGGTGGCGGGCGAGAAGCCGGCGCGGGCGTAGGCGCGGCGCAGGGCGCGCTTCTGGCCTTCGGGGCGCGGCGCGGTCATGCCCAGCGCCTTGCCGTCGGAGGAGCCGGAGACGGCCTTGATCACGGCGTAGATCTTGTCGCCGTCGCGCTCGGCGTCGGCCAGGCGCTTCATGGCGATGACGGCCAGGCCTTCGCTGATGGCGATGCCGTCGGCGGCCTGGTCGAAAGTCTTGGGCTTGCCGGTGGGCGACAGGGCCTGGGTCTTGGAGAAGCAGAGGAAACCGAATGGGCTCTGCACCGTGTCCACGCCGCCGGCGATGGCGAAGTTGCTGCGGCCGGTTTCCAGCTCGTTCACCGCCATGCCGATGGCGGCGAGGGACGAGGCGCAGGCCGCGTCCACGGTGAAGTTGAGGCCGCCGAAATCCATGCGGTTGGCGACGCGCCCCGCGGCGACATTGAGCAGCGCGCCGGCGAAGGACTCCTCGGTCCACTCGGGCAGGCGTTCCCACACGCTCTCGTCCGGGTTCTCGATGAAGCGCGGGATTTCCGAGCGCACGGCGTACTGCGTGCCCAGATCGCCCAGGCCGCCGCCGGCGCCGAGGATGATGGAGGTGTTCTCGCGGTCGAAGTCGCCGTTGGCGTAACCGGCGTCGGCCAGCGCGCGCTTGGTCACTTCCAGGGTGAGGAGCTGCATCGGGTCGATCACCTTCATCGACTTCGGCGGGATGCCGTAGGCGATTGGATCGAACGCCACTTCGTCGAGGAAGCCGCCCCAGCGCGAGTAGACCTTGTCGCGGGCGCGGCGGTCGGCGTCGAAGTAGAGCTTCCAGTCCCAGCGCGACTCGGGCACTTCGCCGAGCACGCAGACCTGTTCCAGGATGTTGTGCCAGTACTGGTCGGCGTCGTGCGCCTTGGGCAGCAGGGTGCCGAGGCCGACGATGGCGATGTCGCAGGGCTTGGCCGCTTCGACGCGGATCTCGCGCCGCTCCAGGTGCTGATTGAGGATGGCGCTGCCGCCGACGGTGACGTCGCTGTGCAGTTCGTCGATGGTCTGGGTCTTGTCGCGCAGGGTGGCGACCTGGCCGATCATGTACATGCCGTCGCTGAGCTGTTGTGATGCTTCGACGGTGACGATGGCGCCGCTGCTGTCGCGGTTGAGGCCCTTGGAGGCGATGCGCAGGCGGCCCATGTTGAGGTCCTCCAGCGTGTCGCGGATCTCGTCGGCGGAGCGGCCCTCGCGCAGCAGGCTGCGGCGGGTCTGGTAGAAGTCGCGGGCGAAGGTGGTGTCGGCGCAGCGGGTGGAATGGCCGGGGCCGGATTCCAGGTTGACGGTGCGGGCGCACTCCAGCGCCTGTGCCTGGAAGCCTTCGACGATGGCGCCGGAGTGCACGATTTCCCTGGTGAACAGGTAAGCCGTGCCCATCAGGCCGCCGACCTTCATGCCGCGCGCCGCCAGCGGCGCGGTGAGCGCGGCGAGCATGGCGCCCGAGCGGGCGTCGTGCAGGCCGCCGGCGAACAGCAGGTGGTAGTCGCCTTCGGTGCCGGGCTTGACGTCGGCCAGCAGGGCCTCGGTCATCTGCTCCCACAGCGGGAAGCTGGCGAGCGGGCCGATGTGGCCGCCGCACTCGCGGCCTTCGAAGACGAAGCGCTTGGCGCCCTGCTCGATGTACATCTTGAGCAGCGCCGGCGCCGGGGCGTGGATATAGGTGGGAATGCCGCGCTTCTCGAACTCCGCCGCCTGGTCGGGACGGCCGCCGGCGATGAGGGCGTAGGTGGGCTTGCACTGCCAGATGGCGGCGCTCTGCTCCTCGCGCAGCGAGTGCGGCACGAAGCCGAGCATGCCCACGCCCCAGGGCAGGTTGCCCATCTTGGCTTTGGTCTGCTGCAGCATCTCCAGCACCTGCGGCCCGCGCATCAGGGCCAGGGCGAGAAACGGCAGGCCGCCTTGCAGCGACACCTGGTATGCGAATTCGGGGCTATCCGAGACGCGGGTCATCGGGCCCTGGGCCAGCGGGTAGCGGGTGCCGTGCGACTGTGCCAGCGGACCGCCGGGGGCGATGAAGCCCTGCTGCGCGGCGCTTTCGATCTGGCGCAGGCTGGACTTGGCCAGGGCCTGCACGAAGCGGCCGACGGTGCGGTACTGCGTGCGGTAGATGGCGGCGACGCCGATGCCCTGGCCCAGCGGCATCAGGTTGTCCGCGCTGCCGCTCCAGGACAGGCGGGCGTTGAGACGGTTGTGCCACTCGTTGAAATCCAGGGCGCCGGATTCGGCGCCGCGGTTGTCTTCGTCGGAGGCCTTCAGCGCGGCGGTGCCCGGACGCGAATAGACGCGGCAGGGTGCGTCGATCAGCTCGCCGAACAGCTTGGTTTCGGCGCCGTTGAGGCGGGCGAGTTCGTTCTGCTGCGCTTCCGGCAGGGGCGATTCGGCCAGCAGCAGGAGCTGGTCGTCCACCACCACGCCGGCCACGCCGAGGATGCGGCAGGCGGCGGCGCTGTGGATGCCGATGCCGCCGTGGACGTAGATCGGCTGCGAGATCTTGCCGGCGAGTTTCTGCAACAGGATGTAGCTGGTATCGACGCCGACCCAGCCGCCGGCCTCGTGGCCCTTGGCGACGATGCCGTGGTGCGGATAGGCGAGGGTGGCGGGAACGGCGGCGTCGGTGATCTCGGCCAGGACCTGGTGGGAAGCGGCGGGCTGCAGGGTGGCGTACATCTGCGCCTGCGCAGCGGCGCCGCCGGCGAGAACCAGGGTGACGGTGCGGCCCGGTGCAAGCAGGGCCAGCATCCGCCCGGCCAGCTCCGTGCTACCGGCTGTCAGACGCAGCCCGACGCGGGCCTCAGTGGCATCCAGCAGACGCCGGAAGTTGGCCAGGGCCCGGCTGCCGTCGCGGCAGAACTCCAGGTCCAGCAGGCCGATGCCGCCGGAACGCGCTACCGCCACGGCGATGCCGGGGTGGGCCGAATCGGCCGGTGTCAGGCCGAGGACGTCGAAGTTTTCCATGGTGCTCATCCCGCTTCTCCCCTACAACTCATTCCCTTGCTCTTTGACCATCTGTCGTGGTCGCCGCCTTTAACCCGCCGTGGAGCGCGGGTCTTAGCGTTTCTTGCCTTCGAGGAAGGGTACTTCCAGTACTTTTTCGTGCACGATCGGGCCGTGGCCGAAGAAACCGCTTTCGCCGAAGCACTCCCCGTGATCGGCGGTGACGATGAAATGGGTGTTCTTCGGCGCCTTGTCGATCAGGGAGCCGAGCACTTCGTCGACGTATTCCACGCACTTCACCTGCTGGTCGTGCAGGGAGCGCATCTGCTCGTCGTCGAAGAACTTGTCCTCGGTGGTCTTGCCCAGCTCATCATCGAGGCGCTTGAACACGCCGTGTACACCCGAGATGTGGGGCAGGCCCTTGGGGTCCAGCATGTAGGGGTAGTGCGTCTCGCCCAGGTTGAGGAAGTAGAACTGGGGCTCGGACGCGTCGAACTCGATCTCCTTCACCATGCCGGCGAAGTCGTTGTGGTTCGCCATCAGCTTGTAGTCGTCGAAGTGGCGATTCAGGTGCGACAGGGGGTTGAGCACCGGCAGCGACACCTTGGCGCTGGTGCGGTAGCCGTTTTCCTGCAGCACGTGGGGCAGGGACAGCTGCGGCACGAAGCTCTTGAACGACAGGTCAGGGACGTTGAGACGGTCCACCCAGAGGGCGAAGTCCTTCTTGTAGACCTCGGAGGCGAACACGCCCTGCGGGTTGGTGTGGGGGATCATGCCCATCAGGTAGGTGTAGTGCGAGGGGCTGGTCCAGGAGGCGAAGGAGTAGCGCTTCTCGCCCAGGCCGAGGCGGTCCATATTGGGGCGCTTGGCACGGACATAGCTGTCATAACGGCAGCTGTCCATGACGATGAAGATCAGGTTGTTCTCGCTCATGCGCGAGCCATCCCGTGATGCTGCACTGCACCGTTTTCGGACGGAATTTCGCGCTGATGCGCGATAGTCAGCGCAAGTATTTGATGCTGCATGATATTACTATCCCGTGAGCTTGATAAACGTTGTGGTAGGTCCAGTTCTGGTTGCTCCAGATACCGGCCCGGAAATACGACGCTCTGATCAGGTCGTTGCACTTAGCAAAAGCCTCGTACTTTCCGAAAATTCATAAGCTTAGAAGTCTAGTCTAAGGTGCCGGAGATGTCTGCAAGAATCAAACCACTGCTCATTTTCCCTCTCCATTTCCTGAAACTGCGTAAACCGTAAACAATTTCAGCCATTTGTACTGTGTTGCAAGTATCAGCTTCGCCCCGAATTGGCGCGGAGTGCGCTGATGGTGACAATTTCTGTCCATGCCGACCTGATCCGACCGTGAGCGAAATCCCAGCCTAGACCCAGGCCGGAGCCCCATCCTCATCCCATCGGACGACCGTTGTGATGAAAGAGACTATGCAA
>JAQGNS010000207.1 GCA_028291705.1 Nevskia sp.
GAAGGCGATAGCCGGTTTCGTAGAGCCCGTAGCCGAGTGTTCCATCGCTGAGCCGGAATTCGGCGAGCTGCTCGCAGAGCACGAAGGTGTCGAGCGGAAACAACCAGCGGAACAGGGGTTTTGCGGTTATTTCATGGACTCGGTCGAGCTCGTCCACGAAGCGCCAGGCGGCGCCGGTGATGGCGAAGCCCTCGGCATCGAAGTCCATGCGGTCATCGATCTGCTTGACCCGCATCCAGCGGCTGCCGTCGTGAAACATGCGCAGCCAGGCCGACTGGCCGCCGGTCGAGATGCCGTGAACGCCGGCAAAGGCGCTGCCGTTGTCGAACACCGGCCAGGCCAGCCGGTAATGTTGCAGACTGTCCCAGTTGCGGACGCCGGCGGCGATATCCCGGAAGCCCTTGCCCTTGAATGCCAGGCGTTCGCCGCGATGGATAATCTGGCCGGTGACGGTGCTGGTTCCCTCCAGGTGGACATGTGCCATCTCGCGGGCGAAGGATCCGTCCCGGTCCTGCGACATTGCGATGCAGTCGACCATCGGGTGCAGTTCGTCCCAGACCAGTTCGAACTCAAAGTCCGCGGAAGAGAAACTGATGCGCGTCTTCTTCAGCGGCACTTCGGCATGGACCAGCAGACCGGCGATGTTCATGCCGCCAGCCGGACGCCGGGCGGTATACGGCAGGTTGAGGTTGGTGCGCGTGAACAGCGGCTGGCCGTCGCGAAACACGATCAACCAGGAGTTGGCTTCCTTCTGGTTCTCCAGCAGGCCGATGCGGATGAACACGCCGCAGCGGCTGGCCGGGTCATAGGCCTGGTAATACCAGCTCTGGTTCCAGCGGGCGTTGTTGTCCGCTGCGACATGACCTTCGAATCGCGTGTAGTCGGGTGTCATGCTTCGCTTTCCTGTTGAGGTGCCGTTCCGGCCCTGATCTGCCGGTTCAGGCGCGTTCGAAGATCGCGGCGATGCCCTGACCGCCACCGATGCACATGGTGGCCAGGGCATAGCGGCCCTTGACCCGAGCCAACTCATACAGTGCCTTGGTGGTGATGATGGCGCCGGTGGCGCCGACCGGATGCCCCAGTGAGATGCCGGAGCCGTTCGCATTGACCTTGGCGGGATCGAAATCCAGTTGCTGCGACACGGCGCAGGCCTGCGCAGCGAAGGCCTCGTTGGCCTCGATCACGTCCAGATCACGCACCGACAAGCCGGCCTTGGCTAGCGCCGCCTTGGTGGCCGGCACCGGCCCGATGCCCATCAGGGCGGGATCGACCCCGGCATGTGCATAGCTGACCAGTCGGGCCAGCGGCGTCAGACCCATAGCCTTGGCATGGCTGGCCTCGACCAGGAGCACCGCGGCGGCGCCGTCGTTGAGCGCCGAGGCATTGCCGGCGGTGACGCTGCCGCCTTCCTTGAAGATCGGCTTCATCTTCGACAGCGTTTCCACATTCGAATCGTCACGGACGTTTTCGTCCACAGCGAAGGAGACCAGGCCCTTGCGGGTCTTGATCTCGACCGGGGCGATCTGGGTGGCGAAGTACCCTTCCGCGATTGCCCTGGCGGCGCGCTTCTGACTTTCGACAGCCAGCTGGTCCTGCATCTCGCGCGTGATGCCGTAGGCGGCGGCGACGTTCTCCGCCGTCACGCCCATGTGCATCTTGCCGAACGGATCGTGCAGGATGCCGTTCATGTAGTCGAGCATCTGCGCGTCGCCGAGGCGCGCGCCCCAACGCGCCGAGGGCATGATGTAGGGGCCGCGGCTCATCGACTCGACCCCGGCGCCGATGGCGACTTCGCAATCGCCGAGCAGGATGGACTGCGCCGCTGAGATGATTGCCTGCAGGCCGGAGCCGCAAAGGCGATTGACATTGAAAGCCGGAGTTTCTTTCGGGATGCCGGATTCGATGGCCGCCACGCGGCTGATGTAGGCGTCGCGCGGTTCGGTGGGAATCACATTGCCCATTACCAGGTGGCCGACCTGCTCCGGTGCAACGCCGGCCCGCTGCAGGGCGGCGCGCACGGCGGTGACCGCCAGCGTCGCCATCGGCGTGTCCTTGAGAGTCCCGCCGAAACTGCCGATGGCCGTACGGGCTGCGCCGACCACCCAGACTTCTCGCTTGGTCATTTATTATGCCTTTTCGGTGGGCTTCTTCAACTGCAATCCACTGCGCCTGCAGGACGCGACCAGCTCGTTGCGCTGGTTGAAACCACGATGGATGAAGGTGACGACACCGGCGTTGGGCCGCGATTTGCTTTCGCGCAGCTCGACCACTTCGGTCTCGACCCGCAGCGTGTCGCCGTGGAACATCGGCTTGGGAAAGCGCACTTCGTCCCAACCGAGGTTGGCGACCGCCGTGCCCAGCGTGGTTTCACCGATGGTGATGCCTACCATCAGGCCGAGGGTGAAGGCACTGTTGACGATACGCTGGCCAAATTCGGTGTGGTCCTTGCAGTACTGCTCATCCAGGTGCAGGTAGGCCGGGTTGTGCGTCAGCGCGCTGAAGAAGACATTGTCCGCTTCGGTGATGGTGCGGCGGATTGCGTGATTGAACGTCTGACCCAGCTTGAGTTCGTCGAAATAGAGACCGGACATGTTGACCTCAGTAGGATTTTGGAAGGTCAAGGACCTTTTCCGCGATGAAGGAAAGAATCATCTGCTCCGTCACCGGCGCGATGCGCGGCAGCATCGATTCGCGGAACAGGCGTTCCACCTGGAATTCGCGGGCGTAGCCCATGCCGCCGTGGGTCAGCACCGCTTTAGTAGTGGCGTCGAACGAGGCGCGCGCCGACAGGAACTTCGCCGCGTTGGCTTCGGCGCCGCAGGGCAGCCCCTTGTCGTAGAGATAGGAGGCGCGCATGCACATCCAGAAAGCCGATTCGAGGTTCATCCAGGCTTCGGCCAGCGGGTGCTGGATGCCCTGGTTCTTGCCGATCGGGCGCCCGAACACCACGCGGTCGCGGGCGTACTTGGCGGCGCGCTGCAAGGCGTCGCGGCCGATGCCAATGGCCTCGATGCCGACCAGGATCCGCTCCGGGTTGAGGGAATCGAGCAGATAGTAGAAACCTTTGCCTTCCTCGCCGATGCGGTCCTCTTCGGGTACGAAGTAATCATCGATGAAGGTGGCGTTGGAGTCGACGGCATTGCGGCCGAGCTTCTTGATCCGGCGCACTTCGATCTTGCTGCGGTCGAGGTCGGTATAGAACAGCGTCATGCCATCGGTCGGCCGCTTGCCCTCGCTCTTGGCGGTGGTGCGGGTCAGCAGCACGATCTTGTGCGCTTCCTGGCCGGTGGAGGTCCACATCTTGCGGCCGCTGACCCGGTAGCCGCCCTCGACCTTCTTGGCGAAGGTCTTGATGCTGGTGGTATCCAGCCCGGCATCCGGCTCGGTCACGCCGAAGCAGGCTTTCTCCTCGCCCTTGATCAGGGGCGTCAGCCAGCGCTTCTTCTGCTCCGGCGTGCCGTGCACGACGATCGCATGCGGGCCGAACAGGTTGATGTGGATGCTGGATGCCGCGGCCTGGCCGCCGCCGCAGGAGGCGACGGTGTGCATCATGATTGCCGCTTCGGTCACGCCGAGGCCGGCGCCGCCCAGCTCCTCCGGCATGGTGATGCCGAGCCAGCCGGCCGCGGCCATCGCCTTGTAGAACTCCTCCGGGAAGCGGGCGTTCTCGTCGCATTCATGCCAGTAATCATCGGTGAACTCGGTGCAGACCTTCCGCACCGACGTTTCGATTTCCCGCTGCAGTTCGCTGAGTTCGATTTCCATGATGGCCTGGCTTTATCCGAGATTCGGGGCGAGGCTGAAGTCAGCCTCGGTCTTGGATCTGATCTCGTCGATCGAGACGCCCTTGGCGAGCTCGATCAGCCGCGCACCGTTGCCGCCGCGATCGATCTCGAACACGCCCAGTTCGGTGATCAGGAGATCGACCACGCCCTTGCCGGTCAGGGGCAGGGAGCATTGCTTCTTGAACTTGGCGGCGCCGGATTTCTCCGTGTGCTCCATCACCACGACAACGCGGGGAACGCCGGCAACCAGGTCCATGGCGCCCCCCATGCCCTTGATCATTTTCCCGGGCACCATCCAGTTGGCGAGGTCACCGTTCTGATCCACCTGCATGCCGCCTAGGATGGACAGGTTGATGTGGCCGCCGCGGATCATGCCGAAGCTGTCGGCGCTGGAGAAATAGCTGGTGTGGGGCAGTTCGGTGATGGTTTGCTTGCCGGCGTTGATCAGGTCGGCCTCTTCCTCGCCGTCATAGGGGAACGGACCCATGCCGAGCATGCCGTTCTCGCTTTGCAGGGTCACCGTCATGCCGGCCGGAATCATGTTCGCCACCAGCGTCGGGATGCCGATGCCGAGATTGACGTAATAGCCATCGTGCAGCTCGCGCGCGGCGCGCGCGGCCATTTCCTCACGGTTCCAAGCCATTATTGGGTCTCCCGAGGACGCGTGGTGCGGCGCTCGATATGCTTGGTGTAACTCTTGCCGACGACGATGCGATCGACAAAGATGCCGGGGGTGTGGATACAGTCGGAGCCGAGCTGGCCGGGCTCGACCAGTTCCTCGACTTCGGCGACGGTGATCTTGCCGGCGGTGGCGATCATCGGATTGAAGTTGCGTGCGGTCTTGCGATAGACCAGGTTGCCCTCGGTATCGGC
Organism: Nevskia sp.; assembly: GCA_028291705.1. Taxonomy (GTDB): domain Bacteria; phylum Pseudomonadota; class Gammaproteobacteria; order Nevskiales; family Nevskiaceae; genus Nevskia. The sequence goes on from JAQGNS010000207.1 coordinate 4,659, forward strand.
CTTCCAGGCCTTGACCAGGGACAGATCCGAAGTGAGACCTGTTTCCATCACGTACCAGTCGCCCTTGAACTGCCGCGTTTCCTTGCCTTCGGCCACCTTGGTACCGTAGCCGGTACGGGTGTAGAAGGCGGGGATGCCGGCGCCGCCGGCGCGGATGCGCTCGGCCAGCGTGCCCTGCGGGTTGAATTCCAGTTCCAGCTCGCCGGCCAGATATTGCTGCGCGAACAGCTTGTTCTCGCCGACATAGGAGGAGATCATTTTCTTGATCTGTCCGCTTTCCAGCAGCACCCACAGCCCGCGATTGTCGGCGCCGCAATTGTTGGAGATCAGGGTGATGTCCTTGGCGCCATTCTCGCGCAACGCCGCGATCAGATTTTCCGGATTGCCGCACAGCCCGAAACCGCCCGCCATCACCGTCATGCCGTCAAAGCAGATGCCGTC
>JAQGNS010000216.1 GCA_028291705.1 Nevskia sp.
CCGTTTCTCCCCTGTGCCGAAATTTATGACTGCCAGGTGCGCTGGGCCCTGGCATTGCACATCGTAAACGAAAAAAAGCGCCGGTCCAGAGATTATCTGGACCGACGCCTTTGTCGGTTCATCTGCCGGGTCCCGCTACGCGCCTGAGCGCGGTCACTGCCAACCGAAGCAAGCCCCGTGCCGCCGATGCCGTAACGGGGCTGCCGTGGCCGATCAGGCCCGGCAATCAGGTCCTGAAGGGCCGGGTGCCGGCGGCTGCTCTTACTGCGTTTTGCCCTCGGCATGCGTGTTTTCGCCCTCGGGCGAGGCCGCTGCTTGCGGTTCGGGCTCCGGTGCGATGCGCGGTTCCGGCTGCGGCTCGACAGCCCGTTGTTGCGGTTCCGGCTGGTGCACGTGCACCGGCTCCGCGGCCGGCGGCGGGGCCGGGCGTTCTTCGTGCACGGCCACCGGTTCCGCGTGACGAACGGGTTCCGCGCGTTCGTGGGCGGCTTCCGCCGGCGCCGCATGCTCCACCGGGTGTTCCACCACCGGCGTCGGTTCCGGCTTGGCCTCGCCGTGGCCGGCATCAGGCAGGTTCATTTCGCGCTGGACCGGGGCGGGGGCGTGGAATTCGGCCGTCTGCGGCTCGGTGGCATGGGACTCTTCCGGCTTCTGGAAAGATTCCCGGGCCGGTTCGCGCGCAGGTTCCTGCCGCGCTTCCGGGCTACCGTGTTCCTGCACATGTTCCCCGGCGTGCTCGACCTGGCTGCGCTCAGGCTGTGCATGCCCGGTAGCGCCGTGTTCCGACTGCGCGGACGGCTCAAAGCCCTGTCCTTCGTCGTCACCCACATCCGCGGCTTCCGCCGTTTCGACACTGCCTTCGCGGTTGCCCTGGGCGCCGCCGTGCTGCTGCCCCTGGCCGCCGCCTTCACCACGGCCGCCACGACCACGACCACGCCTGCCGCGACGACGGCGACCGCCGCCTTCGCGTTCGGCCGCGCCCGTGCCCTCGGCAGCGATGCCTTCCGCGCCACTCGCCGGCTGCTGTTCCGACAGCCCGGCCTGCGGCGCGCCCTGCGTCGTTGCCAATTCCTCGCCTGCCGCGATATTCAGCGCCTCGATCGTCTCGGCAGGCTGCTGTGCCGGGTCCTGGATCTGCTCCAGGCTCTGCGGCGGACGTTCGTTCTCGGCGCCAGCCACACCAGCTATGGCTGCGGCCGCGTTCTGGCCCTGGCCGCGGTTGCCGCCCTGGCGGCGACCGCCGCCCTGATTGCTCCCCTGACCACCCTGGTTGCCGCCGCCCTGGTTCTGCTGCGGCGGACGCTGCTGCTGGCCGCGCTGCTGGTTGCGGCCTTCGCCGCGGCCCTCGTTCCGCCCCTCGTTCCGGTTCTCGCCGCGCGGCTGCTGCCCGTCGCGACGGCCCTCACCGCGGCCTTCGCCACGGTTCTCGTTGCGGCCTTCATTGCGGTCGCGGCGCTGCTGGTTGCGGCCCTCGTTGCGGTTCTCGCCGCGCTGACCGTCGCGGCGGCCTTCGCCGGGGCGCTGGTCGCGGCGCTGCCCCTGCTCGGAGCGTCCGCCGTCGCGGCGCGGATCGCGCCCCGGGCGTTGCTGCGGCAGGGCCGCCGCCAGTTTTTCCTCCGGGCGCGGCGCCGGGGTGAAGATCTTTTTCAGCCAGGCCCAGAAGCCGCCGCCGGCGACCGGCTGCAGCACCGGCGCCGTGGCGATCGGGGCGGGCGCCGGCGCAGCCGGCAGCAGGGCCTTTACCGCGGCTTCGGGCGGGGCCTTGACTGCCGTCGGGCCGCCGGCGGGGGCGGACAGGGCGGCGCGTGCATCGGCATTGAAATCCTGTGGCAGCTTGTAGCTGAGCGCGGCGTTGTTGTCCTGCTGCAGGTGATCCACGCGTACGCGCAGGATCTCGTAGTTCGGCGTCTGCAGGGTTTCGTTCGGCACCACGGTGATGGTCACCAGGTAGCGCGATTCCAGCTCGGCGATCGGGCCGCGCTTTTCGTTGAGCAGATAGGTGGCGGTGTCCACCGGCAGCTGCGCGATGATGCGGCCGGTGCGGTCCTTCATGCACTCCTCTTCGATCAGGCGCAACACCGACAGCGCCAGCGATTCGACGCTGCGGATCTGGCCGCGGCCTTCGCAGCGCGGGCAGGCGACCTGGGTGTGCTCGGACAGCGAGGGCCGCAGGCGCTGGCGCGACATCTCCAGCAGGCCGAAGCGCGACAGGCGGCCCAGCTGCACGCGGGCGCGGTCCTGCGAGCAGGCATCGGCCAGGCGCTTTTCCACTTCGCGCTGGTTCTTGGTGCTGTTCATGTCGATGAAATCGATCACGATCAGGCCGCCCAGATCGCGCAGGCGCAGCTGGCGGGCGATTTCGTCGGCCGCTTCCAGGTTGGTCTGGAACGCCGTTTCCTCGATGCCGCCGCCGCCGGTGGCCTTGGCCGAGTTGATGTCGACCGAGGTCAGCGCCTCGGTCGGGTCGATGACGATGGAGCCGCCGGAAGGCAGGCGCATGATGCGCTCGTGCGCCGTCTCGATCTGGCTTTCCACCTGGTAGCGCGAGAACAGCGGCACGTCGTCGCGGTACAGCTTGAGCTTGCCCAGCTCGGTCGGCATCGAGTGCTGCATCTGGCCGCGGGCCTGCTCGTAGACCTCGGCGTTGTCGACGATCACCTCGCCGATGTCCGGGCGCAGGTAGTCGCGCAGCGCGCGCAGCACGATGTTGTTTTCCTGGTAGATCAGGAACGGCGCCGGACGCTCCTTGGAGGCGTCGATGATCTTGTTCCAGATATTGACCAGCTGATCAAGATCCGCCTGCAGCTCGTCGGCGGTGCGGCCGATGCCGTTGGTGCGGACGATCAGGCCCATGCCCTCGGGCACGTTGAGCGAGTTCAGCGCTTCCTTGGCCTCTTCCCGCTCCTCGCCCTCGACCCGGCGCGACACGCCGCCGGCGCGGGGATTGTTCGGCATCAGCACCAGGTAGCGGCCGGCCAGGCTGGCGTAGGTGGTGAGGGCGGCGCCCTTGTTGCCGCGCTCCTCTTTTTCCACCTGGACGATGACTTCGGTGCCCTCGCGGATCATGTCGCGGGGATTGCGGCTGCCGCCTTCACCGGTCTGGAATTCGCGGGCGACTTCCTTCAGCGGCAAAAAGCCGTGCCGCTCGGCGCCGTAGTCGACGAAGCAGGCTTCCAGACTGGGCTCGACCCGGGTGATCTTGCCCTTGTAGACGTTGGACTTACGCTGTTCGCGCGAGGCCAGTTCGATGTCGAGGTCGTAAAGCTTCTGCCCGTCGACGATGGCCACGCGCAATTCTTCGCGCTGAGTGGCGTTGATGAGGATTCTTTTCATTATGGCGGTCTCGGTATTCGCTCGACCGCGCAAAGCGCAACAAATGGGATGCGACGCGTCTTTCGCGCGCCTTGATCGTTCCTGAAACAACTGAATTCGGTCTGATCATCATCCCCGCCTCGCGCGGGAACGGCTTGATAGTGAAGACGCCTTTCGTGGACGAAAGGCACGGAAAACTTAAGGCGGTGGGGGCGGTTTGCTACGATGCGCCACCCACTTTCACCAGGCCGCCGCGTGCGAAGCACAGCGGCGAGCCGGCCCCCGGGCGCAAGCCCAAGGACTTATTAGTGTGCCACAGACTTTTCAAAACCGGTAGTTTTCCCCTGGAATCAGGGACATCCGGCCTTAACAGTTGCGATCTCGGTCACAATTGCGCATTTCCCGAGCCTTCGCGGAGCTGTTCATGACACGTCCCACGCGCCAACCCGCCGGCTTCAAAGGCTCCAGCAAGGCTCCGGCCGGCAAGGGGCGCGGCGCGGCGCCGTCCACTCCTTCCAAAGCGCGGCCGCCGCGCCAGGAAGGCGCGGCAAAGGGCGGCCCACGTCAGGAACGGGGTGCGCGTCCCGCCAAGTCGGCACCGGGGGACGGCCATTTTGCCCGCAGCAAGGACCGCGCATCTTCCGCGCCCAAAGGCGCCAGCCGCCCCGGGACGGAGCGTCGCGACGATGCGCGCACGGCCGGGCGCGCACGGCCCGGCTCGCATCCCGGAAGCGAGGGCCGCAGCCGTACCGTCGCGAAAGGCGAGGCGCCGGCCCACGGGCGCAACCCGCGCCCGGCCAAGGCGCCCCCGGCGGCTGGCCACTTCGCACGCCCGGAACGCTCCTCCCATGCGCCGAAGAGTGCAGGCCGCACCGGAGCGGGGCGTCGTGACGATGCGGAATCCACCTCGCGCACACGCCCCGGCGCCGGTTCTGCCCGGCCTCGCCCCGCGGCAAAAGGCAGTGCGTTCGGCCAGGAGCGCGGCGCCCGCCCGGCCAGGGGGCCGGTCGGCGAGCGTTTCGTCCGCACCGAGCGGCTGATTCGCGTGCCCAAGGTCCTGAATTCCGGCTCCGGGCGCGGCGATGCGCGTGACCGCAATGCCGAAGGTGGCGATGGTGCGGAAGCTGTCGCCTCGGATGTCCGCAAGGTGACCGTTTCCGTCAACGAGGCGGGGCAGCGCATCGACAACTTCCTGCTCAAGCGCCTGCCGGGCGTGCCCAAGTCGCACGTCTACCGCCTGTTGCGCTCCGGCCAGGTGCGCGTCGGCGGCGGCCGCGCCAAGGCCGAGCGCAAGCTCGAGGAAGGCGAAGAAGTACGTATCCCGCCGGTGCGTGTCGCCGAGCGCGGCACCCCGGTACGGGCGCCGGACGCGGTGTTGAACCGCCTGCGCGAAGCCATCGTTTACGAAGATCACCATTACCTCGCCATTTCCAAGCCTGCCGGGCTGGCCTCCCACGGCGGCACCGGCATCGCCTACGGCGTGATCGAGGCCGCGCGCGGCTGGGACAAGTACGAATTCCTGGAACTGGCGCATCGCCTCGACCGCGACACCAGCGGTGTGCTGCTGCTGGCCAAATCGCGTCCGGCCCTGCTGCGCGCGCAGCGCGCTTTCCGCGACGGTCTGGCCAACAAGCGCTACTTCGCCCTGCTGATCGGGCGCCTGCAGGGCGGCGCGCGGGATGTCGATGCGGCGCTGGTGAAGAGCCGGCTCGAAGGCGGCGAACGCTTCATCGCGATCGACGAGGAAGACGGCAAGCCCTCGCGTTCGCGTTTCGTGCCGCAGGCTCACTACCGCGACGCCACCCTGTGCGAAGTCGAGATCTTTTCCGGTCGCACCCACCAGATCCGTGTGCACGCGCTGGCCCTGGGCCACCCGGTTGCGGGCGACCGCAAGTACGGCCTGCGCGACGAACAGAAGCCGCTGCGCGACCTGGGCCTGCGCCGCATGTTCCTGCATTCCCACTTCCTCGAGCTGCCGGCGGACGGTGAATTCCGCAAGCTGACGCTGAGCGCGCCGATGACCGGCGAACTGCGCGACTTCCTCGACGAGCTGGGGCCCGGAAAATAAAGGTGGGTAAATTTTCCATCCTGATCTTCGACTGGGACGGTACTCTGGCCGATTCCGCCGGCCACATCGTGTCTTCGATGCAGCAGGCTATCGCCGCCCTGAACTTGCCGCCGCGCTCCGACCAGGCCATTCGCGAATTGATCGGCCTGGGCCTGGTCGACGCCATGCAGCGCCTGTTTCCGGAACTGGACGTGGACGATGTGCTGCGCCTGCTCGGCGAATACCGCCGCGTCGCTCCCGGCAGCATGGCGCACGAGGCGCCGCTGTTTGCCGGCGCCCGCGACGCGCTGGAGCAGTTGCAGGCGCAGGGCTATTTGCTGGCGGTAGCCACCGGCAAGAGCCGCCCGGGTCTGAATCGCTCGTTCCAGGCTCACACCTTCCTCAAATCGATGTTCTTCACCACTCGCTGCGCCGACGAAACGGCCGACAAGCCCGATCCCCTGATGCTACGGCAGATTCTCGAGGAAACCCGGCTGCAGCCGGAGCAGGCCTTGATGATCGGTGACACCGATTACGACGTCGGCATGGCCAACGCCCTGGGCATGCCTTCACTCGGCGTCGGCTGCGGCGTGCACGAACCAGGGCGCCTGCTGCGCGCCGGCGCGCAGGCCGTGCTGGACAACGTCAGCGGCGTGCCGGCTTGGCTGGCGGCGCGCTAGCTAGGGTAGGGCCAGTCCAGCACGCAGCAACAACTCCCGCACCGCGATCAGCGGCAGCCCCACCAGCCCGGTCTGGTCGCGCGATTCGATTGCCTCGCACAAGGCAATTCCCAGCCCTTCCGATTTGAAGCTGCCGGCGCAATCGAAAGCCGGCTCGGCCGCGACGTAGCGCTCGATCTCTTCCGCATCCAGGCGCCGGAAATGCACCGTGGTCAGGTCGAGCGCCTCGTACAGCGTACCGCTGGCCCCCTGCACCAGGGCCACAGCCGTGAAAAACCGCGCGCTATTGCCGGACAGGCGCGTCAGCTGCCCGATCGCGAGCTGGCGGTCGCCCGGCTTGCCAAGCAATTCGTCGCCGCAGGCGCAGACCTGGTCCGAGCCCAGCACCCAGCGCTGCGGGTGCCGCGCCGCCACCGCCTGCGCCTTGGCCAGCGCCAGGCGCTGCGCCAGTTCCTTCGGCGCCTCGCCCGAGCGCGGTGTCTCGTCGCTGCCTGGCGCCTCCTGCTCGAATGGCACGCCGAGGCGCCGCAGCAGTTCCGCGCGGTAGCGCGAAGTGGAGGCCAGGATCAGAGGTGACTGTTCGGAAATGGCGGTCATCGATTTTTGACGGTTATGAATATGACTACTAGCATGCCGCCCATGAAAGACGGCATCCCCCTGCGCGTCAAGGTGTCAGCCGCGGTTTCGCGTGGCAGCATCTGGCACGGCGCCATCCCCATCGCCAAATTACCCCGCCTGGCCGCGGTCCTTATCGACAGCGAGGGTGAGCTGCGGGTGGAACTGGCCGCCGAGCGCACCATCGCCGGCGCCTTCAGGCTGCACGGCAGCATCGCGGGCGAACTGGGTCTGACCTGCCAGACCTGCATGGCGGACTTCCGCTGGCCGCTGCGGATCGGCCTGGATCTGCGCCTGGTCTTCAACGAAGCCGAGGAACGCCGCCTGCTGCAGGAATGCGAGCCGTTCCTGGTAGAGGACGATACCCTGCATTTGCATGAGCTGGTCGAGGAAGAAGCGCTCCTGGCTGTACCTTTTGCCCCACGCTGCACTGCGTGCAGTGAAGGGCAAAAGGTCGTGTGACGTCTGAGTGACGTCCTGTCAAACACGCGGCCATCCATGGCCGCGACTGTTCAAATAAGCGTGAAGTGTTAAGACAGGGGGTGTTTCCCCTGTCTTTTCTGCTAAAATCCGCTCCCTTTGAGGCGCAGTCCGCGCCTCTGGAGTTGAGTCATGGCAGTCCAGAAATCCAAGAAATCCCGCGCCCGCCGCGGCGATCGCCGTTCCCACGATGCGCTGACGGCCCCCACGCTGTCGGTCGATCCGACCTCGGGCGAGACCCATCTGCGTCACCACGTCACGGCCGACGGTTACTACCGCGGCAAGCGCGTGATCGCCAAGGCCACTCCGGAAGTCCCGGAAGCCTGAGCCCCTCCAGGCCGGGGACGCGCCCGCAACCGTGATCTCCGCCTGTAGCGTGTGACTGCGCCAGTCACATTAGCCATCGACGCCATGAGCGGCGACCACGGATTCGGGGTCGCCGTGGAAGCGTCCGTGCGCGTGCTGGCCGAGTATCCCCATCTCAATCTGATCCTGGTCGGTGACGAGGCTGCGCTGCGCAAGGCGCTGCGCACGCACCACCAGGCCGAAGACGCGCGCCTGCAGATCCAGCACGCCAGCGAATTGGTGGCGATGGACGAGTCCCCGTCCAAGGCCCTGCGCAACAAGAAAGACTCGTCGATGCGGGTCGCGGTCAACCTGGTCAAGGAAAAGCGCGCCCAGGCTGCCGTATCCGCCGGCAACACCGGCGCCCTGATGGCCATCGCCCGCTTCGTCCTCAAGACCCTGCCCGGCATCGATCGCCCCGCCCTCATTTCACCCTTGCCGGCGATCGGCGGGGTCACCCATGTGCTCGATCTCGGCGCCAACGCCGACTGCACCGCCGCGCAGCTGTTGCAGTTCGCGGTGATGGGCTCGGCCCTGGTCGGCGCCCTCAGCGGCATCGAACGTCCGCGCGTGGCCCTGCTCAACATCGGCGAGGAAGAGATCAAGGGCAACGACAACATCAAGGCCGCCTCGGCCATGCTGTCCGCCTCCGCGCTCAACTACACCGGCTACATCGAGGGCGACGGCATCTTCCTCAATCCCGTCGATGTGGTGGTCTGCGACGGCTTCGTCGGCAATGTCGCGCTCAAGGCGGGCGAGGGCGTCGCCAAGCTGATGGGCCACTTCATGCGCGAGGAATTCACCCGCAGCCTGCCCACCAAGCTGGTCGGCCTGATCGCGCGCTCGGTGCTGCGCGCCCTGGCCAAGCGCATGGACCCGCGCGTCTACAACGGCGCCAGCTTCCTCGGCTTGCAGGGCACCGTGATCAAGAGTCACGGTGGCGCCGACGCCCTGGCCTTCGCCAATGCCATCAAGGTGGCGATCCGCGAAGTGGAGAAGGACGTGCCGGCGCGCATCAGCCGCCTGCTCAGCGCTGCCATCGCCGCGCCGCCGGTCGCCGCCGCCGTCAACAAGTAGTTCGCTGGTGTCCCCACTCTGAACCGGTACCGCGCCAACCCGCGCTTGCTGCCGCTGTTGCTGGCCGGTCTGGCCATGCTCGGGCCGTTCTCGATCGACACCTTCTTTCCGGCCTTCGGCCAGATGGAGCGCGACTTCTCCATCGGCGCGGTAGCGATGCAGCAGACGCTCAGCGTCTACATGGGCACTTACGCCGTGATGTCGCTGCTGCACGGTCCCCTGTCCGATGCTTACGGCCGCCGCGGAGTGATCTTCTACTCGCTGCTGGTCTACCTGTTCGCCACGGCTGGTTGCGCACTGGCGCCGAGCTTTCACTGGCTGCTGCTGTTCCGCGTCGTGCAGGGCATGTCCGCCGGCGCCGGCATGATCGTCGGCCGCGCCATCATCCGTGACCGCTACGCCGGCGCCGACGCACAGCGATTGATGGCACAGGTGACGCTGATCTTCGGCGTGGCCCCGGCGCTGGCGCCGGTGGTCGGCGGCTGGGTGTTGTACTTCGCCAGCTGGCGCTGGATCTTCGGCGCGCTCACCTTGTTCACCGTATTGCTGGCGCTGACTTCGCTGCTGGCGTTGCCGGAGACGCATCCACGCGAGCGCCGCACCCCATTCGATCTGCGGCACCTGTCGCATACCTATGGCGCCATCGCCCGCGATCGGCGCTTCATGCTGCTGGCGTCCGCTGCCGCGATCAACTTCGGCGCGCTGTTCCTCTACGTCGCCTCGGCGCCGGTGATCGTGCTCGGCATGCTGCACTTGAACGAGCGCCAGTTTCCCTGGTTGTTCCTGCCCACCATCGGCGGCATGACATTCGGCGCCTGGATGTCGGGGCGGCTCGCCGGCAATCTCAGCGCCGCCCGTACGGTGACGCTGGGTTATGCGCTGATCTTCGGCGGCGCCATATTCGGTTTGCTGCTCAACAGCCTGATGGCGCCGTCGGTGCCGTGGTTCGTCCTGCCGATCGGCATCGGCGGCATGGGGGTATCGCTGGCGTTTCCGACACTGACCCTGCTGATGCTGGATCGTTTCCCGGCGGTGCGAGGGGCAGCCGCTTCGGTGCAGGCGGCGATGTCGCTCGGCAGCAGCACCATCGTCGGCGGCCTGCTGTCGCCGATGGCTTCACGTTCCGGGCTGCACCTGGCGTGCGGCAGCCTCGCCCTCAGCGTCTGCGGTTTCGCCTGCTGGCTGTTGTACTGGCGCATGACGCCAAACCCCGAGCCGCAGGTGTTGAATCCGGCACCGGTCGGCGACATGCCCGCGGCACCGGCAAGCGAACGCAACTAGCCGTTTCGCGGCGAAAGCGGGTACATCTGCCGGGCAGTGGCGATCCACGTTCGCCCCGATTTGTAGATGAAGATGAATCGCGCATCATTGACGGGGCACAACAAAAAGTCCCGCAAGGAGCGTCGCATGGGCGGTTTCGAGCGTCTTGGTTTTATAAAGATCGGGATTCGATACCCGCACATCAAGAGGAGGAGATCATGCGATTCGCACGACGGTGTGGTGACGCACTGTTCACGTTGCTGGCGGCGGCATTGGGTACCGGGTTGTACGCAGTGGTTCCAACGGCCTGTGCCGATGACGCGCTCGACAAGATGGTTGTCGCCGACATTCCGGCGGAGTCGCTGACCGACGCACTGATCCTGCTTTCCAGGCAGAGCGGCACGCAGATACTGATGCCCGCCAACCTGGTGGGCGAGCGCAAGACCGACGGCGTTCATGGCCGCATGCCGGTCCGCGAGGCCCTGTCCACCTTGTTCAAGGGAAGTCCACTGGGCTTCCATGCCGCGGGCGAGAACACCATCGGCATCGATCCGGCACCGGCACCGGCAGCGCAGGGACGGGACGTACCGGCTCATGGCGGTGACGCCGCGACGGGTGGCCAGGATGGTGCTGCGACCGTCACGGCGGTCGCCGTGGCAGACGCACCCGCCCCAGGCCCCGACACAGGCGGGCAGCCCGCCGCGCTCGGCGAGGTCATCGTCACCGCCACCAAGCGCGAACAATCGTCGAGGAAAATCCCGGCGACGGTGAACGTGCTCAGGGGCAAGGACCTCGAGGATATCGGCGCGCGCGACATGCAGGACTTCCTCAAGTACGTTCCCGGCGTGACCCTGCAGGAAGGTGAAACCAACAACAGCCGCACCATTTCCATCCGCGGCATTGGTCCGCAACCGGGCGCCAATACCACCGTGGGCTCGCTGATCGACGACGTATCGATGGGCGACCCGTACTCGAGCTACCTGGTGCCGGACCTCGACCCCTTCGACCTGCATGACCTGGAAATCCTCAAGGGGCCACAGGGCACCCTGTTCGGCGCCTCGGCGCTCAACGGCGCCATTCGCTACGTACTGAACAAGCCCTTGCTGGGTGAATGGGAGGCCAAGGGCTTCGCTGACTGGCTGCATGTCCAGGGCAACGGCTCGGGTCCTACCTACGGCGGCGCCGTCAACATTCCGATCGGCGACAAGCTGGCCTTCCGCGCCGTGGACGTGCTGCAGAGCGTTCCCGGCCTGTATGACGACGTCAACGTCAACGGCAAGAACCAGCGGGATGCAGACAACGGCTACAAGCGCATGCATCGCTTCCTGGGCACCTGGCAGCCGACCGACAAGCTCAGCGTCAACGCCTTCTACCTGCAGCAGCAGAACCACCGCAACGACCTGAGCATCGCCAACAACCTCGATAGCGTATTCGTCCGCACCGACACGCCGGGGCCCAGTTCCTCCACCCAGCACTTCTCGGTGGCCAACCTCGATATCCGCTACAACTTCGACTTCGCCACGCTGATCTCCGAAACCTCGCATACCACCAAGCTGCAGGACCTCGACTACGATACCAGTCCCCTGCTCGAGGCCTTTGCGCTCCAGGGCGTCCAGAGCTTTCGCACCGACGAAGTGGTCCGGACCAATTCCATTTCGCAGGAGCTGCGGCTGGTCTCGGCCCCCGGAGACAGCCCCTGGGTATGGATCGGCGGCGCCTACTGGAACCATTACAGCGCGAAGCTGAGCGACAACATCCTTGTCTCCGACTCGACGCTGCTCGCCCCGTTTCTCGCCGCGCTGGGCATCGTCGTCCCGCCCGGCGCGCCGCCAGGGCAGACGATCCTGGCCGAGGATGTGGAATACGCCCCCTTGCATGCGACGGAGGAATCGCTGTTCGGCGAACTGACGCGCAAGCTGTTCGACAGCCGGCTGCAACTGACGGTCGGCGGGCGTCTGTACCGCGAGACGCTGCTCTCCAATGTGCAGATCGGCGGCCTGCTGGCGCCCATCAGCGAGGCTGCCGGCTATGCCGGAGCGAAGACCATGAAGTCCTCGGGCTTCAATCCCAAGGCGAGCGTGTCGTACCAGATAACCCCCGACATCCTCTGGTATTCCAACGCCACACATGGCTTTCAGTTCGGCGGCATCAACGAGCCTTCGCCGGTGCCGGCGGACAATACTTTTTCGCTGGCCTACAAGCCGAGCAAGATCTGGAGCTACGAAACCGGCGTGCGCTGGGATGCCCTGCACAAGAAGCTGCAATTCGACCTCACCGCCTTCCTGCTCAACTGGAAGGACATGCAGATCCAGCAAAGGACGCCGGATGGGGTGACCGACTACACGGCGAACATCGGCTCGGCGCGCAGCAAGGGCCTTGAATCTTCCATCCGCTATCTGACGCCCATTCCGGGCCTGATGCTGATCAACGTCACCTCGTACATCCATGCCAAGGTTGCCGCGTCCTACATCACCTCCGAAGGGGAATTCGTTCCGGCCGGCACCGATCTTCCCGCTGCGCCCCGCTTGCAGACCACTACCACGCTGGCCTACAGCACCGTACTCGGTCCGGTGCGCACCGGGGCGGAGCTGAGCTACTCCCATCAGGGCCGGGCTTTCAACGACATCGAGCACGAAGCCAGCATCTACGGCTACAACACACTCGATTTCGGCTATCACCTGACTTTCCCCCAGCTGTTCCTGTCGCCGAGCTTCACGCTCAACGCGACCAACCTGAGCAATGCGCATGCCTTGCTTGGGGCCCAGATCAACCGCATCGGAACCGTGCCCGATGGCGTCGACGGCGCCTTCCTGCGCCCGCGCACCATCGCCCTGAGAATCAGCGGACAGTTCTGAGTAGCTGCGCAGACTAGTGGCTGCGGTCCGCCGGGGCCGCAGCCGTCGCCGGCTTCGCCTTCGCCGGGGCTTTGGCCCCGGCCTTGGGAGGTTGCGCCGGAACTTTTGCCGCCGTCTGCACCGTGGTCAGCAACTCATCGCAGTTGTGATCCTGGCCCAGTCCCAACTGGATCGTCGGCAGCAGCGCCGCCAGCGGCGTGAGGAACACCCCCAGCACCACTGCCGCGCCGCCGCGCGCCGCCAGCACCACCGGGTCCGGATGGATGCTCGGATCCTTCAGCGGTCCGCGGATCAGGATCGGCGCCCGCAGCGCGCCGACGTTGAAGCGCTGGGGTTCGGTGGCCAGCTTGTAATCCACCAGTTCCTCGCGCAGGTTGACCGAGCCACTGCCGGTGACATTGGCTTCGGTGGTGTCGAAGATGAAGGTGCGCGTATCGAGCACGCCCTTGTTCAGGCCGAAGTCGGTGACCAGGCAGCGCAGCTGCGCCCGGCTCGGAATGCCCAGCGCCGACA
>JAQGNS010000241.1 GCA_028291705.1 Nevskia sp.
GAAATGGCTGGGAACCCTCTCCGCAGGATGCGAAAGAGGAAGTCCGGCAAAGGATGACAGCAATGGATACCTCCGTTTTATTGATGGTGAATGTGATTCTCTGGTCGACCGGCCTGAGCGTGGCCGCACTGGCAGTCCTGCTCGGTCTGGACTGGCTGGAAGGCCGCCGCACCCAGGGTAGTGCCGACCTGCAGGCCGATGCGCGCCTCGACGCCCTGATGCAGAAGCGCCTGCAGCAGCCGACGGCTTCGCGCCGTCGCCCCGCCGCCGCCAATCAGGTAGCCGCCAAAGCCGCCTGAGCAGCAACACACGGCTGAAAAAGACCCGCATCAAGCGGGTCTTTTTGTTTGTGCGCGCAAGCATCACGAGAGCCCCCAGAGCGTGGCACAAGGGGAACTTCGCGCGCGGCGCCCGACTCGAAATTAAACACATCGTCGAAGGACCGACCATGCGCACTTTGATGCTTGCCCTGTTATTGCCTTTCGCGCTGTCTGCCTGCATCAGCAGCAGCGATCCACCGCCGCCGTCAACCACCATCGTCGTGCCGGCGGGCACCACGGCGGTCTGTTCCGACGGCACGCAACCACCCTGCCGATAAGGACTACTCGCTGGCTTGCGCTCAGGATTCCGGGCGCAAGCCTTCCAGTTGCATCCAGACCTGCTCGGAGGACATGACGCCGAAGCTCTGCACCGGCAGGCCTCCCGCATGCAGGGCTTCCGCGGTCCAGGTATTGCAGGTGCGAACGCCCGCATAAACACGGGTCGAAGGATAAAACCGGCTGTCCGCATAGGGGCCATCGGCATAGGGATGAGGTACGCCGCCATCCGGCCCCTGCTCCAGCGACTGCCATACGAAATCCGCTACCGCCTGCCCCTGTTGTTCCGGCAGGTCGAACCATCCGGTGTTGCCGACCCCGAACGCCTCCTCCGGCTTGTTCTTCAGCGCACTGACCAGGACCAGGCCTCGTTCAGGCCAGATCAGGGCCAGTGCGGCGTTGCCGGCTTTATGCTCGGACACCTGGTAGCGGCGGTCACCAAAGCCGAACACCAGGTATTGGGCCCCGGGAAAATCGCGCGCGATGCCTGCCAGCGGGCCGGGTATCCCGTCGGCGGGAAAGGCGATGTCGGTGTGCCAGCCACGGCGCAGCACATAGACTTTGGTCGTCGGTCCAGGCGGTGAAGCAGGCGCAGGATCGGGGCGATGGCCGGCAGCGCTACAGGCCGTCAGCAACAACACCGCAAAACACATCAGGCCGGCGCGCAGCAACGCCGGGTGATCATCATGTCGAGTGTTTTTCACGCCGGGTCGAACTCTTCGAAGTGCGCTGTAATGACATCTTGCGCAGCACTTGGTGCGCCAGTTCGATCATGTTGCGCACCGTGGCCGAAGGATCATCGAGCCGATACGCCATGCTCATGCGCGCCTTCGGCGCGTCACCCTCGATCGGCCGGTAGACCACGCCGGTGGAAAGTACCTGCTGCATCGACGCCGGCACCACCGAGACGCCCAGGTCGGCGGCGACGAGGTTGGCGATGGAGGTGACCTGCCGCACTTCATGGCCGATATGTGGACCGAAGCCCGCGCGGCGGCAGGCGGAGATGATCTCGTCGTACAGGCCCGAACCCACCGGTCGTGGGAACAGCACGAAGCTTTCCTTGGCCAGCGCCGTCAGCGGCAGCGAGCGCAGCCGGGTCAGGCGATGCCCCTCCGGCAGCGCCACCACCATCTCTTCGTCGAACAGGGTCTCGACCACCAGGTCGGCGGCCTCGCCCAGTAGGGGACGCACGAAGGCCACGTCGACCGAACCGTCGCGCGTGGCCTCGGCCAGTTCCGGTGTGGTGTCCTCTTCCAGCGACAGCGCCACTTCCGGATAGCGCTGGCCGAATTCACGGATCAGCCGCGGCAGAAAGGGATGGAACGGCGCGGAGTTGATCATGCCGACGCGGATGCGCCCGAGGTTGCCGCGCGCCACGCGTTGTGCGTGCTCGGTGGCCAGCCGCACCCGCTCCAGAATCTCCCGCGCATCGAGCAGGAAAGAACCGCCGGCGCCGGTCAGCGCCACACCGCGCGGCAGGCGCTGGAACAAGGGCGTGCCGACTTCCTCTTCCAGGTGGCGGATCTGCTGGCTCAGCGGCGGCTGCTCCATGCCCAGGCGTTTGGCGGCGCGGGTGAAGTTGAGTTCTTCCGCGACGGTGATGAAGTAGCGCAGGTGGCGCAATTCCATGTATATCTCAAACATATCGAGTTGTCTGTTTCAAGATATTAGACATATGAAATAGCTGCGTCTACAGTCGCCTCATCCCGAGCGGCCCGTCTCCAGGCGGCTGCTTCACAGCGGGCGGGCTCCCTGCGGAGACCTGCTCAATATCAGACAAACCACGCGCCTCCGGCGTGTGCGAGGAGCGAGTGATGGACGCAGGCAGCGCAGACCGCAGCAATCTGGTGGACAGCGGCACCCGCATCGAAATCCACAACGACGCCGACCCGCAGGAGACGCGGGAGTGGCTGGAAGCGTTGCAGGCAGTGCTGGAGCGTGAAGGCCCGGAACGCGCCCACTTCCTGCTGGAAGCCCTGCAGGAAAAAGCGCGCCTGAGCGGCGCCTACATCCCCTTCTCGTCCAACACCGCTTATATCAACACCATCCCGCCGCACCTGGAAGAGCGCTCCCCCGGCGACCAGGCGCTGGAGTGGAAGGCGCTGTCGCTGATGCGCTGGAACGCCATGGCGATGGTGATCAACGCCAACCGCGGCAACACCGGCGTCGGCGGCCACCTGGCCAGCTTCGCCTCCGCCGCCACGTTGTATGACGTGGGCTTCAACCACTTCTGGAAGGGACCGGACCACGCCGACGGCAGCGACCTGATCTACATCCAGGGCCATTGCACACCTGGCATCTACGCCCGCGCCTTCCTCGAAGGCCGCATCAGCGAAGACGAACTGCGCCGCTTCCGCATGGAAGTGGATCGCACACCGGGCCGCGGCCTGTCCAGCTATCCGCATCCCTGGCTGATGCCGGACCTGTGGCAGTTCGCCACCGTCAGCATGGGCCTCGGCCCGATCATGGCGATCTACCAGGCGCGCCTGATGAAGTACCTGGAAAACCGCGGCCTGATGAAACCCGGCAGCCGCAAGGTCTGGTGCTTCTGCGGCGACGGCGAGATGGACGAGCCGGAGAGCCTGGGCGCCGTGGATATCGCCGCGCGCGAGAAGCTCGACAACCTGATCTTCGTGGTCAACTGCAACCTGCAGCGCCTCGACGGTCCGGTGCGCGGTAACGGCAAGATCGTGCAGGAACTGGAAGGCGTGTTCCGCGGCGGCGGCTGGAACGTGCTCAAGGTGCTGTGGGGCGGCGGCTGGGATGCGCTGCTGGCCCAGGACAAGACCGGTCTGCTGATCAAGGCCTTCAACGAGACTGTCGACGGCGAGTATCAGGCCTACAAGGCCAAGGGCGGCAAGTACACGCGCGAGCATTTCTTCGGCAAGCACCCGGAACTGCTGCGCCTGGTCTCGACCATGACCGACCAGGACATCGGCCGCCTCGAGCGCGGCGGCCACGATCCGCACAAGGTCTACGCCGCCTATGCGGCGGCCAGCAAGCACACCGGCAGCCCCACCGTAATCCTGGCCAAGACGGTCAAGGGCTACGGCATGGGTGAGGACGGCGAAGGCCTGAACATCACCCATCAGCAGAAGAAGATGGGCGAAGACTCGCTGCGCGCCTTCCGCGACCGCTTCCAGCTGCCGATTTCCGATGCGCAGCTGAAGGACATGCCGTTCTACAAGCCGGCGGAAGACGCGCCGGAGATGCAGTACATGAAGCAGCGGCGCGAAGCTCTGGGCGGCTACCTGCCGCAGCGCCGGGTAACCAAGGAAAACCTGCCGTTGCCGCCGCTCAGCAGCTTCCAGCGTCTGCTCGACAGCAGCGGCGAACGCGAGATCAGCACCACCATGGCTTTCGTGCAAATCCTGCAGGCCCTGATTCGCGACAAGGGCGTTGGTCAGCGCGTGGTGCCGATCATTCCCGACGAGGCCCGCACCTTCGGCATGGAGGGCATGTTCCGCCAACTCGGCATCTATTCCGTGGTGGGCCAGAAGTACAAGCCGGAAGACGCCGATCAGCTCTCCTTCTATCGCGAAGACATCAAGGGCCAGGTGTTGGAAGAAGGCATCACCGAAGCCGGCGCCATGTCCAGCTGGATCGCCGCGGCAACCAGCTACGCCAACCATGGCGTCAGCCTGCTGCCCTTCTACATCTTCTATTCCATGTTCGGCTTCCAGCGCATCGGCGACCTGTGCTGGGCGGCGGGCGACATGCGCGCACGCGGCTTTCTGCTCGGCGGCACGGCGGGACGCACCACGCTCAATGGCGAAGGCCTGCAGCACGAAGACGGTCATAGCCAGATCTTCAGCAGCGTGGTTCCCAACTGCCGCTCCTACGATCCCGCCTTCTCCTACGAACTGGTCACCATCATCCACGACGGCCTCAAGCGCATGCTGGTGGACGACGAGGATGGCTACTACTACCTCACCGTCTACAACGAGAACCACAAGCACCCGGCAATGCCGGCGGGCGTCGAGCAGGGCATCATCAAGGGCCTGTACCTTCTGCAACCCTGCGACAAGCCCAGCGACAAGCACGTGCAGCTCTTAGGCTCCGGCTCGATTCTGCGCGAAGTGATCGCCGCCGCCGAGCTGCTAAAGAACGACTGGGGCGTCACGTCTGATGTCTGGAGCGCCC
>JAQGNS010000244.1 GCA_028291705.1 Nevskia sp.
GCGCGACCTGGTGCAGCAGGAGCTGGCCCCTTATCAGGGAAAAACCAGTCCGTAGACCCCGGGAGGGATCAGCTGACCGGCGGCTTGATGCTGACGGGAGGTTTGATCATGGAAAGAGTGTAAGGCCTTAGTGACGGGTTTCCAAGAACCGCAGGGCGGCTGCGCCCAAGGTGAGCCGGAAGCGCTTCCGCATGCCGGGACTATAGCAGAAAACGTCTATTTTTCAATGAATTGAGCCTGGGCTTGGGGAGACGCAGGAAGGTGCGCCGGGCACCCTACTGGAACGCCGCGCCGCGCACCGAGATCTCCACCCCGTCCCCCGCCAGCCAGAAGCCGTGCGGCAGGCCGAAGTCGGAGCGGCGGATGTTGGCGTAGGCGGAGAAGGCGCAGGCCTGGGCGGGGTCGCCGGGGCCGTCCGGGCAGTCGAGCTGGCGCACGCTGAGGGTGACCGGGCGGGTGACACCGTGCAGGGTCAGCTCGCCTTCGGCCACGGCGCCGCCGTCCTCGCCGAAGGCGATATGGGTGGAGCGGTAGATCATCTCGGGGAAGCGCTGCGTATCCAGCCACTCCTGCGAGCGCAGCAGGGTGTCCCACATCGGCTCCAGGCCGGTAATGGAATCGGTACGCACGGTGACGTCGATGCGGCTGTCCGGCCCGCTGCGGTCCAACACGAAGGCGCCCTCCAGCTCGCGGAAGTGCGCGCCGATCCAGGGGATGCCGAAACGCCGCACGTCGAACGACACCCGCGTGTGCTCAGGGTCCAGGCGATAGGCATCCGCAGCGTGCGCATTCAGCGCCAGCAAGGACAGCCCCAGCCACCATCCACGATTCATGCACCCGCCTCCAGCCTTATGCCCCAACATCATGCAAACACAGTAAACCGCACTGCTACGCTGGTGAGTTCGTCCAAGCGGGTGAAAGGTTGTGTTTACCTGCCGGGCGTATCGGCCGTCAGGTTGGGGCGGTGCGCCAGGCGCGGGGATCCCCTTCCCTACCTGCATTCACCGTAGCCCGGGAAGCACGCAGTGCTACCCGGGATGCGACCTTGCCGGAGAAAGCCCCGGGTAGCGCTGCGCGCTTCCCGGGCTACCGTAGCTATCGCATGCGGCGTGATCGGCCAGCGCCGGGCACTTCGGGCGAAAGCCGCGGTCTCAGTTACCCCGGCGCTACAGGCGTATGATTTGGGGGCAGCACGTTTTTATAACGACACAGGCCATCGGATGGCTGGGCTCCTGGAACACCGGCTGAGCAGGCCGGATTCCGGTTGCGGACGTCCGGCAATGTCCCATGCGAAGACACCGGCACTACAAGCCGCTGCTGAACCGCCACAGGCAGTCAACAATCATCACCGGAGAGACGACAACATGCGCAACTCGATCAAGAAGCTGGGCGCCGTACTCACGCTGCTCGCCGCGCCGCTGGCGCTGAGCATTCCCCTCACCGCGCAGGCGGATGACCTGAGCTGCAAGATGAGCTTCGCCACCAAGGGCTGGTCGGTGCTGTACAAGACCGCCAAGGGCCATGGCCACGTGACGTGCAGCAACGGCCAGTCGGCGGAGGTCTACATCAAGACCACCGGCGGCGGCCTGGTGGTGGGCAAGTCGAGCATCGACGACGGCCACGGCGACTTCAGCGGCGTGAAGGACATCAGCAACATCTTCGGCAGCTACGCTTCCGCCGAGGGCGAAGCGGGCGCGGTGAAATCCGCTTCCGGCACGGTGGTCTCCAAGGGCGAGATCAACCTGGCGCTGAGCGGCACCGGCCGCGGCTGGGACCTGGGCGTTTCCTTCAGCAAGTTCACCATCAGCCCGGTGCATCACAAGGCGCCGGCCGCAGCCGCCGCCCCCGCCGCGCAGTAAGACGACGTAGCGGCAACCGGCGGGCGCATCGCGCGCTTGCCGGAGCGCAGCCGGTCTGACGAGACGGGCTGTAGGAAACAAGGAAAGGGCGCCTGCTCATCACAGGCGCCCTTTTTCGCTTCTGGCACCTGCGCGGTGCCTCCTTCAACTTCCAGCCAACTCCCCGCTTGCGCGGCGGCCAGCTACTTCAGGTAGCGCTGGGCCGGCTGGGCGCGGGAGAGCTGCGGCAGGAGCACCTGGCGGGCGTTCTCGTAGGCGGCCCAGTCGGCGGCGTTCGGCAGGGCCGGGATGGTAACCAGTTCACCCTGGTCCAGACCGGAGAGCGAGGCGTCGACCATGTCGGCGGCGGACATCACGATCTCCGTGGGCAGGTGCTCGACCGGCGTGCCGGCGATGCCCCAGAACTCGGTGGCGGTGGCGCCGGGCAGCACGGCCTGGATGCGCACACCCTTGGCCGCCAGCTCGTGATGCAGGGACTGGCTGAAGGCCAGCACGAAAGCCTTGCTGCCGCCGTACACGCCGTTGAGGACTTCCGGGCCGATGGCGACGATGGAGGCGATGTTGACGATGGTGCCGCCGCCGCGGGCGACGAAGCCGGGGACGGCGGCGTAGGTCAGGCGCGTGAGGGCGTTGACGTTGAGGTTGATCAGCGCCTCCATCTTGTCCACGTCCGAGTCGAGCAGCGGGGCGGTGGCGCCGACGCCGGCGTTGTTGACCAGCAGGGTGATGCTGGAATCGGTGCGCAGCACCTTCTCGATGCGGGCCAGGTCGGCCTTGTTGTTCAGGTCGGCCGAGATAGTCTCGACGGCGCTGCCGGTCTCGCTGGAGAGGCGACTGGCCAGGGTCTGGAGGCGCTCGCCGTTGCGGGCGACCAGGATCAGGTCGTAGCCGCGGCGGGCCAGGCGTTCGGCGTAAACGGCGCCGATGCCGCTGGAAGCGCCGGTGATCAGGGCGGTGCCCTCGCTCAGTTGAATAGACATGGGTGTTTCTCCTTGTTCCTTGCTGGCGGCGGGAATGCCTCAGCGCTGGACGGCAAGTTACGCCCGCTTGCCAACGTCGTAAATGTCGTATATACGTCTTTTTAGGCCATCACGGCTGAAACACAGGTTTCGGGATATGCAACGCATCGGCTACGCCGTTTTCCCCGGCTTCCAGGTCATGAGCTTCGCCGCGCTGTCGGTATTCGAATTCGCCAACATCGTGGCGGAGGAGACGATCTATGAGCTGGAGGTGATTTCCGAGCATGGCGGCTGGGTGAAAAGCTCCACCGGCCTTGCGCTGGAGACCGCGCCTTTGGGCAATCCGCGCTTCGACACGCTGATCATCGGCGGCGGCGTCACCATCGACCCGGGGCCGGAGGCGCTGGTGAAGTTCGTGCGGAAGGCAATGAAGGTGTCGCGGCGCGTGGCTTCCATCTGCACCGGCGCAGTGGTGCTGGCCCAGGCCGGCATTCTCGACGGGCGCCGCGCCACCACGCACTGGAACCATGCGCGCGCGCTGCAGAGGCAATACCCGAAGATGAAGATGGAGGAGGACCGCATCTTCATCGTCGACGGCTCGGTGTGGACCTCCGCCGGCATGTCCGCCGGCATCGACCTCGCGCTGGCCATGGTGGAGAAGGACCTCGGCGCCGAGTTGGCGCGCACGGTGGCCAAGTACCTGGTGGTCTACCACCGCCGCAGCGGCGGCCAGTCGCAGTACTCCGCCCTGCTGGAGATGCAGCCCAAGTCCGACCGCATCCAGAGCGCGCTGGCCTACGCCAAGCAGAACCTGCACACGCCGCTGTCGGTGGACCAACTCGCCGAGGCTGCGCACTTGAGCACGCGCCAGTTCAGCCGCGCCTTCCGCTCGGAGACCGGCCAGTCGCCGGCGAAGGCAGTGGAGAATCTACGCGTGGAAGCAGCGCGCGTGATGATGGAACAGGGGCGCTTGTCGATCGACGTGGTGGCACGCGAAACCGGCTTCGCCGACCGCGACCGCATGCGGCGCGCCTTCTTGCGCGCGTATGGGCAGCCGCCGCAGGTGATACGGAGGAATGCGCGGGTGGGGGCGGCGGCGTGAGGATTGGAAGTGCCGCAAAGTTTATCGCAGGGCGCTCACCGTAGGGCGGAATAAGCGCAGCGCATTCCGCCTTTTCGGAGTTCATCGCCACGACCCGCAAGGCGGAATGCGCTGCGCTTATTCCGCCCTACGATGCTGTCGAAACTCCGGACTGAGTGCAGCGGCTTGCATCCGGCGCAATGCGCTTCGTCCCTCGATACACGTTACTCCGCAACGCACTCGGGACAGGCTTATTGCGCCCTACGAAAATCCACGAAATGCGGCCCTCAAGCGAAAAGGCGGGCCAAGCTCCTTCGGAGCCGGCCCGCCTTCCCAACCACTACGCGCTTAGTGATGCGGCGCGTGGTGGCGGTGGTGGTGGTGACGGTGGCGATGATGCACCACCTTCACGAAATGGCTGTCGTGGTGAGCCTGCGTCTGGCGCACCTCGTGACGGGGCTGGTCCGCCAGTGCCGTGCC
>JAQGNS010000127.1 GCA_028291705.1 Nevskia sp.
GATGGACCTGCCGGACCGCTTCACCCGCCTGATCATCATGAATACCGCCCTGGCCACCGGCGACCAGCCGCTGGGCGAGGGCTTCATCGCCTGGCGCGCCTACAGCAACCGCAGCCCGGACATGGACGTCGCCGCCCTGATGAAGCGCTCGGTCAAGGGCATCAGCGAAGCCGAGGCGCAGGCCTATGCCGCGCCGTATCCGGACGCGCGCTACAAGTCCGGCGTGCGCCGTTTCCCCAATCTGGTGCCGGACGGTCCGGATGCCGAAGGCGCGGCCCTGTCGCGCCACGCCCGCGACTGGTGGAAGACCCAATGGTCCGGCCAGAGTTTCATGGCCATCGGCATGCAGGACCCGGTGCTGGGGCCGCCGGTGATGCAGCTCATGCGCCGCCTCATCCGCAACTGCCCCGAGCCGCTGCAACTCGCCGAGGCTGGCCACTTCGTGCAGGAAGCGGGCGCGGTCATCGTGCAGCGCGCCCTCGAATCCTTCCAAAGCTGATTCGAGGACTCGTTATCCGTCTGTGGTGCGGCTGATCAGAAGCGCAGCTCGCGCTTCTGGATCTGCCCGAAGATCTCGGCCGTCAGCGGCTCATAGCCGCGCTGTGCATCCAGCAGCACGTACAACGGCTCGTCGATCTGCCCCGGGTCGAAGCCGGCGCGCTTCAGGTCCACCTTGCGGTACTTGAAGGTGGCCGTGGTCTCCTGCTCCGCGCGCAGGCGCAGGAACAGCGGCACCGCATACGCCGGCAACTGCTCGCGTACCAGCTTGGCCAGCGCCGGGCCGTCAAACTCCGCGCCCACATAGCTCAGCGCCGCCATGCCGGCGCGCCCATCGGTGCCCGGCACTTCCACGCCGTAAGCCACCGCCTGCTCGATGCCGGGGAAATGGTTCAGCGCGCCTTCCACTTCCGTGGTCGCCACGTTCTCGCCCTTCCAGCGGAAGGTGTCGCCGACGCGATCGACGAACTGGATATGGCGATAGCCTTGGTCCCGTACCAGGTCGCCGGTGTTGAACCACACGTCGCCCTTCTTCAGCACATCGCGCAACAGCTTGGCGTCGCTGGCCTTCTTGTCGGTATAGCCGTCGAACGGCGCCTTGTCGGTGATCTCGGTGATCAGCAGCCCCACTTCGCCGCGCTTCACCTTGCGCATGAAGCCGTTCGCCGCCCGGTACGGCTGCTCCGCTTCCGCGTCGAACTCCACGATGGCGAAGGGCAGGGGGCAGAAGCCCGCCGTCTTCGACAGCCCGAAGGCGTTGACGAAAGCCAGGTTGCTCTCGCTGGCGCCGTAGAACTCGTAGATCTGCTGGATGCCGAAGCGCTCCTGGAACTGCTCCCAGATCTCCGGCCGCAGCCCGTTGCCCACGATCATCCGCACCAGGTGCTCGCGGTCCTGCGGCGTGGCGGGGCGGTTCAGTAGATAACGGCACAGCTCGCCGATGTAGCAGAAGGCCGTCGCGTCGTAGCGGCGGATCTCGTCCCAGAAGCGCGAGGCGCTGAACTTGCGCCCCAGCGCGAAGGTGCAGCCGGAGCCCAGCACCGCGCCCCAGGACACCGTCAGCGCATTGTTGTGGTACAGCGGCAGCGGACAGTACAGCGTGTCGTCCGGCTTCAGCCGCATCGTCATCTGCCCCAGGCCGGCCATGCCGCGCAGCCAGCGGTAATGCGTCATCACCGAGGCCTTCGGCATGCCGGTGGTGCCCGAGGTGAAGATATAGAAGCAGGGCTGCTTCGGCAGCACCCGCTGCGTTTCCAGCGGATTGGCCGTGGACTTGCCGGAGGTCTCCGCCTCCAGGTCGCGGTAGCCGGCCGGCGCCTTGCCCGGGCCCGTCCACAGGTAGATGCGCTTGTGATCGCTGGCCGGGTTGAAGGCGGTGGATTCCAGCGCCTCGCGGCATTCGCCGCCCGCCACCACCAGCTTCGGCTTGGTCAGCGTCAGGCTGTGCCCCAGCACCTCGCCGCGCTGGTTGTGGTTGAGCATCGCGGCAATGCCGCCAAGCTTCACCGTCGCCGCCACGCAGGCCAGCACCTCGGGCCGGTTCTCCATCAGGATGGCCACGGTATCGCCGCTGCTCAACCCATGCGCGCGGAACACCGCCGCATAGCGGTTCACCCAGGCATTGAATTCCGCATAAGTCCAGCTCCGCTCCTCGAACACCAGGGCGGTCCGCTTCGGATCGCGCTGCGCGATCTGCTCCAGTTGCAGCCCGATCGAGCCGGCCTTGTCCGGTGAGAAACGCGCCAGGTTCCACAGTCCCTTATTGAACGCCAGCGTATCCGGCAGCGCCCGCAGGATGCCGCGCGCCAGATCGCCCAGGTGGACCTCATCGCCTTGGTTTTTGCTCAAAACAGCCTCTCTCCATTATTCGAAGCCCGCACAATCTGCGTGCTGGGCGCCCCCGGCGGCAAGGGCTGCGCCGACAGGCGCCGCTGGCCGGCCAGCGCTTACCAGCGCCATGCCGCCCCGCAGCGTACCCCGGATGTCGTATCCCGGCGGGCAAATACGTATGTAGGGATAGAGGCAAAAGCCTCCCGGCACCAATCCCGGTGCCGTGCCGCACCTTGGGGGAATCTTATGAACCGTTCCGCAGGATGTTGCCGCAGCTTCGCCGTCGCCCTGTTGGGCCTTGCTGCCGTCGCATCCCTGGCTCACGCCGATCCGGCCACGCCGGACCCGGCTGCCAGCGGACAGCCCGCCGCCGGCAGCGCCGCCGCAGCAGCCACCCAGGCCGCCACCGATCAAGCCAACCGCCAGAAGGACCGCGTCACCAACGACGTCGAAAACCAGGCCCAGAACAAGGCCGACAGCACGGTAGACAAAGCCGTAGACGGTGTCCTTGGCAAGCTCTTTGGCCACTAGAAAGTCCCAGACAATCCAGGAACCGTCGCAATCTCAAGAACTGTCATTCCCGCGAAGGCGGGAATTCAGTTTTCGCTTCTCGCTTTAGCAGGCCGGCAAAGGAACCGGCCTCCCGCCTGCGCGCGGACGCCCCCCCATTGTCATCCTGAGCGCAGCGAAGGATCTGGCCCGCCCCCTTAGTCACAATTACTCCGATCGCAGCCAGGCGCCGCAGCCCACCCCTAAGCCTCAGGCTTCAACTCCTGATAAAGCCAGGCCTTCGCCTTCAACCAATCCCGCTGCACCGTCCGCGTACTCATCCCCAGCAACCGCGCCGTCTCCGCATCGCTATACCCGGCAAAAAACCGGCATTCCACGATCTTCGCCAGCCGCGCGTCGAGCTGCTCCAGCCGCCCCAGCGCAAAGTCGATCCCCACCACCTGCGGCGCCGGCTCCCCCAGCAGTGCCGCCACCTCGTCCAGCGACTCCGCGTCCTGCCAACCCCCGCGCTTGGCCGCCAGATGGGCGCGGGCATAGTCCACCAGCACCTGCCGCATCACCGTCGCCGCCGTATTCAGGAAATGGTCGCGGGACTTCCAGCCGCTCTGCCGCGACAGCTTCAGGTAGGCCTCGCTGACCAGCGCCGTCGTCTGCATCGTCTCGCCGACGCGCAAACGCCCGCGCTGCGCCCGCGCCAGCCGCTTCAGGCTGGAATAGAGCTCTTCAGTCAGCAGCCGCACGTTCTCCGCGCAGGCAGCCGCCTCGGCTTCCGATTCGTGGTTCGACATTCCCTGATTGTCCCCGAGTACCGCGCCCCCAACTGAGACCGAGTTTACGGAACATTACAATCGGCGGATGCCCCCGAAACGCGGCTGAAAGCCTCTGTCAAGATGCCAAGTCCCGGCAAAACCTGAAAATTCCTGCAGCAATACCGCGATCCAGCCGGTATAATTGCCAGATCGGGGCGTAGCGCAGTCTGGTAGCGCACCTGCCTGGGGGGCAGGTGGTCGCAGGTTCAAATCCTGTCGCCCCGACCAATTTTGATTTATTTTCAATCGCTTACGAGCCAATGAACACCTGCCTAGCGCAGGTTTTTTTTGGCGTTTTATTCAGATTTTATTCAAGTTTTTTGTTCAAATTTAATTCAACCTCAATCGTCTTTTTCGAGACGACTTCTCTGAAATCAAAGAGTTGTATTTTTAGCGCACCTGCGCCCAAGGCAGGTGGTCGCAAAACGCTTAATTCGGTACTTAGCGCCGCTTCTTTTTTCTGTTTTTCGCAGGCTAGCGAATCTGTTTTTCTACCGCTGATACCAGTTCAGTGGCGGAAGTTTCCAAAGCAATTGCTATCCGTATCATTGCTCCTAAGGTGGGAGATTTCAGTCCGCGCTCTAGCTGGCTGACATACGTGCGGTGTACATCCGCGCGGAATCCCAATTCCTCCTGGGAAATCTGCAGGCGCTCTCTATAGCGTCGCAATTCCAATCCAAAGAGCTGTTCAGGTGACTTTCGCACCCCCCATCGTCAGTGTTTGAACACTATCGCTCTACAGACTAAAGTCTACATATTGGGAAGATGAGGAAGCCTGAGTGCTGATGGAAGTTGGCCAATTCGTGGAAAAGCATTTCGCTGAAGGGAGCCGGCCTTCTCGCAACACCCTCATGCGCTGGCTTCAGGGTGGGAAGCTGCCGGGTGCGCGTAAGATTGGGGGCACCTGGTATGTGGATGAGGCAATATTTCAAAGTAGCCCATCAACGGGCAACGCGATCGTGGATGCCCAGGTTTCAAAGATTTTGCAAGGTTCTTCCAAACATTCTGCCGAAGTGGACGCTGCAGTTGCGAAGATTTTGCGGGGATCTTCTAAACCTAAATAGGGAGTGCTATTCAAGGAAGTGATTGTGCTTTTGGGAGATGTGAAGGGGGCACGTTCAGTGGGTAACTATCTAATTTATAGCAACGGCTCCGGCGCCAATCTTGGTGATTGCGATGCCCCCTCGGCTGACGCAGCGCTTGATCTTTGGGCCCAGAAAGATGGCTTCAAAAATTACGCTGAAGCTTGTGCCAGCAACAGCACTTATAAATGGATAGCGTGTGTGCCACGCGGCAGCGCCATACCGACTCAAGCTGGTGGTGGCGAAGTGTGGGAAACGAATTTGAAGACGCGGGCAGCGCGCATCGTCGAGTTATCCAGCCGCTCTCTTCTGGGGCATCTATGGGCTTGGGTGAAAGGCGGCGATGAATACACCGAAGACGTGATGTCGAAATTCAAGGACGCGACTGGAGCCTTCTTTATGAAGGTAAGTGGTTGGGCTGCGCTTCTAACCTTCATCGGTGCGTGGCTGTATGCGATCAGCGTTGGTGGTTTTGTCCTTGGCGTCGGCCTCGGCTGGCTACCGGCGTTGATCTGCGCGGCTGTTGCCTACTTTATGTGGTACGCCGTTGTTGTATGCGTGGTTCTGGTTTTTGTTTTTAAAGCGCTCCACATCTCCTCTTGCGTGCTTTGTTAACTACGTACAGGGTAATCGGATTTCGGAGTTGGATTTGCCTGTTTCTCGGCTAATCCAGCAAATCGAGATACTATCGATCAGTGCCTTGTTGCGAGACTATTGGGGCGTTTTGGGGTGATTTTGGGCTTGAACAATCCAATTGCAACTAATTGATTAGAATGGAGTGGTTTTGGTGTGTTTTGGACGTGCTATCTTTCAGCCTTTTCTTTTAAATTCAGCGTCTTAGGTTCGTAATCCCACATTCCTGGGGGGCAGGTGGTCGCAGGTTCAAATCCTGTCGCCCCGACCAATTAAATCAAGAAGTTGTGTGCAAGGACGCTGCCCGAGAGGGTGGCGTTTTTTGTTTGTGTCATGAGCTTGTGGCAATTAAGGGCATTGGGTGTGATTTTTAAAATATCCGAGCCTGCCCCTTTGATTTCTTGATAGAGGCTCACCATGAGTGAAGACGACATCCGGAAATTGCCGAAGCCGCCGCCTTACTTAGATCATGCGTTTGAACCTGTGGTGCGTGCCATCTATGAGGATGGCTATCGCGGCGCAATTCCGATCATTGAGAAAACTGACAATCCGAAGGCGGCTCTAGAAGACCCAGATTTTCGGTCTAGGTTTTATCGTGCTGCCCATGGAGGTTTCGCGCGGGCTCAAGAAGAGGTGGCTAAACGAATTCTGGCGTTGGAATCCAATGGCCTCAATACGACGCAAACAAAGCGGGAGGCTTTGGTGTTGCGTTCCCTGATGGACGGTGTTGCATGGCAGATGATCTCTGGCCAGCTTTATATCGCTCGGCGTTTGTTCAGAGGAGGTAGGCCGCCGAGGCTCAGCCAATCGAATTTTGAATCAGTACAAGCTGCTGCGATCGAAACTTTCGATGAGGAAACTGCACGGTTTGCTCTCATTTCCGATCTCACAACATTTGTGCAACTGGGTGACTTGCTAATTATTGATCCCTTGAAGGGTGGGCTTTCCTTCGTTGAGGTCAAATCTGGCAGCAAGAATTTAAAGATTATGGAGTTCTTGCATAGCCTTCCAGATGAACCGTGCGGCTACAAGGCGTTTTTGGAATTCCAGCACAACGAAGGTGCCAAGACTGTCGAACAGCTGGACCGCGTTTTGCGCCAGGCAAAACGTTTGAGCGACGCACAAGAACTTTTAGCCACCGGCGAAGGGTTTGATGAAAGCCTTGGAGCCACGGTTCATATTCCCGAGGCGTCGGTAGATATAGCGCACTACAACCATAGGCTGTCCGCCGCAATTGATAAAAGCCAAGAGCGTGGTTGGGCGATCGATGTAATTGATGACGACTGCCTGTTTATCGGTGCGTACAGGGACATCATGCTCGGGGCGGGTTTGCACATGTTTGCTGGCTGGTTTCAAAGTTGTGAAGCTCCAAAGGGATCGCCGGTGCATGGTTTGCTCTCCTGTATAGGCAGCCCGCTTGCGCTACCACTTTTCTCTCGACTTCCTATTGATCAAGTATGCGACCTGCTTTTTGGCCGGTGCATAGTGGTAGTCGGTCTACATCTTGACAACTTCGTAAAATTTGCTGAGAAAAGAGGGATCTCAACTCGCTGGTCTTCCCGCCGCGACGCGGAGAAGCCGCAGTTTCGTCATGCCTACAAGGTTGATCATCGGGCACTGATCTTTAGTCGTGGTGAGATTGAGTTGATACTCTCAGACGGCTTGCTCATGCGGATGATGTGCCATGGCGTTACGCCTAGTTCCGCGCTCGATCTGATTGAGAGTCAACTGAAAAACGCTGGCACCGTATTTGCACAGTCATCCACTTCTTCCGAAAAAAACATTCCAGGCCCTGCCGCTGATAAGGATCTGGGCGGATAACAACAGTGAAGAAAAATGATAGTTGCGACAGCCCGGTGGGGCGGATTAGCGAAGCGTAATCCGCCTTCCGTGAACCGTCGCTCTGTACGAAGTACAGGGATCGGCTCCCTTTATTGATTGCCCAAAAGTCTGATCATCCCTGGTGACCACATGGAGCAAGTTCGGCTGGCGACGTTTGTGAAGTCTGGCAAACTGCCCCTCATTTCGAATCAATGGATTTTCTCGATGAATCTGCACAAGCTTCGGCACATGGCAATTTCCCCGGCTTTGATACTGGCCGGTCTGGCACTCGCAATCACTACCAACGCCCAGGCCGCCCCTCAAACCTACACCCTCAAAGTTACCCCGCAAACCGTCGCCTGGGGTAACTACGACGCCTCCGCCAAGCCGGTGCTGCGCATCCATTCCGGCGATACGGTGATCTTCGATACCCTCCTCACCAACAGCCCCGCCGGTCTGGAGAAAAACGGCGTACCGCCGGATCAGGTCGAGAAGAGCCTGCGCGATGTCTTCGACCACGTCACCGACAAAGGCCCCGGCGGCCATATCCTGACCGGCCCGGTCTATGTCGAAGGCGCCGAGCCGGGCGACGTGCTGGAAATCCACATCAAGCGCATCAGCCTCGCCATCCCGTACGCCTACAACGGCTTCCGCTACGGCCTGGGCCTGCTCACCGACGACTTCCCCTATTCCCGCACCAAGATCATCCCGCTGGACCGCGAGCACATGACCGCCCAGTTCGCGCCCGGCGTCACCATCCCGCTGCACCCCTTCTTCGGCAGCATGGGCGTGGCGCCGCCGGCTTCCTTCGGCCGCTACGACAGCACGCCGCCCACCATCAGCGGCGGCAACATGGACAACAAGGAACTGGTGCAGGGCAGCACCCTCTACCTGCCGGTCTGGGCCTCCGGCGCCCTGTTCGAAGTCGGCGACGGCCACGCGGGGCAGGGCAACGGCGAAGTCGACGTC
>JAQGNS010000266.1 GCA_028291705.1 Nevskia sp.
CCGTGCCCTGGTAGGTGCCGATCAGCGAAGCCGGCAGGTGGATCGCCGCCGCCGCCTTGTTGATCGCGTCCACCGCCTGCCCCAGGGCCGTCCCCTGCGCCAGGTTGAAGGACAGCGTCACCGCCGGGAACTGGCCCTGGTGGCTGATCGACAGGTAGGTGACGTGCTGCGTGTCAAAACGGGCGAAGGTCGAAAGCGGCACCTGCTGCCCGGTGACCGGCGACTTGATGTACAGCTTGTTCAGCGTGTTGGGGTCGGCCTGCATCGCCGGCGGCACCTCCAGGATCACGTGATAGCTGTTGAGCTGGGTGAAATACTGCGTCACCTGGCGCTGGCCGAAGGCGTCGTACAGCGTGTTGTCGATGAGCGAGGGCTGGATGCCGAAGCGCGCCGCCTGGTCGCGGTCGATCACCAGCGACAGCTTGGTGCTGTTGTTCTGCTGGTCGGAGGCGACGTCGCGCAGCTGCGGCAGCTTCTGCAGGGCCGCCAGCAGCCGCGGCGACCAGTCGTTCAGTTCCTGCAGGTCGGCATCCTGCAGGGTGTACTGGTACTGGGTGCGCGCCAATCTGCCGCCGACGTTGACGTCCTGCGCCGCCTGCAGGTAGAGCGTGGCGCCCTTCACCTTGGCCAGCTGCGGCCGCAAGCGGCTGATGATCTGGTCGGCACTGGCCGCGCGCTCGCCGCGCGGTTTCAGGCCGATGACCGCAAAGCCGTTGTTGAGCGGCCGCGAACCGCCGACCGAGGCGCCCCAGCTGGCCACGTCCGGGTCCTTCGAGAGCACGTCGGTGAGCTGGTGCTGCAGCTTCACCATCTCGGCGAAGGACACGTCCTGCGCCGCGTCCGACAGGCCGGAGATGATGCCGGTGTCCTGCTGCGGGAAGAAGCCTTTGGGCTCGGCCATGTACAGCAGCACCGTGGCCACCACCGTCAGCCCGAACACCAGCAGGGTCAGCGGCTGGTGCCGCAGCACGGTATCCAGGCCGCGCGTGTACCAGGCCAGCAGCTTGTCGAAGGCGCGTTCGATCGCCAGGTAGGCGCGGCCGTGCTGCGCGTGCTTTTCATCGCGCAGGAACAGGGCGCACATCATCGGCGACAGGGTCAGCGAAACGAAGGCCGATACCGCGATGGTCATGGTCACGGTGACGGCGAATTCGCGGAACAGGCGGCCGACGATGCCGCCCATCAGCAACAGCGGGATGAACACCGCCACCAGCGACAGGCTGATCGAGATGATGGTGAAGCTGATCTCGCCGGAGCCCTTGATCGCCGCCTCGCGCGGCGACATGCCGTCCTCGATGTGGCGATAGATGTTCTCCAGCATGACGATGGCGTCGTCGACCACGAAGCCCACCGCGATGGTCAGGCCCATCAGCGACAGGTTGTCCAGGCTGTAGCCCACCACGTACATCAGGGCGGCGGTGCCGAGCAGGGCCAGCGGCACGGTCACGCCGGGGATCACCGTGGCCCAGAAGTTGCGCAGGAACAGGAAGATCACCATCACCACCAGCGCGATGGTCAGCGCCAGGGTGAACTCCACGTCCTCCACCGAGGCCTTGATGGTGGTGGTGCGGTCGATGACCTTGTCCACCTTGATCGAGGGCGGCACCGCGGTCAGCACCTTCGGCAGCAGGGCATTGATGCTGTTGACGGTGTCGATGATGTTGGCGCCGGGCTGCTTGAAGATCTGCAGCAGGATGCCGTTCTTGCCGTTCTGCCAGGCGGAGAGCTGGATGTTTTCCGGGGCGTCCAGCGCCACGCCGATGTCGCGGATGCGCACCGGCGCGCCGTTGCGGTAGGCGACGATGACGTCGTTCCACGGCGCGGCCTTGAGCAGCTGGTCGTTGTCGTAGATGGCGAAGCTGTGCTTGACGCCGTTGATCGAGCCCTGCGGCGCATCCACCGAGGCGGTGGTGATGACGCTGGCCACGTCCTCCAGTTGGATGCCGAGTGCGGCGATCTTGGCCGGGTCCACCTGCACCCGCACCGCCGGCTTCTGCTGGCCGCCGAGGGAGACCTGCGCCACGCCCGGCAGCTGCGACACATGCTGCGCGATCACGGTTTCGGCGTAGTCGTCGACCTGGGTCAGCGGCAGCACGTCGGAATGCACCGAGAGGATCAGGATCGCCGAATCGGCGGGATTGACCTTGCGGTAGTTGGGCGGCGAAGGCAGGTTCTTCGGCAGCTGGCCGCCGGCGGCGACGATGGCCGACTGCACGTCCTGGGCCGCGGCGTCGATGTTGCGGTTGAGATCGAACTGGATGGTCAGCTGCGTGTTGCCGAGCACGCTGGTCGAGGTCATCTGCGACACGCCGGGAATCGCCGAGAACTGTGTTTCCAGCGGCGTCGCCACCGACGAAGCCATGGTTTCCGGGCTGGCGCCGGGCAGCGACGCCGATACCTGGATGGTGGGGAAGTCCACCTGCGGCAACGGCGCCACCGGCAGCATCGGGAACGTGACGATGCCGATCAGCAGGATGCCCGCCATCAGCAGCGAGGTGGCGATCGGCCGCTGGATGAAGGGGGCGGAAATGTTCATGGCTTGCCGTTGCCCGCTGCCGGCTCCGTCGCCGGGGTGGCGTCGGGAGACGGCGCCGAGCCGGCCGCCGCCGTCTTGGTGGCGTTGTCGGAGCCGGTGCGCACCTTGGCGTCGGGCTGCAGGCGATACTGGTTGCTGACCACCACCTGCTCGCCTTCCTTGAGGCCGTCGTTCACCAGCACCGCATCGGTATTCTCGTCGGTGATCTTCAGCGGTCGCACTTCCACCGTGGAGTCGGCGCGCAGCACATAGGTGAAGATGCCGTTGGGGCCGCGCTGCACCGCGGTCGCGGGAATGCTGAGCGCCTCGTGCCGGGTCTCCAGCAGGGCCTTGGCGTTGATGAACTCGCCCGGCCACAGGGTGTTGTGCGTATTGGGGAAGACCGCCTTGACCCGCACCGTACCGGTGGTCGGATCGATTTGATTGTCGATCAGGGCCACGGTGCCGTGATCCAGCTCGGTCTTGCCGTCGCGCGACAACGCCGCCACCGTCACGCTGCCTTTTTCCAGCGCGGCGGACATCGCCGGCAGCGCGTCCTCCGGCAGGGTGAAGATCACCGAGATCGGCTGCAGCTGCGTCACCACCACGATGCCGGTGGTGTCGGAAGCGTGCACGTTGTTGCCCGGATCGACCAGGCGGATGCCGGTGCGGCCCTGGATCGGCGAGGTGATGGTGGTGTAGTCGAGCTGGGTGCGGGCGTTGTCCACCGCGGCCTGGTCGCTCTTGATCTGCGCCGCGGTCTGCATCACCAGGGCGCGTTGCGTATCCACCGTCTGCTTGCTGGTCAGGTCCTGCGGCGCCAGCATTTCGTAACGCTCGAGGTCGCGCTTGGCGTTTTCCAGCAGCGCCTGGTCCTTGTCGCGCGTGCCGATCGCCTGTTCCAGTGCGGCCTGGTAGGGGCGCGGGTCGATCTGCGCCAGCAGGTCGCCCTTCTGCACCGTTTGTCCCTCGGTGAAGCCCACCTTCATCAGCTGCCCGTCGACGCGCGGCGTGATGGTCACGGTGTAGAACGCCTGCACCGAGCCGAGGCCCTCGACATAGAGCGGCATGTCGACACGCTTCGCCGGGACGACATCCACGGCGATGCCCTGCGACCCTTTCGGCTTCGCCGCGGCCGCGGCCTTTTCGTCCGCGCGCAGGTGCCACCAGTACAGCAGGCCGAGCACCACTGTCACCGCGATCATCACGCTACGGGTGCGGCCCGGCTTGAGGGTCCGCATCGAGATTCCGCTGTCAGCGGCCATGCTTGTTTGCTCCTGCAGCCTTGTTGCTTAAGCTTGTTGCCAACCGCCGCCCAGGGCGCTGAACAGATTCACCAGGGCTTGCAGGTGGGAGAATTTGACTTGCGCCAGCGCGTCCTGCGCGGTGAACAGAGCGCTTTCGGTATTGAGCAGGGTCAGCACGTTGATGGTGCCGGCATGCATCTGCGCCTGGGCGATCTGGTAGGCACGCTGCGCCGTGCTCACCGCCTCCTGCTGCCGTTGCTCCTGGTCCGCCGTCTGCTGTACCGCGACCAGGGCATCCTCGACATTGCCGAAGGCCGAGATCACCGCCTTGTGGTAATCCGCCGCCAGCTCGGCGTAGCGTCCCTTGGCCAGTTCCGACTGCCCTTCCAGCAGGCCGCCCTCGAAGATCGGCTGGGTGATGCCCGCCGCCACCGAGAAGATGGCGTTGGAAGGATTGAGCAGCCCGGCCAGCTGGTCGCTGGCGTAGCCGCCGCCGGCGGTAAGGACAATGCTGGGGAAGAAGGCGGCGCGCGCCGCGGCCATGTTGGCATTGGCGGAGATCAGCTGCGCCTCGGCCTCGGCCACGTCGGGCCGACGCGCCAGCAGTTCGGACGGCAGGCCCGGCGCCACCAGCGGCTGCGCCACGCCGTCCAGCGTGCCGCTGTTCACTTCCACCGACTCCGGCGTGGCGCCGACCAGGATCGCCAGCGCGTCCACGCTCTGTCGCAACTGCTGCTTCAGCGGTGGAATGGCGGCGTAAAGCGTGGCCACGGTGGTGGCCTGCTGCGCCACGTCGAGGGCGTTGGCGGTGCCGGCCTGCTGCTGCAGCTTGAGGCCGTTGAGAATGGTCTGCGCGGCGTCGAGGTTCTTCTGCGCCACGTCGAGGCGGTCGCGCAACGACAGCGTCTGGAAATAGGTGCCGGCGACGCTGCTCATCACCGTCAGCTCGATGGTGGCGCGGTCGTAGCGGCTGGCATTGGCGGCGGCCACGGCGGCATCGCGCGTCGCCCGGTTCTTGCCCCAGAAGTCGAGCGCGTAGCTGGCGCTGAGCAGGGGGCTGAACGCCGCGCCGGTGTGCGAACCGCTGGAGCCCTGCGTACGCGCCTGGCTGGCGTCGAAGCTGGCATCCAGCGTGGGCAGCAGCGGCGCGCCGGCGATGCGCGCCTGCGCGTCGGCCTGGCGCACGCGGGCGATGGCGGCGGCGATGTCATCGTTGGCCTGCTGCGACTGGGCGATGAAGGCGTCGAGCTGCGGCGAGCCGAAGCCCTTCCACCAGTCCGCCGAGGGCCAGGCCGGAGCGGCCTTGGCATCGGCGCCGGTCCAGGCGGCGGGCGGCGGCAGATCCGGCCGCTGGTAATCGGGCCCGAGGTTGCAGGCGGAAAGACCGGCCACGCAGCAGGCGGCCAGCCAGCGGACGCGGCCAGGGGAGAGCGTGTTCGTAGAGGAACCTGTTGTTCGAGCGGTCATAGCGTGTGGTGCGGGCCTGCGCCCGGACAGAAGATTAAGCGCCGCCGCATTTACGGGTATTGGCGAATCATTAAATTCCGTTAATCAGTTGGCCGGTAGCCGCATTTCGCCGGATTTTTCATATGGCTAGCACCATTGGCTATTTCCCCGCGCCCGGCGCTTTGCCTAGAGTGTGCGACCCTCGCGCCGTGCCGTTCCCGCCTCCCTTGTCTCAAACCCCGCCCATGATCCGCCTCGAAGGCGTCGCCAAGAGCTTCGCGGCGGGACCGCGTCCGTTCGAAGCGGTGGCGCCCCTCAGCCTGCGCGTCGGGCCCGG
Source organism: Nevskia sp. (assembly GCA_028291705.1). GTDB lineage: Bacteria > Pseudomonadota > Gammaproteobacteria > Nevskiales > Nevskiaceae > Nevskia. The sequence goes on from JAQGNS010000266.1 coordinate 5,546, forward strand.
CGAGGTGTTCGGCATCATCGGCTTCTCCGGCGCCGGCAAGTCCACCCTGCTGCGCCTGATCAACCTGCTGGAGCGGCCCACCGCCGGCGAGGTCTGGGTCGGCGGCCAGCGTCTGGACCTGCTCGGCCCCGACGCCCTGCGGCAGGCGCGGCGGCGCATCGGCATGATCTTCCAGCAATTCAACCTGCTGCATAACCACAGCGCCCTGGAGAACGTCTGCTTCCCGCTGCGCATCGCCGGCCTCAAGGGCGAGGCCGTCGCCGCGCGCGCCCGGCAGTGCCTGGAACTGGTCGGCCTGGCCGACAAGGCCGCGCAATACCCGGCCCAGCTCAGCGGCGGCCAGAAGCAGCGCGTCGCCATCGCCCGCGCCCTCGCCACCGAGCCGCAGGTGCTGCTCTGCGACGAACCCACCTCGGCGCTCGACCCGCATACCACCCGCGAACTGCTCGCCGTGCTGCGTGACATCAACCGCCGCCTGGGCGTGACCATCGTCATCGTCAGCCACTCGCTGGCGGTGGTGCGGGCGTTGTGTGATCGCGTGGCGGTGATGGAAAACGGCCGCGTGGTGGAAGAACTGGACCTGCGCCAGGCCGAACCGCCGCAGCCGCGCAGCGATGCGGCGCGGCGCCTGTTCGAGGCAGTCTAGACACTATCCCGCCATGTCCGACTCCCTCATCGAAATCCTGCCCGACCTGTGGCTGGCCCTGGGCCAGACCGCATTGATGCTGCTGGTATCCCTGGCCGCTTCGGTCCTGCTCGGCGGCCCGCTGGGCGTGCTGGTGCTGCTCACCGACCGCGGCCAGTTGTTGCAGCGCCCCTGGCTGTTCGCCGTGCTCAACGGCTTCATCAATGTGGTGCGCTCGTTCCCCTTCGTCATCCTCATTGTGGCCCTGGTGCCGCTGACGCGCTGGCTCATCGGCAGCTCCATCGGCCCCCTGGCCGCGGCGGTGCCGCTGTCCTTCGCCGCCATCCCGTACTTCGCCCGCCTGGTCGAGCAGTCGCTGCGCGAAGTGCCGCGCGGCGTGGTCGAGGCCGCCGAGGCGATGGGCGCGAGCGTGCCGCAGATCGTGTTCAAGGTGCTGCTGGTCGAGGCGCGCTCCGGCCTGGTGCTGGGCCTGACGGTGATGGCGGTGAGCCTGCTGTCCTACACCGCCGTGGCCGGCGTGGTGGGCGGCGGCGGCATCGGCGATCTCGCCATCCGCTACGGCTACTACCGTTTCCAGACCAACGTCATGCTGATCACCGTGGCCATCCTGGTGGTGATCGTGCAGGCCATCCAGTTCAGCGGCAACCGCATCGCCGCGCGGCTCGACAAGCGTTGAGCCCCATCCATTTAGTTCGTCGATCCAGCTGTCATATAGATAGAGGGCGCATCATGATCCGCAAACTGCTGTCCCGTGCCTTGCCCCTGTTCCTCGTTGCCCTGCTGGCCGGGCTCCCGGCGCAGGCCACCGACAAGAAACAGCTCAACATCGGCGCCACCGCCGGTCCCTTCAGCGACATGATCCGCCACAGCATCAAGCCCTGGCTGGAAGCGCGCGGCTACACGGTGAAAGTGATCGAGTTCAGCGATTACGTGCAGCCCAACCTGGCGCTGGCGCAGGGCGCGCTCGACGCCAACGTGTTCCAGCACATCATCTACCTGCGCAAATTCGCCGCCGACCATGAGCTGCAGCTCGAGCCGGTGGCGCAGGTGCCGACCGAGCCGATGGGCCTGTACAGCCGCAAGCACCATGCCCTGAGCGAACTCAAGGACGGCGACCGCATCGCCCTGCCCAACGATCCGACCAACGAGGCGCGCGCCCTCGGCATGCTGGCCAAGCGCGGCCTGCTGCAACTGAAGCCCGACACCGACCCGGTGCGCGCCTCGGAAAAAGACGTCGCCGCCAACCCGCATCACCTCAAGCTGCTGCCGCTGGAAGCCGCCTCGCTGCCGCGCTCGCTCGACGATACCGACTACTCCTTCGTCAACGGCAACTACGCCTACGCTTCCGGCCTGAAGCTGGCCGACGCGCTTGACGTCGAAGACCTCGGCGACCGCTATATCAACGTCGTCGCGGTGCGCAGCGCCGACAAGGGCCAGCCCTTCGTCAACGACCTCGTCGCCGCCTATCACTCGCCCGAGTTCAAGGCCTTCATCGCCAAGACCTACCCGGAGTTCAGCAAGCCGCAGGACTGGTAAGCGCGCTTCTCGCCGGCTTGAGCCGCCCCCGGTCGCGCGCCGGGGCGGCTGAACTTGTCTTTTCGACGGCGTTCCAAAACCGGTCCTCCCGGAAGCGCGGCGGGCGCCGCATTCACGGCGGTGACGCTCCGCGCTTTCCAGCCTGTATCATTTGTCACCGGCCGGAACCCGTCATGATCGATCGCAGAACCTTTCTTACCGCCAGCAGCGCCACCATGGCTCTCGCCGCGCTCGGCATCACGCCGGCCGCGCTGGCGGCCAAGCGCATCCAGTTCGGCGCCGCCGCGCCCTTCTCCTTCGAAGCGCTGATCGAGCAGGCCCGCGCCAGGGCAGGGCAGCCCTATGTGCCGCCGCCGGCCCTGTCGCGCGAAGTGCTGGAACGCATCGACTACGACGCCCACGGCAAGATCCACTTCAAGCCCGAGTACGCCCTCTTCGCCAAGGGCCCGGGGCAATTCCCGGTGACCTTCTTCCATCTCGGCCGCTACTTCCAGGCGCCGGTGCGGATGTACCTGGCTGAAGGCGCCAGCGCGCGCGAGCTGATCTACGACCCCGACTACTTCGACATGCCGAAGGACAGCCCGGCGCATGACCTGCCCAAGGGCGCGGGTTTCGCCGGCTTCCGCTTCCAGGAAAGCCGCCTCGACGACCAGGATCGCCTCGACTGGCACAAGAACGACTGGGTCGCCTTCCTCGGCGCCTCCTACTTCCGCGCCATCGGCGAGCTGTACCAATATGGCCTGTCCGCGCGCGGCGTCGCCGCCAACGTCGCGGTCGCTGGCAAGCCCGAAGAATTCCCCGCCTTCACCCAGGTCTATTTCGAAGCCCCGGCCGAGAACAGCGACACGGTGACCGTCTGCGCCTTCCTCGAAGGCCCCAGCATCACCGGCGCCTACCGCTTCGTCATGCGCCGCGACAAGGCGGTGATCATGGAGATCGAGACCGCCCTGTTCCTGCGCGCCGACATCGAGCGCCTCGGCCTCGCGCCGCTGACCTCGATGTACTGGTTCTCCGAAACCGTCAAGAGCACCGCCGTGGACTGGCGCCCCGAGGTGCACGACTCCGACGGCCTGGCCATCTGGACCGGCGCCGGCGAGCACATCTGGCGCCCGCTCAACAATCCGCCGCGCACCATGGCCTCGGCCTTTTCCGACGCCAACCCGCACGGCTTCGGCCTGCTGCAGCGCGACCGCAACTTCGACCACTACCTCGACGGCGTCAACTACCAGCGCCGCCCCAGCCTGTGGGTCGAGCCGCTGGACGGCTGGGGCGAGGGCTCGGTGCAGCTGGTGGAAATCCCCGACAACGACGAGATCCACGACAACATCGTCGCCATGTGGGTGCCGAAAGCCCCGGCGCGCGCCGGCTCCAGCTATCGTTTGCACTACCGCCTCTACTGGAGCGCCGACGAGCCGTATCCCACGCCGCTGGCGCGCTGTGTCGCCACCCGCCTCGGCCGCGGCGGCCAGCCCGGTCAACCGCGCCCGGCCGGCGTGCGCAAGTTCGTGGTCGAGTTCATGGGTGGCCCGCTGGTGTCCCTGCCGTTCGGGGTCAAGCCCGAGCCGGTGCTGAGCGCCTCGCGCGGCACCTTCTCCAACGTCTTCGCTGAAGCCGTGCCGGACGGCGTCAGCGGCCACTGGCGCGCCCAGTTCGACCTCACCGTCGACGGCAACGACCCGGTGGACCTGCGCCTTTATCTGAAGTCGGGCAGCAACACGCTCTCCGAAACCTGGCTGTTTCAGTACCATCCCTTTGGCTAGCCCCTCGCCAGGATCGCTGTGGATCGTCTCCGCCCCCAGCGGCGGCGGCAAGACCAGCCTGAGCCGCGCCCTGGTGGAGCGCCTGAATCAGCGCGGCATCGCCTGCGCCATCTCGGTGTCCTACACCACCCGCGCGCCGCGGGCAGGGGAGGAGCACGGCAGTCACTACCATTTCGTCGACGAGGCGCAGTTCCTGGCCATGGTCGCCGCCGGGGAATTCCTCGAGCACGCCGAGGTGTTCGGCCGGCGTTACGGCACCGGCCTCGCCGAAACCGAACGCCTGCTCGCCGCCGGCACCGAACTGCTGCTGGATATCGACTGGCAGGGCGCCCGCCAGGTCCGCGCCCGGCGCCCGGACGCCCAGGGCGTATTCATCCTGCCCCCCTCGGCGGCCGAACTGGAGCGCCGCCTGCACGGCCGCGGCCAGGACGACCCCAAGGTCATCGCCGCCCGCATGGAAGCCGCCCACGCCGAAATGGTGCATTACGATGAATACGACTACCTCATCGTCAACGACACCTTCGACCACGCCCTGGACGAATTGCAGGCCCTGATTTTGTCCCGGCGCCTCGGCCTGCCTGCCCAACGTGCCCGCCATGCCGCACTGATCCGGGAATTGAAGCTCTGAATCCGGCCGATTTCCCCGACCCGGCGCTCCGCCCGGTCCCGCTTGAAAAGCAAGCGAAACCCCATACTATTTCGACTGTTGCCGGCGCAGTCCCGGTCCGGTAGGTCGGCTCAAGCGAAGCGGAGCCGACAGGCCCCTTCGCCATTTCCAGGCGCCCCAAAACCGCTTCCCTCTTGGCCTGCCGCCCCGGCTTTGGGTATAATTGGCAGCTTAGTCCGTGTTTTCTCAGCAGGTAAGTCATGGCACGCGTTACCGTAGAAGATTGTCTGGCCCGCATCCCCAACCAGTTCGAACTGAGCCTGGTCGCCGCCAAGCGCGCGCGCCAGCTGGCTCGCGGCGCCGAAGCCCGCCTGCCCTGGGGCAGCCACAAGTCCACCGTCCTGTCGCTGAAGGAAATCGCCGAAGGCTACGTCGGCACTTCCGTGCTGAGCGAGGCCGACCTGCCCGCCATCCAGCAGCCGAAGATGGAACTGGAAGCGCTGGATCCCAGCTTCGATATGTAAGCTGCGGATATTTCGCA
>JAQGNS010000270.1 GCA_028291705.1 Nevskia sp.
GTATTCGCCTTCACCCTGCGCACCGTCAACTACGCTCTGTTCATGCTGTGCATGACACCGCTGGTGGTGCTGATCGCCGAGCTGTTCCAGACCGGCGGCATCGGCGATGCGCAACTGGCCAGCCTGCGCGCGCTCGATAGTTTCCTGGGTGGCCTGCTCGGTCTGCTGGCCAGCTTCCTGCTGTGGCCGAGCTGGGAGGCGCCTCAGTTGTTGAGGCAGACGGCAGCGGCGGTGCGCGCGCACCGCGATTACCTGCTGGTGGTGCTGGGCGGCAAACCCGATGCGAAGGACCAGGACATCGGCGCGGCGCGGCGCCAGGCCGGTCTGACCAGCAACAATGCCGAGGCCTCCTTGCAACGCGTGCTGAGCGAGACCCGGCTGCTCAACCGCGCCGATGCCGAGCCGACACTGATCATGCTGGCCTGTCTGCGCCGCATGGCGGGCGCCATCGTCACGCTGAGCCTGCTGCCGCAGTTCACGGCGGGTGCGCCGCCGCAGCCGGGCCTCGCCGCGATCCGGCGTTGGGCCGACGATGCGCTCTCTGACCTCGCTCAGGCGCTGGAGCGGCGGCATGCGCCGGCCGAGTTGCCGGCGCCGCCGGAGTTGCTGGCCAAGGCTTCGAGGAAGGTGGACGCGGAACTGGTGCAGACGGCTTCCGAGGTGATTGCGTGGAATGAGTTGTTGCGCTTGCGCCGTCAGCTGGAGGTTCTGCACGAGGCGGTGGTTCGGCTGGCGCATCCGCCTCGGGTTGAGGGATCTGCGCAGAAGGTTGCGGCGGCGTAAGCCCGTCTGTGGCAAGTGTGGCGCATGGCCCCTCGATACACCGCGCTACGCGCGGCACTCGGGGCGAACGGGTTTTTCTATTACTCCAATTAAAAGCGTTCTGATTACTTCGCCGTTAACGTCACTTTGACCGTCGTTGCGCCTACAGCGTTCTCCAACGTCAGCAGCGATGCGTTCGGTGCCGAAGTAATCTGGGCGCCGCTGGCGGTGACGCTGTAGCCGTTCGGGTAATGCACGGACAGCGGCACGTAGATCTGTGTCGGACCGCCGGCGGTGCGCGCGGTGTAGCTGTAGCTGAAAGCGCCGGTATCCGGATCGAAGGAAAGCGCGGTGGGGATGCCGGCGGTGAACTGCGGGTAGGTGCGCTCCAGCACCTTGAGCTTGTCGGTTTTGACGGTCGTCAGGTCAGCGTCGTTGGTGAACAGGCCTTGTGCGTTCGAGCCGGCCGAGGTGGTGGGGTCGTGCCAGTTCTTGTAGGCCCAGTATTGCCAGCCCAGCAGGTGCTGGTCGAACTCGGCGGTGGAGCGGGTGAGGTCGCTGATCAGGTCGGTGGCGCCGAACTCGGTGAGCAGCCGCGCGGCGCCGAGGTGGTCGGAGCCGGCTTCGCCCACGTGCAGGACGTCGGCGTCTAGCAGGTCGCAGGTGAGGTTGTTGAGGCCGAGCAGGCTGAGCGAAGTGGTCGGGCAGTAGAGGTGCCAGGAGAAGCCGAGGTTGGCGTCGTTGACCAGGGTTTTTGTGCCGAGGTAGGTGGGCGCACCGTAGCTGATCAGCACCAGCGGTTCGAACCAGACGAGGTTGTTCGGATCGTACTGGCGGATGCCGGAGAGCATGTATTGCTGCATGGCCTGGAGCTTGTTCTCGTCGAAACCGGCGCAGCCGAGCGGCGGCAGGCAGGTGGCGAAGTTGGTGCCGGACCAGGGCTCGTTGATCAGCTCGTAGCCCATCAGGTAAGGCTGCTTCGACCACTTCGCGGCCACCGCCTGCCAGGCGGCGCGGTAGTAGTCCCAGAGCTGGTTCTTGTTGTTCCAGAGGTTGTCGTAGGTGATCGAGGTGGCCGGCTGGAACAGGTTGCCGGGGAAGCCGGCGTTGAACAGCAGCGGCACGCCGTCGTCGTAGACCGCCCAGTCGGGGAAGCCTTCGCCGAAGAACTTCTCGTTGTACATATCCTCGTGGAAATCCAGCAGGACCCAGATCTTGCGCGCGGCCAGCAGTTGCACGGCGCGGTCGATCTGTTCGAGGTAGCCGGCATCCACCATACCCTGCTGCGGCATGACGCCGGCGAACAGCACGCCCAGGCGCACGGAGTTGAAGCCGTGGGCTTGCAGCCAGTCAGCGTCGGCGGTGGTGAAGCCTTCGGCGGTATCCGGCGGCGCGTAGGGCTTGAGCTTCCACACGGCGTTGACACCGTGCAGGATGACTGTGCGGTTCTGATCGTCGATCAGGAAGCTGCCGTCGCGGCGCAGCTGCGGTGCGGCCGTGGAGTTACCGTTGCTGCCTGCTGCGCCGGCACTGCCGCCGCAGGCGCTCAACACGGAGCACAGCATTGCAGCCGCAGTGATCGTAAACCCAAGCTTCATTTCTCTATCCCTCGTTGGGCCATTGCATTGGATGGCCTCTATGCGGCCACGCTAGCCTCATCCCCGGCGGATCGCTTGACAGATGGCGACAGCGGCCAGGTACTGCGTGCAGGCGCTCATTAAAAAGGCCGCCCGAAGGCGGCCTTTTATCCGATCAGGCCGGATCAGGAACGCGCGGCTTTGAGCCGACGCCTGCGCAATGCTGCTGCCAGCAGCGGCAACAACAGGCCTGGGGCGGCAGCGCCGCCGCCACCGCCTCCATCACCACCGGAGGAGCTTGAGCTGGTGGAGGAGCCGCCCGAGGAGCTGCTCGACGAACTACCGGTGCCGGAACCGCCGGAAGAACTGCTCGAGGTGGAGCCGCCCGAACTGCTGGTGCCGGTGGCGACCGCGCAGGTGTCGTTGCCGACCACGGTATACGGATCCGCATCGCCGCCCGACACCACGGTGAGGCCTTCGCCCAACGGCAGAGTGCCGGTGGGATCATCCGGGATCGAGACGCGCACGCTGGTGGCGATACCGCTCAGCTTGTCGCCGGTCTTGATACCGAGCTTGGTCTTGTCCAGCACCAGGGTGATGGTGCCGTCGGCGTTGTAGGCGCTGGCCGCATCGAGCGTGCCGGTGACGGTGAAGTCGCCCAAGCCGACCAGCGGGATGGCGCTGTGGGTGCCGTAGTTGAATACCGGGGCGGCGCCATCGGCCGAGACCATGGCGACGTAGTGCTCATCGGTGTCTTCCGGGATGTTGAAGTAGGTCACCCAGCGGTACAGCGGCGGCACGGTCTTGAGGGACGGCACCTTGATGGTGAAGACCAGCTTGTTGGCCTGGTCGCCGGGTTCACCGATGTAGCTGGCCTGGAAGTCGTCGGCCGAGGGGAAGGGATCGATACCCTCGATGCCGCTGATGGCGCCCACGCCGATGACCTGCTGGCCGGGAGCGACGCAGGCCAGCGGCGTGCCGCTGACGGTGATGCTCTGCGTCACGGCCGGGCTGACCTGGCCCTGTGCATTGCGCACGGTGAGGCTGGCCGTGTAGGTGCCGGCATTGGCGTAGGCGTGTGCGGCGAAGGCTGGTGTGCTGGAGAAGGTGACCGGGCTGCCGTCGCCGAAGTCGATGATGTAGTAGCTCAGGGCGAGGCTGGCGGGATCGCTGGAGCCGCTGGCATCGAAGCTCACATTCAGCGGCGCCTTGCCGCTGCTGGTGTCCGCGGCGAGTGCGGCGGTGGGTGCGGCGGCGATGGTGCAGGCGCCTGCGGGCTTGGGCAAGGCGGCGTCGAGCTTGGTGATGTCGATGCTGCCGAAGCCGGTGGTGAAGTCCCAGCCGGGCGTGGTGGGATACAGACCGTTAAAGCCGATGAGAGTATCCCTGAAGCCGGTGGCGGTGGCGAAGGGCGCCTTGCTGCTGGCCAGGGCGTAGATCGCCGGGGCGGCGAAGCCGATGGTCTTGCCGTCCTGGTCGCAGTGGCTGGTGATGTAGCGCGACCAGGTGCCCATCGCCAGCGGCGAGGACAGGCTGGTGCCGATCACGGCTTCATGTTCGCCGCTGACCACGGTATCCGCCGCCGAGTAGAACAGCGCGACGGCGACGTTGAAGCCGGCGTCCATGGCGATGTCCGGCACGCCGCGCAGGCCGAGCGCGGCGGTGGGGACGATGCCCTTCTGCCAGTCGGGGGCTTTCTCCAGCAGGCTGGTGCCGCCGCCGGTGGCGAGCCAGGCGGTTTCGAGGGCGTAGTCGAAGCTGCTGTCGGTGAACAGGGAGGTGCCGCCGACCGCGACCACATAGGGAGATGCCGCGGGGTATTCGACGCTGATCAGGCCAGTATCCGGCGTGCCGAGGTTGATCAGCAGGGAGCAGTCCGCGCCGGCGTCGCCGGCGGAGGCGAACCAGGTCTGGCCCTGGGCGACGGCGCGCATGAACAGCTGGTCGTCGGTGACGGCGCTGCCGGCGAGGATGTCGAGTGCTTCGCAGCCGCCGTAGGACATGTTGCCGATGCGGGCGACGGCGTCCTCGGCGAACTTGTCATAGGCCATCGACAGGCTGTCGCCGAGGTCGGTGGCGTTGTAGAAGATCACCTTGTTGACGTTGCCGGCGATGCCGGTGGAGGACTGGCTGTCGAGGTCCCACTCACCGTCACCACTGGGATCCTGCGGATCCGGCAGCGGGGCGACCTGATTCACTTCGACCGGCACGTAGGGCAGGCCGTTGTCGCGCTCGGCCTGGCGCAGATCGGCGGTGACCTGAACCAGATCGGAGCCGGCGGTGGAGATGGCGACGACGGTGTTGGAACCTTCGGCGGTGGTGCCTGCGTCATAGGCCTTGCGGAACGCCGCGGGAGTGAAACTGGCGTTGAGCGCGGGCGTGACGGCGGCGTTGGTGAGGGGAATCGAGGCCGGCAGCTTGCCGCCGGAAGCGGGCGCCGAAGCTACCGGATAGACCCGGCTGATGGCGGCGGTCTTCTGGAAGGCGTTCTGCAGGCCGAGGACCGACAGGACCACGCCGCTGATGCTGTCCGGCACCTGCACGTCTTTCACCGGCGCGAACACGGTGCGGCCGGAGAGGGCGAACTGCTTGAGCGAGGTGTTGAAGGCCGCTTGCGCCGCGGCGGCGGTACCGTCGGCGGTGACGAGCATGCGGCTGGGGGTGACCTGCACGTTCTTGAAGCCGGCGCTGCTGAGGTAGGTGGCCACCGACTGTGCCTGGGCCACGCTGGGCGCGTAGCCGGCCTTGAACTGCGAGGGCGTCAGGTATTGCCCGAACTGCGGGCTGCCGGCGGTGTGCAGATTGGTGAGCAGGGTTTGCAGCTGGCCCTGGTTCTGCAGCTTGAGGCCGATGATGACGTGCACCGGCTGGCTCGCCGGCACGGCGCTGCTGGCGACGGAGGACTTCAACGTCAGGCCGTGGGTGGCGGTGCTGACCCATGCGGCCTGGGCCAGCGGTGCCGCGAGCGCGGCAGTGAATGGCAAGCAAAGCAACATCAGCCACCGGACTGCTCCCGGACGGGATGTCGAAGAGAAAAGCCCCATTTTGTGCAGCTCCCATGAGCCCCGCCGGCCATCGTGGGTCCGGCTATGAGCGGTGTAATAGTCAGGAAGGTCTGTCCCTGTACCTTGCGATACCAATACCTACCTCTACGCAAGCTTCATTCCATTGGATGTAGATGGCTATTGGTAGAAATAGCCTATGAACAGCGCTTATCGGGGCATCCGCACGGCACGATTCAGGAAAAGCGGACCACAGTGGCGTCTCGCCCCTTTGGCGTAGGACGGAGTTCTGGGGCCGGGCTAGGATGCTGCCGGAGCGTCGCCGCGCTCATGCCCCGGATTCCACATGGCCTTTGTCATCGACGCAACGCTGGATATCGAAGCTCCCGCCGAACTGGTGTGGAGCGTGATCACGGATTTCCCCCGCTACGGCGAATGGAATCCGTTCCTGCGCGACTGCAAGACGACGCTCAAACCGGGCGATCCGATCGACTTGCAGGTGCAGTTGTTCGCCTCGGGGCCGCGGCCGCAGCGGGAGTGGATGCTGACGCATACGCCGGGGAAGGAGTTCAGCTACAGCATGAAGCCAGCGCCGCTGGGTGCACTGCACAGCCGGCGCTCGCATACGGTGACGGCGCTCGGGCCGGGGCGCAGCCGTTACCAGTCACACTTCGAGATCGCCGGCTGGCTGCAGCCGTTGGTGCGCGGGCTGCTCGGGAGCAAGCTGGAGCAGGGCTTTGCGGGGATGACGGCGGGGATCAAGCGCCGCGCCGAGGCGCTGCGCCAGGCCTGAGCGGCGCGAGGGCCGCGCGTTTCAGGTGCCGGCCTTGATCACCTTGACCAGGCCCGCGCCCTTGCGGTCTATCGCGCCTCCGGACATCGCCTGCGGCTCGGGTGCGATGAGTTGCGCCGTGGCGTAGCCGCTGCGGATCAGCGCGGCTTCGGCCTCGGCCACCGAGCCGAAGTGCAGATAGACGCGGCCGCGCACGAAGCTCCCCAGCAGCTTGCCGAAGGTGCGCGTCGATGCGCCGCGATTGTCCGAAGCCAGGTGCAAGTCTGATAAATAGGCGCCCACCGGGAACCGCTTCAGCACGGTGGCGAAGCGCTGCCACATGCCCAGCACCGCATCGGTATCGAAATAGTTGAGCAGGCCTTCGGTGATGATGGCCAGGCCCTTGCCGGGATCGAGCGACTGCGCCAGCGTCGCCAGCGACAGCGCGCCGCCGTCGGCCAGCGCATCCAGCGCCACCACGCGATGCTGCGGCGTCTCCAGACCCGCGGCGGCGAGGCGTTCGCGCTTGCGCTGCGCCATGTCCGGCAGGTCGGCTTCGACATACTGGATGCGGGGGCCGTAGCGCCGGGCGAAATCCCAGCCGCGCGGCGACAGGCCGGCGGCGATCTCGACCACCTGCCCCACCGCGCCGCTGTCGATGGCCTGGCCGAGCAGCGCGTCGATGGCGCGATGGCGCGCCAGCAGGAAGCCTTCCAGCGTCGGCCCGCCGATGCCGCGTGAACCGGCGTTGAGCGGGCGCAGGGCGTGATACAGCGCGCGGCCCTGTGGCGTCACCAGTCCCGGGTGGGACAGGCCGTGGCGATACCAGACGTAGCCGGTGTAGTGCGCGGTGGGACTGATCGCGTCGGAGCCGCGCACCGGCAGGGAAATCTTCATGGCGGGAATCGGCCTCGATAGGTTGGCGCTCTGGCCGTCGAGTGTAGCGAAGGATGACGCAGGTGGCCTGCCCCTGCGCGGCTCGCACCCTTACAATCAGGCTGGCAGGAGCTCACAAGGACAGTCATGGACAGCCGCCGGCACAATCTCATCCTGAATACCGACAGCTACAAGCTGACGCATTACCTGCAATACCCGCCGGAGACGCGGCGCATTTCCAGTTATATCGAGAGCCGCGGCGGCGCCTTTCACGATGTGCTGTTCTTCGGCCTGCAGGCGTTCCTCAAGGAATACCTGGGCCAACCCATCAGCCGCGCCGACATCGACGAAGCCGAGGAAGTCGCCATGGCGCATCTCGGCTTCTTCAATCGCAAAGGCTGGGAGCATATCGTCGACCGCCACGGCGGCTACCTGCCGGTGGAGATCCAGGCGCTGCCCGAGGGCACGGTGGTGCCCAGCCTGGTGCCGGTGGTGCAGGTGATGAACACGGACTCCGAGTGCTTCTGGGTACCGAGCTACCTGGAAACCGCGCTGCTGCGCGCGGTGTGGTATCCGAGCACGGTGGCCAGCCTGTCCTTCGCCTGCAAGAAGGTGCTGCGGCATTACCTGGAGGAAACGGCGGATACGCTCGACGGCCTCGACTTCCAGCTGCATGACTTCGGCGCGCGCGGCGCCACCAGCGAGGAGGCCGCCGGACTGGGCGGCGCAGGTCATCTGCTCAACTTCCACGGCACCGACACCCTGGCGGCGCTGATGACGGCGCGCCGCCATTACCATGAGCCGATGGCCGCCTTCAGCATTCCCGCCTCCGAGCACAGCACCATGACCAGCTGGGGCCGCAGCGGCGAGCGTGAAGCCTGCCGCAACATGATCCGGCAGTTCTCGGGGCCGCAGAAGGTGCTGGCCTTCGTCATCGACAGCTACGACGTGTGGAATGCGCTCGACCATATCGTCGGCGAGGACCTGTATCAAGAAGTGGTGGAGAACGGCGGGCGCATCGTGGTGCGTCCCGACAGCGGCGACCCGGTGGCGGTGGTGCCGCGGGTGATCGAACACCTGATGCGCCGCTTCGGCCATACCCAGAACAGCAAGGGCTACCGCGTGCTGCCGCCGTATATCCGCATGATTCAGGGCGACGGCGTGGACCTGAACACACTGCCGCGCATCCTGGAAGTGCTGAAGATGCGCGCCATTAGCACCGAGAACCTGGCCTTCGGCATGGGCGGCGGCCTGCTGCAGAAGGTCGATCGCGACACGCTGAAGTGGGCGATGAAGGCGAGCTGGGGCGAGATCGGCGGCAGCGCGCGGGACATCTACAAGGACCCGGTCACCGATCCGGGCAAGCGCAGCAAGGCGGGGCGCTACGCGGTGGTGCGCGACGGCGACAGCTACGCCGCGGTGCGGGAAGAAGCGCTGGACGGGCGCGACAACCTGCTGCGGCCGGTGTACCGCGACGGCAAGCTGCTGGTGGACGACAGCTTCGCGCAACTGCGTGGCAGGACGGCGGCGCATTTCGAAACGGCTTACCGGCGCGATGTCGCGGCGCTCGACGAGCGGCAGCGCAGTGCCTGAGCACGCCGGGAGAATGGCAATGAACGGAACTTACCTGCGGCGCTACACCGAGCTGCCGGCGCTGATCTACATGCTGAGCGAGCGCAGGATCACCCTGCTCGACCCGGCCTCCTGGGACGACAGCAATGACTCCCATTACCTGGAGCTGTACCGGGAGAAGAAGAAACTGAAGTCGGTACTCGCGTTGTGCTTCACCCAGGCTGACGAGACCTATCACCACTGGCGCGTGTTCGCGGGCGGTTCCGGCGGCGTATGCGTGCGCTTCAAGCGGGCGCCGTTCCTCGCGGCGATGAAACGACAGCACGGGCTGAAGGCCAGTGCCGTGAACTACTTGACCATGGAAAACATCCGCGGCCACAAGATCGCCGTCAAGGATCTGCCGTTCCTGAAGCGCTATGCGTTCCAGCATGAGAACGAGTTCCGGTTGGTGTACGAATCGAAGAACGACAGCGTGCCGAAGCTGGACATCGAACTGCCGCTGGCCTGCATCGGCCGCATCACGCTCAGCCCCTGGGTACATCCGGCGCTGTCCGCGCACGTCAAGAAGCTGCTGCGCAGCATCGACGGCTGCGCCAAACTCGAAATCGTCCGCTCCACCCTGATCAGCAATGCGGAGTGGAAGAAGCTCGGCGAGACGGCAAGCTGAGCCAAGCCGTCGAGTCCGGATACTGCCGGGCGCTATTTTCCGCCGGGTGACTTGCCCAGCGCGAGCCAGCGCATCGCGGCGCCGGCTTCGGTGGGGCGCATGGCGTGGATCTGGCGGAAGGTGCTTTGCGCCATGTCGCAGATCATGGCGTCGCTGACACGCCCTTCTCGGCGCGCGGTCGGCACGTCGAAGACCACCGGACCGTACTTGAGATCGGCGGCGTGCATGGCCCGCGCCAGCAGGTCGGCGCCATCCTCGTCGCTCGGCGGCGGCCGTGGATCAACCGCCGCCGCATGCAGCATGATGCCCATCTGCTTGAGGAAGGTGCGGCGCTGCGCCGACGTGAAGCCTTGGTTCACGGCCATGGGATTGGTGCCGGTCCAGACTGGATAGCACAGCTCCGGCGCGCGCGTGCCGAACTCCCCCAGCAGATCGGCCAGCATGGCAGCGCGCTCGGCCTGGGCGGAGTCGCCGGCGCGTTGCAGGGCGAGCTGTTCGTCGGCGTCGAGGGCGTGCTGGGTCACGGCGCCGATCTGGCCCTCCATGGCATCCTGCGCCAGCAGGGTCGCCACGTCCTGACGCAGGCGTTGCAAGTGCGCCGGCGCGAATTCCCGCAAGCCCTGCGCCAAAGGCGCGAATTCCTCGCCGCCGAAATACTTGTCCACTTCGGCGAGGAAGTAATCCTGCTCCTGCAGGTCACGGCCTTCGAAACGCACGCGATCGATGACGTGGTTGTGCAGCAGCTGCGCCACGTCCGGCCACCACAGGGTGCCGGGCGGCGTGCCGATGGCCTTGTCGATGAAGCTGCGCGGGATGCCGCGCGCGGCGAAGACTTCCTCGAAGCTGTCGTTGGCGCGATCGCTCTCGGCCCAGCTGAACTGGTTCGACTCGGAGTGGAAGCCGAGCGCGGCGTCCGCCTCGAGCACGCGCATCGGCACGCTTTCGAACGCCAGGGTGCAGGCGCTGGCACAGCGCCGCCGCGCCACCACGGTTTGAATATGCGCCTCGCGCAACACGCGCGCGATGCCGCGGCCGGCCACCATCCAGCCGCCGGCGCTGTCGAGCACCACGGTATCCACTTGCGAGTGACGCTTCAGCGCCGCTTGCAGGCTGGCGGGCGCGGCGTAACCGAAAGTCCCCTTGTAGACCAGGGCGCGGCCGTCGTTCTCGAAGCCGATGGCGAACTGGCCGTAGGGATCGGCATGGCTGGCGATGCCGACCAGAGCTTTCAGCGGGCGGTAATTGCTCGACAGCAGGAACAACAGCAGCAGCCCCATGAACGCCACCGCGACGCGCGGCAAGCCATGCTCGGCGAGCCCCTTGCGGTCTTCGCTGGCCGCCCACAGCCACAGGCTGCCGGCGATATACCAGATCGGCATGAGCAGGGTGATCGCCGCCAGGGCCAGCCACCAGGGGCGAGGATCGATATCGTCGCGCACGCTGAAGATGACCCAGTAGAAGGCCATGACCAGCGCCAGCAGCGGAATCACATAGAGCAGCAGGAAATGCAGATGAAACGGACTGACCTCGTCGTCCGTATCGGCAAGGGCGGTTTGCCTGGGCTCCTCCGCTATCGACGGCCGCGGCTGAGTCAGAGCTACGATGGGCGGCGGCGGCGCCACAGATGATTGCGGCACTGCAACCGCTGCAGGCTCAAGCGGCGGCGCCAGGGCTTCGCGCAGCGGCATCCATGCGCTGTTGCCCACCTGCTGTACCAGCGTGGCGTCCGGCAGTGAGCCCCGGCTGTGCAGCAGCACGATCAGCGACCACGGATAAGGACCGAGCGTGCGGCCCGCATGCCGGAAACGCCACTGCGTGGTCACGGTCTCTTTCATGGTTCCCCCACACGGCTAGTTTAACCGTGCCCGGAGCGCGGAACCTTACATTGTGGGACCAGGAAGCTGTCCGTAAAAAAGAATGGCTCCGCCGTGCCTGACGTACTACGCAGACGGGATTTACACGGATCAGTCCAGGCCCACGCCATGGGGATCGGCGGACTGGGGCCAATGCGCGCCACCCCGCGTCGCTGGGACGGCGGGGCGTGCGCGCCGGAGTTTACTTGGCGCCGGGGTTGAGCGTGCCGCTCAGCTGGGAGGACGCGGAAAACTTCACCACTTTACGCTCGGCGATCTGGATGGTCTCGCCGGTGCGCGGATTGCGTCCGCTGCGTGCCTTGCGCACGCCGACCGACAGGGAACCCAGTCCCGGCAGGCTGACGCGATCTCCGGCCAGCAGAGCCTGCGTAACCTGCTTGGTCAATACATGCACCACTTCATGCGCCTGCACCTTGCTGATCGAGAGCTGCTCGCTCAGATGGTCCGTCAATTGCTCCAAGGTCATTGTTACATCTCCTTAGTTATCTTTAGAGGCACGCCGGCTTACTGCCCGCGTGTGCATTGTAATCCGACCCGCGAGTCGCCGCGCAGGCCGTTTACAGACCCTCCGCGGGGAACTAAGTTCTGGCGAACATTTCCAGGGCGGACCAGAGCAGCGCGCGCATCGCCTCGTTTTTTGCGCGCGACTCGGTTTCGACCTTGACTGTTTCGAGCACCATGCCTACCGCCAGGCGCGCGCGCTCCATCGCATGCGGGCAGCGCAAGGTGCTGAATTCGATCTGAATCATCAGCAGTACCGCGTGGTTGCGGCGGCGCAATTCTTCCAGCAGCGCGGGGAAGCGCTGCCGTGCGCGGCGACACCAGCCGTGCACCGCCGCGTGCTCCACGGAATAATCCAGGTAACTGGTCCAGGCAGTGCGGATCCGCTCGACACCAGGCTGCATGGTACCGGCACGGCCGAGCACATTGTTCAGACGTCCTTCGAAAAACTGCAACTGCAACAACGCACAGTAAGCTTCGACGCCGCCGAATTCATCGACGAAATCTTCTTCGGAGACGCCCACTTCGCGGGCGATCTGCGACGCAGTCACCGACAGGACATCGAGGCGGTCGGCCAGCATGGGTGCAGCCGCGAGCAGCAGGCCGCGACGATCCGTGTGAAGTTCGGCTGTCATGTGAGTCCCCTGATTTTCGGAAACGGTTTTATGGCTTCCATTCAGGGTGTCATATTCCTGCGCGCGGAACGGCGCTATCGGCAAGCCGAATTTGATCCGCGTCACGTTTCACGGCGGATACGAGGCCAGGTGCGCCGCTTTACAGTCCGGCGGGGTGCTTTTCCCTGGTGTTTGTCGCAAAATGTTCCCTCCGGTCGCGGGCGGTCATAGTGCCTGCCCCGCCCGCCCTCTACAGTCGCAACTCGGCACCATCATCAAAGCCGCGTCTACCAGGGACCACGCATATGCAGCAGACCGGGCAACAGCATGCCATCGTGCCGCGCGAAAAACTCGACTTCGGGCTCGACGGCAACATTCCAAAATACTGGTTCGCCGGCGACCCGTTCAAGACGCGCTTCTTCGACGCCCTCTCTACCCTGTTCCCGGAAGGCGAAAAGTTCTTCATCGTCTGCGTGCGCGACTTCAGCGCTGGCATCACCGATCCGCAACTGGCGCAGGAGGTGCGGGATTTCACGCGCCAGGAAGGCCAACATGGCATGGTGCATACACGCTTCAACACGCGCCTGGAAGAACAGGGCGTCAAGGTGCAGCGCCTGATGCAGCGGCAGAAGGACATCATGTTCGGCGTATTCCGCCGCCTCTTCTCGCGCCGCTACACCCTGGCGCTGACCGCCGCCTCCGAGCACATGACCGCGGTGATGGCGCACAGCTTCTTCGAGCGCCGGGAAATCCTGCAGGACACCGATCCACGCATCCGCGCCATGTACGCCTGGCATGCGATCGAGGAGATCGAGCACAAGGCGGTGGCGTTCGACGTGATGCAGAAAGTTGCGAAGGTGGGCTACTTCACCCGCATCCTGGCCATGCTGCATGTGTCCTGGGGCATGCCGCTGCACACCTTCATCATCATGGCCCACATGTTCCGGGTCGACGGCTTCAGCTTCGGCCAGCGTGCCGGAATCTGGCTGCGCGGCCTGTGGTGGCTGTACAAGCCCGGCGGCCTTTACGCACCGGTGCTGGGCCATTATTTCGCCTACTACAGGCCGGGCTACCATCCCTGGAAAGCCGGGCAGATGCGCACCTACAGCAGCTGGACCGATACCTTCGAGCGCACCGGTGATCCGATCGCCGCGGGCAACGCCCTGCACGCCGCCGGCATCTGAAGCCGGTTTTTCACAAAGCCTTTCATGAAACCATCATGAGCCCGGCGCATGCCGGGCTTATCATCGTCGTCCCAACCTCAGGCCCAGGCGCATTCAATGAGCGACAGCAAGACCGCATTCCTCACCGGCGCGAGTTCCGGCATCGGCCTGGCGCTGGCCCCGGAACTCGCCGCGCGCGGCTATGACCTGGTGCTGGCGGCGCGCCGCAGCGACAGCCTGGAGCAGGTGAAGCGCGGCATCGCCGAACGCTTCCCGCAGCGGCGGGTGGAAGTCCGCGCGCTCGACGTGACGCGCTATGACGAGGTGCAGGCGGCCATCGCCGCGAGCGCGGCCGAACACGGCGGCCTGGACCTGGTCATCGCCAATGCCGGCATCGGCAGCACCAACCCGGTGGGCCACGGCAACTTCGCCGCGGACCGCGCGGTGATCGAGACCAATGTGCTGGGCGCGATGGCGACCGTCGACGCCGCGGTGGCCCTGTTCCGCAGGCAGAACCGCGGCCAGATCGTGGTGATCTCCTCGGTGGCGGCGTTCCGCGGCCTGCCCGGGGCCGCCTCGTACAGCGCCTCCAAGGCCGCCATCGCGGTGTACGCCGATGCGGTGCGCGGCGAACTGCACGGCACGCCGATCCGCGTCACCACCCTGTTCCCCGGCTATATCGACACGCCGATCAACCAGGACATGAAAAGCCGGCCCTTCCTGGTCAGCGCGGACAAGGGCGCCCGCATCATCGCCGACCTGATCCAGCGCGGCGTGCAAACCTCGACCGTGCCGGTCTATCCCTGGAACATCGTGGGCAGCCTGTTGCGCGTGCTGCCGACAGGCTTGCTGGCGAAGTCAGCGAAGGGTGCGATGCCTGGTGGCCAGTAGCTAAAGGGCAGCTGAATCCAAACCATTTAAGCGCAACGAAGGACCCGGCCAGATCCTTCGCTGCGCTCAGGATGCCAAATAGCTAACGCCGCTTTTACTTGTTGGTCAGCTTCTGCACCGCACCCGGCGTGAACTCGTCGTCCGAGGGCGTCACCGCGAGGTCGTAGGGCTGGTCCTCGTTGAAGGCGGCGGTGACGATGTAGCGGCCCGAGGCGAGGTCGTAGATCACTTCCGGTACGGTGGTGGCGGCCTGCACGCTGGGCGTGGTCACCAGGTGGCCTTCCTGGAA
>JAQGNS010000293.1 GCA_028291705.1 Nevskia sp.
TGTTGCCGGCGGATGCCAAGCGCATCATCATCCCCACTCCCTTGGGCGGCCCCAGTGTCGCCGTGCCGGTCCGCAGCGGCATCGACGTGGCGGCCGGTGCGCCGGCATCCGCTCCGGTGGCAATGAGCGCACCGCAGCTGCCGAGAGCCGCGCCGGCGCCGGCACCGAAGGTCGTCATACCCGTAGGCAGCGACACTCCCGCCGTGCACACGCGCGAAGCCGGCCCGGTGGTCAATCGGCCGCAGTAGCCGGTTGCGATCGTTTCGAGCTTCAACTGTTCGAGTGCCAGGCGGCGATGATCCGCCCCTCCTTGGTCAGCGCCCCACTGCGCTCGGCGATGGGCGCCGCCGCATCGGTCAGATAGGCGGCAACCAGGATCGGCGCCCGGCCGGATGCCCGACATTGAATCGGCATCGGGCGCGGCGCATCATGGCCGCGGAAGCCACAAGGATGAAAGCGACTCGCGACAGTCCAGAGCTTACCGAGGGGAGCCATTCATGAGAAATACACTGAATCTCGTTTTGGGAACCGTCATTCTTGCCGTCGCCGCTGTGGCCACGGCGCCGGTCTATGCCGACACCACGGCCGCAACCGTCACCTGCAAGGACGGCGCAAGCTCCAAGGGCGGCAAGGGCGCCTGCCGCGGTCACGGCGGCGTCGACAAGAGTGCCGGCGGGGCCAGCACCGGCACGGCGGCGCCGGCTGCCGCGGCCGCTGCACCCGCAGCAAGCGCGGATGCTGCCGCCCCCACCGTCACCTGCAAGGACGGCGCGAGTTCCAAGGGTGGCAAGGGCGCTTGCCGTGGTCATGGCGGGGTCAACAAGAACGCCGGCGCATCCAGCGCCGGCACAGCGGCGCCGGCTACCGCGGCCGCTGCACCCACAGCGAGCGTGGATGCTGCGGCCCCCACCGTCACCTGCAAGGACGGCGCGAGTTCCAAGGGCGGCAAGGGCGCCTGCCGCGGTCACGGCGGCGTCGTCAAGAGTGCGGGCGCTTGCAGCGCCGGCTCGGCTGCCGCGGCCGCTGCACCCGCAGCAAGCGCGGATGCTGCGGCCCCCACCGTCACCTGCAAGGACGGTGCGAGTTCCAAGGGCGGCAAGGGCGCTTGCCGCGGTCACGGCGGCGTCGACAAGAGTGGCGGCGCTGCCGCCGCTGCCAGTGCACCGGCTCCGGCTGCTACCCCGGCTGCGGCTGCGGCCACTGCCGCGGCACCTGCCGCTGCTCCCGTCACGCCTGCCCCGGCGGCACCTGCTGCAGCGGCACCTGCTGCAGCGGCGAAAAAGCCGGCTGCCGCAGCTGCCGCGACGGCAGGCGCCAATGCGGTGAGTACGGATGCCGCGGGTGCCACCGCCAAGTGCAAGGACGGCACCTATTCCCACTCCAAGAGCCATTCCGGCTCCTGTTCCCGTCACGGCGGCGTCGCACAGTTCCTGACCAAGTAATCAAGGCACCGCGTATCCCGTCCCCCAGGGGCGGGATACGCGGTGCAAATGATTTCCGGCACTCGCCGGCCGTCGACTGACGGCACTGCGGTCCGTATCGGTTACGCCTGCTGCATCTTCCCCAGCAGCCACTGCAATCCGGACAAGTGCTGCTGGTCGTGGCTGCACAGGTAGTGCACCAGCCCGGTCAGCGTTACCGGCCCGTAGTCCTCGAATGTTCCCTGCCGCTGCAGTTGCTCCGCGCCCAGGCCGCGCAGCAGTTCCAGCGTTGCCAGACGAGCGGCGCGGAATGCCGCCAGCGCTTCGCCCGCATCCGCTTGCGCATAGCCGCGTTGCCGCACCAGCGCATAGCCGTCGATCGCAGGCAGCAGCGGATCGACCTCGGTCAGCAGGCGCCGGAAACGCAGCTGATAACCGTCGATCTCGATGTCCCGCACATGGCAGATCTGCTCCAGTGCGGTCAGCGATTCGCTCGGCACGCCGTCCCAGGAAGGCGGGGCCCAGCGCAGCAAACCCGCCGGTACCGCCTCGAGAAATTCTTGCAGCCGATCCGGAAAGGCCGCCATCGCGGCCAGGGTCCCCGCATGCAACATGGCTCAACTCCGTAATCCTTGGAATGCCGGAATCCTAAAGGACCAGCGGGCGCAATGGAGTCAGCCGGGACGTCCGCACACAACATCCGTATTTCCGGCCATGGGACAGGCCGCCGACTGTCCCGCAGCCGCATCGGTCGGCGGATCCGTCATCACCCCGGTCACCAGCAGGGCCAGGGAGGTCAGCACATAAAGCACCGCTTTCTTCATGCCGCTTTCCTGTCAGACTGCACCGGCGCCATTCTCCGCTTGCCCCGTGCATACCCGGCGTTCCTGTGGTGCAGAAGCGGTGCAACCCGCCCGAGCCGAAGGGAGACGTAGAATGAGCCTCGTTCAGCCGGCAGTCAGCGGCTGAAGCGTTGAATACGCTGCCGCCGTGTACCCATGCTCGCCGTCACCAGACCAGGGAAGCCCGCCATGACCCGCAGCACCGTGATCCGCTCCTTCTGCTGCACCGCCGCGGCCCTGCTGGCGATTGCCGCCGGTTCCGCCCAGGCTGCCCTGCAACAACAGCTCAGCATCAGCACGCCCGGCGGCGCGCGCGACTACATTCTTGCCAAGTCCCCGAACATTGCCGCGGGCCCACGTCCCCTGGTGATCATCCTGCACGGCCATATCGGCACTGCCGCGAATGCGCTCGGCGGCGGCAAGACGCCCTCGCCGCTGTCGGCCTGGCTCAACATCGCGGATCGCGAGCAGCTGCTGGTCGTCGCCCTGCAGGGCCTCAAGGGCGGTGACAACCACACCGGCTGGCACGACTGCCGTCTCGACGCCACCGAGGATCCCGGCGCCGACGACGTCGGCTTCGTCGAAGGCGTGGTCAACGGCCTGGTACAGGCCGGCCGCGCCGACCCCCACCGCATCTACGTCATGGGCATGTCCAACGGCGGCATGATGGCCTATCGCCTGGCGCTGGAGATGCACCCCACGCCGGCCGCCATCGCCGGCGTCTCCTCCAGCATGGCCAGCCAGACCGCCTGCGGCCAGACGCCGCCGAAAGTGTCGGTGCTGCTGATCAACGGCACCGATGATCCCATCGTCCCTTATGGCGGCGGCAAGGTGGGGCTGCGCGGCTACAAGACCGGCACCGTGATCGGCGCCGAGGCCACGCGCGACTTCTGGCTGCATACCGATGGCCTCGCCGATGTGCCCGGGATCGGCTACAGCTTCCCGCACCTTTCATCTTCGGATTCCACCCGCGCCGGCAAGGTCACCTATGGTCCCAACAGCGGGCCGCAGGTGGAGATGGTCACCATCCAGAACGGCGGCCACATCGAGCCCAGCCTGATCTACCACTACGGCTGGCTCTATCACCAGCTGGTCGGCACCCAGAACAGCGATTTCGAAAGCGCCGAGGAAGCCTGGTCCTTCTTCAAGGACAAGCGCAGCAAGTAATTTCTTCCGGATCGTCGCCGCAACACCTCATGGACGCCGCCACGCAATACGCCCTGGCCTATGCGCTCAGTACCAGTGCCGGCCTGCGCGGCATTCTGACGCTGGCCGTGGTGTCGATCGCCGTGCAGCTGGGCATCCTGCATCCACCGGCCGCATTCGCCTGGCTGGGTTCCGGCCCGGTGACACTTGCGTTGGCGGCGGTAGCCGTGGTGGAAATCCTCGGCGACAAGATCCCGGTGCTGGATCACGCCTTCCATGTCGTGCAGACCATCCTCAAGCCCGCCGCCGCGGCCATCCTCGTCGGCGGCATCGTGCACACCCAGAACACGCCCGAGCTCTATGGCCTGATGGCGTTGGGCGCGCTGAACGCACTGGGCGTACACGCCGCATCCGCCGCCGCTCGCGGCGCTTCCACCGCGCTGACCGGGGGCATCGCCAACCCGGTCCTGAGCCTGCTGGAGGACGGCGTGTCGACGGTGATGATCGCGTTTGCCTTCCTGGCACCCTTGCTGGCAGCGGTACTGGCGATTCTGCTCACCGTGCTGGTGGTGCGGCTCGCGCGCAGATTCCTGGCGCAGCGCAAGGCCCGTGGTGAGTTGCCGCAGCCGGATGGATACTGAAGCGCGCGAAGGCTGCTGCACGACTTGCTCCGGATGAAACGCATTCGATGCCGGAAATCTGATCGGCAGGCACCACCCTGTAATCCAAATACGGAGCAGCTGCATCCAACCTGAGCGCGGGCCGGATTCCATGCCGAAAGCATAGCCGGTCACGCCCACCCTAAAACAAAAAACCGAGCCCCCGACATGAATGCATCCTGGACCCGCCGCGACTTCCTCAGCCTGTCGGGAGGCGCGCTGCTTGCCTCCGGCCTGACTCCGCTGTCGGGGATGGCTGCCGGAAACACAGGCAAGCCGGGTGACGCCGAGGTCTACCGCAAGGCCTTCGTGCTGGACTGCAACACCCTCGCCTCTATCGGCAGTTTTTCCGACAGCGATCTCGCGGAGATCAAGCCGATGCTCCGCGACTCGGGCGTCAGCGTGATCAAGAGCACGCTGGGCGGAGGTGGCGCGGACTTCGAAGCTACGGTCGCCGATATTGCCGCGGCCCAGAATCTGATGGAGCGCCATCCGGAACTGTTCATCAAGGTCACCGGCATCGCGGACCTGGATCGCGCCAAGCGTGAGCACAAGCTGGCGGTAATCTTTTCCTTCGAAGCGGCCAGCATGCTGGAAGACAAGCTCGACCGCATCGAGCTGTTCCGCGGCTTCGGGGTACGGGTGATGCAGCTGTCCTACAACCGCAAGTCGCCCTTCGGCTGCGGCTGCCTGGATGGCGATACCGATGGCGTGACCGATCTCGGGCGGCAGGCCATCGCCAAAATGAACACGCTGGGCGTCGCGCTCGACCTCAGCCATGCCAACACCCGCACCACCGCCGACGGCATCGCCCTGTCGACCAAGCCGCCGCTGATCACCCATGCCGGCTGCCGCAGCGTCTTCGTCCATCCGCGCAACAAGGAAGACCGGGAAATGAAGGCGCTGGCTGACAAGGGCGGCGTCATGGGCATCTACATGCTGCCCTTCCTGACCGAGGACACCCGGCAGCCGATGCTGGAAGATTACATGCGGCACATGCTGCATGCGCTGCAGGTCTGCGGCGAGGATCATGTCGGCATCGGTACCGACGTGCCGTTCTTCACCATCGGCCCCGATGACCTGGAAGCGATGAAGAAGGACGAGGAAGAGCGCAAAGCCAAGGGCATCGCCGCGCCGGGCGAGAACCGGCCGCCCTACATCCCGGATCTGAACATGCCGCGCAAGCTGGAAAAAGTGTCGGACGCGCTGCTTGCCCACGGCTACGGCGCCGCTGCGGTGGACAAGGTGCTGGGGCTGAATTTCCGCCGTGCCTTCAAGGAAATCTGGGCGGTTTGAGGAGGCAGCAGCAGGGCGGCCGATCGGAGCGTGGTTGTTCCGGCATCCGCCCTGCACCATTCTGGTTCATCGCCGCAAAGATGCATCCATGACGGAGCAACGGACGTAAACTGGTGTGCGGCCCAACGATGCGCCGCAACGGCCCGACGACGCGCCACCCAGGAATTCCGGATCGTTTCCGGTCCACTTGTTTCGCTGGAGGCTTCCCATGAACCGCACCCTCAAAACCCTGACCCTGCTAGCGCCGGCCGCCCTGCTGCTGGCAGCGACCGCGCATGCCGACGTCAGCTACGGCGGCGTTCCCGCCGATGCCTACGACCGTTTCGGCAGCAAGGCCGCGATGGACGTGTGGGCGCAGGACCTGAATTACTATGTGCAGGGCGATAACCGCATCAACCGGATCTTCAGCTTCAACGGCGACGCCGCGCGCCAGAAGGCCTTGCAGGACGATCTCGAAACGCTGGTGCTGACCGGCTCCGTTGACCAGGACCTCGGCGCCAAGTACGGCCTGTCCCTGACCAAGACCGAATACAACGCGGTGATCGAGAATGCCTATCTCGCCTGCGAAGCCTCGCGCACCCGCTACAACGTGTGCAATCGCATTGTCGCCGCGCTGGCGCCGTTCGAGCGGGTGACGGTCAAGCGCTAAAACAGTTCTGCGCCGGACGCGATGACGCACCCGGCGCGCAGAGGCTAGTTCGGCGGCACCGGCGGGGCATCCGTCGGCACCGGTGCCGGCGCGCCGGCGCTGTCCTCGGCGTTGCCGTCGTCGTCGGTTTCCGCCGGTACGCTGTCCTGCGGCGTGACCACGCCCTTGGCCTGCGGCGGGTGATACAGCACCTTGCCGAGCAGGTACTGGTCGATCATCTGGCGCGCCACCGGCGCGGCCGAGGTGGCGCCCCAGCCCGCGTGCTCGGCCACCACCGCCACCACGATCTGCGGGTCATCCACCGGGGCGAAGGCGATGAACAGGGCGTGGTCGCGCAGCTGCTTGGCGACCGTGTCGAGCTTCGGCGCATAGGTCTCGTCCTGCTTCAACCCGGCCACCTGCGCCGTACCGGTCTTGCCGGCCGAGGTGTAGGGTGCGTCCTTGAACACGTTGTAGGCGGTGCCAGTCGGGGTCTGCGTCACCATCGACATGCCCTTGATCACCCGCGCGTAGACGCTCTCCTCGATGTCCTTGATCGGTGTCAGCGCTTCCGGCCGCACCTGCCGCGTGTTGCCGGTGAGTGGATCCTTCATCGCGTGCACCATGTGCAGCTTGTAGCCGCCGCCGTGCATGGCCAGGCGCGCCACCGCCTGCGCCAACTCCACCGGCGTCACCGTGAAATAGCCCTGGCCGACGCCCATGTTGACGGTCTCGCCCAGGTACCAGCTGTCGTGGTGGACGCGGCGCTTCCATTCGCGCGTCGGCAGGATGCCGGCCTTTTCGTTGGGGATGTCGATACCGGTGGACTTGCCGAAGCCGAATTGCGCCAATACCTCGTCGATGTGGTCGATGCCGAGGTTGACAGCGGCCTGGTAGAAATAGACGTCGCAGGACTGGGCGATGGCCTGGTCCAGGGCCAGCCAGCCGTGGCCGGTGCGCTTGTCGCAGCGGTATTTGCGCGACACGCCCGGCAACTGGAAGTAGCCGGGATCGAAGATCGCCTTTTCCGGGTTGATGGTGCCGTAGTGCAGGCCGCCGATGGCGAGGAAGGGCTTGATGGTCGAGCCGGAAGGATAGGTGCCGAGCAAGGCGCGGTTGTAGAGCGGCCGCGCCGGGTCATCCAGAAGCGCACGATAGGTGTCGTTGTCGATGCCTTCCACGAACGGCGCCGGCGCGAAGCCGGGCTTGCTCACCAGGGCCAGCACTTCGCCGGTCTTGGGGTCGATCGCCACCGCCGCGCCGTCGAGGTCGCCGAAGGCCTGTTCGCCCACGGCCTGCAGCTTGGCGTCGATGGACAGGTACAGGTCCTCGCCCGGGTTGCCGGAGTGGTAGTCCAGTTCGCGCAGCGGCCGGCCGCCGGCATTGGCCTCGATCACCTTGTTGCCCGGCAGGCCGCGCAGGTCGTCCTCGTGGCTGCGCTCGATGCCGGCCTTGCCGATCTGGGTCAGGCCCTGGTACTCGTCCTCTTTCAGGTTGGCGTAGTCCGCATCCGAGATGCCGCCGACGTAGCCAATCAGGTGCGAGGTGACGTCCGCCATCGGGTAGTCGCGCGACAGCTGGGCGCTGACGTCGACGCCGGCGTACTCGTAGCGGCGCACCTCGTAGCGCGCCACTTCCTCCATCGACAGATGGGTGCGCAGCGGCACCGCGTTGTAGCGCTGGGTCTTGTGCATGCGGTCCTTGAAGCGCGCGATGTCGCGGTCGCTCAATTGCAGCACCTCCCCGAGCCGGGCCAGGGTGTTGTCCAGGCCCTTGACCTTCTCGGGAGTGATTTCCAGCACGAAGCTCGGCTGGTTCTGCGCCAGCAAGGCGCCGTTGCGGTCGTAGATCAGGCCGCGCACCGGCGCCACCGGGATCAGGCGCATGCGGTTTTCATCCGCGCGGGTGACGTAGTAGTCGTGCTGCACCAGCTGGATCTGCGTCAGCCGCGCCAACAGCAGGCCGGCCAGCACCACCACGAACAGGCCGGCCACCACCACGCGCCGGGTGAAGGAGCGCTTCTCCTCGAAGATGTCCTTGACCGACTCGAACGTCTCGGGCAGGCCGAAACCCGCCTGCGGCCCGCGCCCGATCTGCGAAGTGCCGGAACCGCGGCCCGGGGGAATCCTTGAACTCATCTATTGCCTGTCGATACGTTGCGACTCACCGCGTTGCGGCTCCCGCAGGAAAATCGTTGGTGAAGCACCATGGACCGCGCGCCGCGGCCGCGGTTCTCGCGGCGCAGGCCGGTCCGCTCATGCCGGCTTCTTGCGGCTGCGGATGCGCAGCAGCCAGGCCGCCGCGCCGCCGATGAACACGCCCAGGGCCGTGCGTCGCAGTGCCATGCGCCAGTCGAAGCCCGCCGAGGCCGGTGCGGGAGCAGGAGCGTGCGCGGCGGCCGGGGATGGCTGGTACGCGAGGGCCGCAGACGGCGTGGCCGAGGCGACGATCTGGCGGAACAGCGGCAGGTAGGTGTCGAACGAGGCGTCCAGGGCATAGCAGTGCAATTGCAGCGCGCCGTTCTGCGTCGGGATCAGGCCGGACAGGCCGTGAATGGTGCCCACGCCGGGCACCTCGGACTGCGAGCTGAGCCAGATCACCCCGACCTTCTCGTCGTACTGCATGTGGCCCAGCGAAACACCGGACACCAGGGCCTTGAGGACATCGGTCTTGCCGTCGAGCGCGGCGCCCAGGTCCAGCTTCGGCAGCTTCTGCAATTGCTCCGGAGGAATCCTGCCCTTGTCGGTGAGCTGGACCAGGATGTACGGGTACTCCATCGTCTTGCTGGCGGCAAGCTGGAAGCCGTAGTCGTACCGGGGAATCACCGCGTTCGGCACCGTCCGGGCGATCTTGTCGCGCGCCGCGGCCAGCGCGTCCTGCGGCATCTCCACCCAGCCGTCCGGCAGCGCCACGGAGAATTCCGGCTTCTGCACCACGACGTCGGCGAAACATTCGGGAGCTGCTGCGGCCAGCACCAGCAGGCAGAGCACCGCGGCCTTCACATGACGAATCATCCACACTCCATGGAAATCGCACCGGCCAGGTGCGTGCATCAATCGGGTTCGACCATCCGGGCAGCCAGGCCGGCGAGTCAGCTTATATCATCGATTCCCTGCCCGATCCCACGGACGGCTTACGGCTGCGGGGACGGGGCGCCACAAATAGCCAGCGGCTAAACTGGCGCATCACACGAACAGGGAATCCGATGAAGATTTTACGCGTCTTTGCCGCGGCGCTGGGTGTTTTCTGTGCCGCCTGCTCGACGCATCCCGTCACGCCGGCCGCGGACGGCGGTCCGGCGCAAGCCGCCGCCAGCGTGCCGCACTACTCGGCGCAGGAACGGGGCAGCCTGTACGGCTGTTCGGCGCTGACCGACAGCGCCATGATCATCGCCGAGATGAAGCAGAAAGGCGCGCCGATCCAGGACGTCAAGGCCGTCTTCGCCGACCGGCCGAATGCGCAACTCACCCTGGCCACGGTCGACCGGGTCTACGACGACAAGGTGGGCAATGTCTGGGACTACGCCGTGACCTTTTTCGGCGACTGCGCCACCCGTGTCTCGCGGGTGCCGCGGGACCGCTCGGGACCGGCCGGTTTCTGCATGCTCAACAGCATGATCGCCGCCAACGCCCAGGCTTCGAAAATGGCGGGTGTGCCGATCGAAAAGGTGGATCAGTATTTCTCGCGTTTCCCCGGCGAACTGCCCAAGTCGATCATCGCCGGGGTCTATGCGCGGTCGCAGACCCGCGCCGAGGCCCACGCCGAGGCCTGGAATGCCTGCATGGCGCCGATTTCGGGCGGCTAACAGCTTATCCGTGAACTTAACTCTAGCGGGAATCGATGCAGTGGAACGCCGTTTCCCCGAAATGGGCTTCGCAAGCGCTGATTCCCGGCGTCGGCCAGCTCGGCGCGTAGTTGAACACCAGTGAGCTGCGCTTGGTCGAGTAGTTGAACTCCGGCTGCGCCGGCAGGGCGGCGATGTAGCGCGGCACCAGGGCCTGCAAGTTTGCCGGCACACGGTGGTTGACCTGGACATAGTGGTTCAGCGCCGCCAGCACCGCGTTGGCGTTCTGCATCAACACCTCCCCCTGCGGATCGTGGCCTGCCGGCCATACCGAGCAGGCGCACAGCAGCGCCGCCAGCCATACCGTAGCAACAACCTTCATCGGCAATCTCCCCGTGGCGATGCTCGAACGGCATCGCTTGTCCCGTACGGCTATTGCACCACCAAACCACCCCCGGCGGGAACCAGCTTTGCACTTGGCCAAGTCCGCGCCCGCACTTTCCGTGTAGATAGGCTCACATTATTTAATATCATGTGATATTATCTCTTTCGTTCTCATCTTGGCGGCGGCTCATCCCATGGATCGTTTGCGCAATTTCGGCTTTCTGCTCAAGGACGTATCGCGCCTGTCCGGGCTCAACTTCGAGCGCGAAGCGGTCGACCTGAACCTGACCCTGGCGCAGTGCAAGGTGCTGATCTACCTGCAACAGAACGAGGGCATCAGCCAGGTGCGCCTGGCCGAGCTGACCGATACCGACCCGATGACCCTGGTACGCAACCTCGACCGCCTGGAACGCGACGGCCTGATCGAGCGCCGGCAGGATCCGGCGGACCGCCGCGCGCGGCGCCTGTTCATGACGGCGGCCGCGCAGCCGGTGCTGCTGGAGATCTGGCGCATCGCCGCCCGCGCCCGCGCCGCGGCGCTGGCCGGATTGTCTCCGGCGGAGCAGAACCTGCTGGTAGGCCTGCTGGAAAAGGTCCACGCCAACCTGACCACGCTGCTGCCCGGCGCCGAAGCGGGCGCCCCGCCCTGCCCGCCGGACCTGTACGACGACGCGGCCCAGCCATCCACCCCCGAACTCCCGGTCACCGCCGGCGGCAGCAGCAAGAAGGCATCCCGATGAACGCTGCAACTCCCACTGGTTACATCCAGAAACCCCGCGCCGAACCGCAGCGCCTGGCCGCCATGCTTGGCGGCATGCTGGTGGTCACTGCCGCCGCGCTGTATGTCTGGTTCATCGGCGGCCGCTCGCTCTCCGCCGATGTCGACGCCATCCGGCGCTTCGTTGGCCGCGCCCGCATCGCCGCCCTGGCCGCATTCTCTGGCGCCGCAACGGACACCTCTTCCCACTCCACTTCCGCACTCTCAGCCGCCCTCTGCGGCCACAGAAAGGTATCCCGATGAGCGCAATCAGTCCCACTGCCGGCGACGTCCCGGCCGGCACCACCAAGTCCCGCGCCGAACGGTTGCGGCTGCCGTTGATGATCGGCGGCGTGCTGGTGGTCATTATCGGCACCCTGTATTTCTGGCTCACCGGCGGCCGCTACATGTCCACCGACGACGCCTATGTGCAGGCGGCGCGCGCTTCCATCAGCAGCAACGTCGCCGGCCAGGTGACGGAGGTCGCGGTGCGCGACAACCAGCGGGTGCATCGCGGGGATCTGCTGTTCCGGCTCGACGACCAGCCCTACCGCATCGCGGTGGAGGAAGCGCAGGCCAAGCTCGGCACCGCGCGGATGGAGATCATCGCCGGCAAGTCGACTTATCGCCAGCAGCTCGCCGCGCAGCGTTCGGCGCAGGACACGCTGGCCTACCAGGAACGCGAATACCAGCGCCAGCAGAAGCTGCTCGCGTCCGGCATCTCCTCGCAGATGCAGTCCGACCAGGCGCAGCACGCGCGCGACACGGCGCGGCAGCAGTTCGCCTCGGCGCAGCAGCAGGTGGCGAGCGTGCTGGCCATGCTCAGCGGCGATCCCGACATCGACCCGGACCAGCACCCCACGGTGCAGCAGGCGCAGGCGGTGCTGGACCGCGCCAAGCTGAACCTGGCCTATACCCGCATCGTGGCGCCGGACGACGGCATCGTCACCAAGGTCGAGCAGTTGCAGGTGGGCGACTACATCAATGCCGCCAACCCGGTGTTCGCCCTGATCTCCACCCGCGATGTCTGGATCGAAGCCAATTTCAAGGAAGACCAGCTCACCCATATGCGCGCCGGGCAGACCGCCACGGTGGACATCGACACCTATTCCGGCAAGACCTTCAAGGCGCATGTGATCAGCATCGCCCCGGGCACCGGCTCGCAGTTCTCGGCGCTGCCGCCCGAGAACGCCACCGGCAACTGGGTCAAGGTGGTGCAGCGCCTGCCGGTGCGGCTGGAGCTTGAAAGTAGTGGGACCGGGGCCGATGCGGATCTGCCATTGCATTCCGGACTCAGCGCCACGGTTGAGGTGGACACCGGCCACAGCCGCAGCCTGTTCGGCGCACACGCGGCGCAGTGAGCCAGGCCGTGTCTGCAACAACCACAACGGCGCCGGAACGGCCCGCGCTGAACCGCAGCATGATCACGCTGACGGTGATGCTGACCTCGATCCTGCAGACGCTGGACAACACCATCGCCAACGTGGCCCTGCCGAAGATGCAGGGCTCGCTGTCGGCGACCCAGGACCAGATGACCTGGGTGCTGACCTCGTACATCGTCGCCGCCGCCATCATGACGCCGCTGACCGGCTGGCTCGCCGGGCAGTTCGGGCGTCGGCGGCTGTTCCTGGCCTCGGTGGTCGGCTTCACCATCACTTCGATGTTCTGCGGCCTGGCGCAGACGCTGCCGCAGATCGTGCTGTTCCGTTTCCTGCAGGGCCTGGCCGGTGCCGCGCTGGTGCCGATGTCGCAAGCGGTGCTGTTCGACATCAACCCGCCGGAGAACCACGGCAAGGCCATGGCCGCCTGGGGCCAGGGCGTGCTGCTCGGGCCGATGCTCGGGCCGATCCTCGGCGGCTGGCTCACCGACAACTACAGCTGGCGCTGGGTGTTCTACATCAACGTGCCGCTCGGCATCCTGGCCTTCGTCGGCCTGCTGGCGTTCCTGCCGGAAGGCGAGACGCGCCGCTCGCGCTTCGACTTCTTCGGCTTCGCCCTGCTCAGCATCGCCATCGCCGCGCTGCAGCTGGTGCTGGATCGCGGCCCGCTGAAGGACTGGTTCGGCTCCAATGAGATCTGGATCGAGGCCACCGTCGCGGGACTCGCCTTCTACCTGTTCATGGTGCACAGCGCCACCAGCCCGAATCCCTTCATCCGGCCCTCGCTGTTCAAGGACCGCAACTTCCTCACCGGCAACGTCTTCATCTTCGTCGTCGGCATCGTGCTGTTCGCCACGCTGGCCTTGTTGCCGCCGCTGCTGCAGAACCTGATGAACTACCCGGTGTACCAGGCCGGCCTGCTCACCGCGCCGCGCAGCCTCGGTTCGCTCGCCGCCATGCTCATCGTCGGCCGCATGGTGGGAAAGTTCGACGCGCGCCTGATCATCGGCATCGGCTTCGGCCTCACCGCGATGTCGCTGTGGCTGATGACGCGTTTCGACATCCAGATGAACGGCGTGCCGGTGTTCTGGTCCGGCGTGTTCCAGGGGCTGGGCACCGGCATCGCCTATGTGCCGATGGCGGCGATGACCTTCGCCACCCTGTCGCCGCAGCTGCGCAACGAAGGCACCGCCCTGTTCAGCCTGACCCGCAATATCGGCAGCAGCGTCGGCATCTCGGTGGTGCAGGCCCTGCTGGTCAGCAATACCCAGGTGGTGCATGCCGCCCTGGCCGAGCACGTCTCGCCCTACAACCTTGCCGCGCGCAACCCCGGGTTGCTGGCGCAGCTTTCAACCCATACCGGCGCCGCCGCCTTCGACGGCGCGCTCACCGCCCAGGCCACGATGATCGCCTACATCGACGACTTCCAGCTGATGTTCATCCTGACCCTGCTGGCGATGCCGCTGTTGCTGCTGGTGCGCGCGGCCAAATCGACAACCAAGGACGCGCCGCATGTCGCCGCCGAATGAAGCATCCATGAAATCCCGCATCAGTCTCATCACCGCCTCGCGCGGCGCGGCCTTTATCACTGCCGCACTGCTCGGTGCCTGCACCGTCGGGCCGGACTACCAGCGCCCGCAGGCGCCGGACACCCAGGCCTATACCAGCGAGACGCTGGGCAGCCTGCGGGACGGCAGCGGCCAAAAGTTGGCGCCGGGACAGAATCCCGATGCGCAGTGGTGGAGCGGCTTCCACTCCGCCGACCTGGACGCGACGATGCAGCAGGCCGTCACCGGCAACCACAGCCTCGCCGCCGCCCAGGCCACGCTGGCGCAGGCGCGCGAAACGGTCAATGCCGCCGCCGGCTCCCTGTATCCGCAAGTCGGCCTCGACGCGGGCGCCGGCCGCCAGAAGTACGGCGCGCAGTTCAGCGGCCCCGAAACCTTTCCCATCTTCAATTACTACTCGGTCGGTCCCAGCGTGAGCTACCTGGTCGACTACACCGGCGGCCAGCGCCGCGCGGTGGAGCAGCAGCGGGCCCAGGCCGATTACCAGGCCTTCCAGTTGCAGGCCGCCTACCTCAGCCTCACCGGCAATGTGGCGCAACAAGCCCTGGCCATCGCCTCGGCGCGGGCGCAGATCGCGGCGGCGGAACAGTTGCTGGAAGAGGACCGCAAGAACCTGTCGCTGGTGCAGAGCGCCTTCGCCGCCGGCTCGGTGACGCGCGTCGACGTGCTCAGCGCGCAGAGCCAGCTCGCCAACGACCAGACCCTGCTGCCGCCATTGCGCCAGCAGCTCAGCGTGGCGCGCCATGCCCTGTCGATCCTCGCCGGCAAGGCGCCGGCGGACTGGGTGCCGCCCGACTTCGAACTCGACCAGTTGCAGTTGCCGCAAACCCTGCCGCTGAGCCTGCCTTCGGAACTGGCGCACCGCCGGCCGGACATCCTGGCCGCGGAAGCGCAGCTGCATGCCGCCACCGCCGCCGTCGGCGTGGCGACCTCCAACCTGTATCCGCAGATCAACCTCACCGCCTCGATTGGTCAGCAGTCGACCACGCTGTCGCACCTGTTCGATGCCTCCAGCACCGCCTGGGGTGTGGCCGCTGGCCTCACCGCGCCGCTGTTCGACGGTGGCACGCTGCGGGCACAGCGCCGCGGCGCGCAGGACGCGGCCAAGGCCGCGCTCGACACGTACGAGCAGACCGTATTGCAATCCTTCGGCCAGGTCGCCGACGTGCTCACCGCGCTGGATCACGACGCCGAACAGCTCAGCGCGCAGAAGAATGCCCTGGATTACGCTGAAGCCAGCCTGGGCCTGACGCGGCAGAGCTATACCGTCGGCAATGTCGGCGTGCTGCAGGTGCTGGATGCGGAGCGGCAGTACCAGCAGGCCCGGCTCGGCTATGTCCGCGCCCAGGCGCAGCGCTATCAGGACACGGCGCAGCTATTCCTCGCGCTGGGCGGCAATGCCGCCTGGCAAGCCACGCAGGTGGCGGAGCAGGCGCCGCCGACGGCACAGCCCTGAAGACGGGCGTTAGGCCGCCGCGTCAGGGCACATAGCGCCGCCGCCACTCGATCTCCGGCAGCTCGATCCGCTCGGCGATGGTGCCGGCCCAGGTGACCGCCAGGCCGTGGCGATGCAGCACCTCGACGATACGCTCGCCGATTTCCTCGCCTTTGAGATCGGTGCCGAGGATGTCGCCGAAGGTCAGCAGCAGGCCCTCGCCGTCGACCGCGCGCTCCAGGTCCTGGCCGTGGTAGAAGCAATAGCCTTCCACCGCCGACTCTTCCCCGCCGAGTTCCTGGTAGGCCTCGGTCACGTCCTCGATGCCTTCGTCCTGGGTGAAGCCCGCGTTCTGCAGGGCGATGATGCCGCTTTCGTTGAGTTCATCGAAGGCGCGGTCGAGCTTGTCGCAGTCGGTCACCAGCGGCCAGGCGCGCTCCACCGCCAGCTTGCGCGCGAATTCCTCGTCGATCTGACGCTCGACCCACTCGGGGTCGATTTCGCCCGGCTCGAAGATTTCTTCCAGCACGATATCCCGCACCATCGGCGCATCGTAAAAGCCGGACCACACCAGCCGACGGATCTCCGTCGCCGCGTACTCACTCATTACCATCCGTCCCCGGCGCTCCGCGCCGTTAACCAGCGACCATCAGCGGCATAGTAGAGCGCAAGCGGCATCATTGCGAATCGGGCTTGCGATCCCGGGCCGGATTCTGGCGTCATCCTGTCCTCATGGCGGAACGCATTCGCTGTTTGACGGACTTTCCCCGCTGTCCGATACTGCGCGCGCAATGAGCCACGCCGCCGCCAACAAGTTTTCCGCCAGCCGCATCCGCGGCACTGTGGCGCGCGCGCAGAGCAAAAAACACGCGCTCACCTGACCGGGGCGTGTGTCCCGTCAGGCGAGCTGACGGGATCGCGCGCAACACCGGCTGCACCTCGCATTCTCCAGTCCGCAAGCCTGACCGCACCGACGGTCAAACTTTGTTCCATTGGAGAATCGGGATGACAAACTTTTCAGGTATCTGGGTGCCGCTGGTGACGCCGTTCCATCGCAACGGCACCATCGATCACCTCGCGCTGCGGGCATTGACCACGCAGCTTGCGCCGCACGTGGCGGGGCTGGTGGTCTGCGGCTCCACCGGCGAGGCCCATGCGCTGGATGAGGACGAGCAACTGGCCGTGCTCGACACGGTGCTGCAAGCCGCGTCCGGCACGCCGGTTGTCATGGGTGTTGGCGGCCCGCACCGGCCGCGCCTGCATGCGCAGCTGGCCAGCCTGCGCAGCCGCGCCCTGGCCGGGTTGCTGGTGCCGCCGCCGTACTATGTGCGCCCCTCACAGGCGGCCGTCGCCGATTACTTCCTCGATCTGGCCGACCACGCACACTGTCCTTTGATCGCCTACAACATACCCTACCGTACCGGTGTGGCGATGGAGTTCGACACCTTCGAGCGCATCGCGACGCACCCCAATATCCAGGCAGTGAAGGACTGCGGCGGCAGCGCCGCCCTGACGCTCGACCTCATCACCCGCACCCGCCTGCAGATCCTCGCCGGTGAAGACGGCAATATCCTGACCACGCTCTGTGCCGGCGGCAGCGGCGCCATCACCGCCGCCGCGCACATTTTTCCGCAGCGCTATACCGAGGTGTACGAAGCGGTGCGCGCACAGCGGCTGCACCAGGCACGCAC
Source organism: Nevskia sp. (assembly GCA_028291705.1). GTDB lineage: Bacteria > Pseudomonadota > Gammaproteobacteria > Nevskiales > Nevskiaceae > Nevskia. The sequence goes on from JAQGNS010000293.1 coordinate 16,991, forward strand.
GATCTTTCACTGGCTGTGGCCGCTGATCCAGCTGCTGTTCGCCGAGCCCAATCCGGCCAGCATCAAGGCCGTGCTGGCGCAAAGGGGATTGATCGAAGACGTCTGCCGCGCGCCGATGCACGGCGCCTCGCCGGCATTGCGGGCGCAGCTCGCCGCGATGCTGGAAGCGATGGAACAGGACACCGCGGCAGTTCCCGCGTAGCGGGAGCCGGCAAGACGCGCTTCAACGCCGCTCGCAATAGTGCACATCGGCGGCGCTGCCACGCGGCTGCGCCAGGTCGCAGTCCAGCGGCAGCAGCGGCGGCGGGAAGCCGTCCTCGTTCTGCGTCAAGCCCGGGTAGTCCTGGCCAGCATCGCTCAGCTCGAGTACGTAGCCGTAGGAGGCGTCATGCAGCAGGGAGGTGGTCATCGCCAGTTGCGACAGCGGCCCCAGTTCGAAATGCCCGTCCGGGCCGGTGGTGGCGACGGCGACCTGCTCGGTGCCGGTGGCGCGCAGGCGCAGTTGCGTCCCGGCCACCGGTTCGCCGTCGCGGGTCACGGTGCCGCTGATACGCGGCGCCAGGTACACCCGATGCGGCGCCGGCAGGCAGGCCGACACGGACAAGACCAGCGACAAGGACCACAGCATCCGCACCCTGGGCATGCTCACTCCCGGCTCGCTCTGCGGCGAGGGCTGATGGCGCAGCTTACATGGCGGGCCCGACCGATGGCTAAACGCCAGCCGCCCGCGGCGCATCCAACAAGCGAATACCCGAACGAGATTCCCGCCATGCCGCAGCAGCCATTGATCACCCTTGCCGCTTTGTCGCTTGCCCTGCTGGCCGCGCCCGCACAGGCCGGCGAGCATTCTTCCTTCACGCTGGGCGACGGCCCGATGATCTCCGGCTCCGGCAATATCGTCAGCCAGTCGCGCCAGACCGGGGCCTTCGACTCGGTACAGACCAAGGGCGCGGTGGACCTGGACATCGTCATCGGCGCGCAGAGCGCCGTCGCCGTGGATATGGACGACAACCTGCAGGCCCTGATCCGCACCGAAGTCCACGGCAAAACCCTGGTGATCGACAGCAAAGGCAGCTGGAGCTCGGACCACGATCCGCACGTGCACATCGTCCTGCCCACGTTGTCCGCCGTGGACATGGAAGGCAGCGGCAACGCCATGCTGAAGGGCCTCAACGGCGGCGAGCTGGCGTTGCGCGTCGATGGCTCCGGCGACATCGACGCCAGCGGCCATGTCGCCAGCCTCGCCGTACTGCTCAACGGCTCCGGTGACGCGCGGCTCGGCCCGCTACAGGCCGATACCGCAAAAGTCAGGATCAACGGCAGCGGCGACGTCACGGTCAATGCAGCACAGACGCTCGAGGCCAGCGTCTACGGCAGCGGCGACGTCCATTACCGCGGCAATTCCAGCGTCAGCAGCCACGTCCACGGGTCCGGCTCGGTGGAGAAGCAGTAAAAACTGGCGGCCACGAACGGGCCGGATGCAACCATCCGGCCCGCCTCCGGCACTCACGACCAAGGAGCCGGGCGGAAGCCCTTACCCAGTAGCCGCGGAGCGTCCCTGCTCAACCCTGCGCCGCGACCATCCGCCCCGGCTCCCCCTCGATTCGCCTGAAACCCGCGCGCCTGAACCCCGGCGTCCGCGGTATGGCATCCTAAGCCTGCGGCACATCCATAAAACAAAATATCCGGACGACAAGACCGGACGATACGGAGGAAGTAGGCATGCTCAGGACATTCAGGGGCGCGCTTGCGCTGGCGGGGCTGACGCTGGCGGGATTCGGGCTTTCCGCCTGCGGCGGCAGCAGCAGCGATAGCGGCAGTTCATCCCCGGCCCAGGCGGCCGCGACTTCCACCGGCCCCGGCGCCACCGACGCCAAGAACTGCGCCGTACCTTACGGCGACGCACCGGCGGCCGTATCCACGATAACTTCCGGCAGCGGCGCCGGCGCCGTGGCGGACCTGCTCAACGTCCTCAACCAATGCGCCACGGTGGGCGGTGAAACGCTGAAGTGGACCGACGCCAAGAACGAGGCACGTACCGCCTGCCTGTTCGTGCCGCCCAACGCCAGCAAGACCACACAGCTACCGCTGCTGGTGTTCCTGCAGGGCTCGCTGTTCCCGGCGCCGCCGCAGCTGATCCTCAACGACTGGATTCCGCTGAGCAAGACCGCCGACCTCACCGGCGACACCAAGCGCCCCGGCTTCATCCTGCTGCTGCCGATCGGGCGCAATACCCATCACTTCTATCCTTTCCCGGACAACTACGCCTTAGGGTGGGACAACTGGTACCGCAACCTCGACCGCAGCAGCCCGGATCTCAACCTCGACGTCGCCGCCATCGACCAGTTCGTGTCCCAGGTGCAGACGCGCGGCATCGTCGACAACGATCGCGTCTACGCCACCGGCTGGTCCAACGGCGCCGCCCTGGCCGAGCTGTACGCGCTGAACACGCCCTCCATCGCCGCTGCCGCCGTGTATTCCGCGCCAGCCCCGTTCAGCGACGTGCAGGATCCCTGCTACCAGACGCCCTTCGCCACCACCATGACGCCGATCATGGACATCCACAACGCCTGCGACATCATCGGCACCTGCCAGACCTCCACCCAGTTCCACAAGGATCTGGCGCAGCTCTTCCCCAAGCTGCAGCAGAACGTGGTGATCGTGGATTCCAACAAGCAGGTGGTGCAGTCCTGCAACGCCGCCTGCGCCGGCCAGGGCATCGCCAACGATCCGGTGGGCAATGTGAATCACCTGATCTGGCCGCAGGTGCAGAACACCGCCATGTTCACCTGGCTGCGTGAGCACCCGCTGAGCGCCAAGCAGTAGTAACCCGGACGATAGTCGTAGGCCTGCCTGGTGCCGGCCTCCGCAGCCTCACATTTCCCTAGGGAACCGGGCTGCTATCCAGCAGGCCCGGCTGCGCGCGCGGCATTTCCCTGGTCGGGCCGCCGCGGGGCCGGGTCTGCCCGCGCGACTTCTGCACCTGCGCCAGCGCGAACAGGGCGCAGGCCGATATCAGCACCGGTACCGCCGACACCAGGAACACGGTGGACAGCGGCAGGCTCAGCGACAGGATGACGCCGCCCAGCATGGGGCCGAGCATCGCGCCGAAGCGTCCCATGGCATTGGCCCAACCGGCGCCGGTCGAGCGCATATAGGTGGGATAGATGGTGCCGGCGACGGCATTCAGGCCGGTCTGGCCACCAATCAGGAAGAAGCCGGTGCCGCCGACCAGGCCGAGCAGCAGCGCCTCCGAACCGTTGAGATGGCCCAGCCCGATGACGCAGGGCACGCCCAGGACCAGCAGCACCGCCAGCGCCATCACGCCGACGCGGTCCACCGCATAGCCGATGAACAGGCTGCCGAAGGCGCCCAGCGCCTGCATCACGGCAGTGGCGATGATCGAAGTGGAAAGCGGCAGGCCGCCGCTGTTCAGCGCGGTGGGCAGCCAGCTGGTCATGAAATGGTGCGTCATCATGTTGCCGATGGCGCCGACCCACAGCAGGACACTGATCAGCGCGCGGCCTTCCGTGAACAGGTGCTTGGCCGGAATGCCCGGCCGCACTTCCTCTTCCGCGGCGATGGTGGTGCCCACGGGAAATGACAGGTCAGGGCGGATCCGGCGCAATAGCCCGAGCGCCTGTTCCGGCCGCTTGCCGCGCAGTGCCAGGAAGCGCACCGACTCCGGCAGGGTACCCACCAGCAGCAGGGCCACCAGCAGGGGCATCACGCCGCCGAGGATGAACACGCTCGGCCAGCCCTCCACCGGGATCATCCTGGCCGCGATGACGCCGCCGGCGGCCGAGCCGATGGTGTAACCGATGTACAGCACCGCCACGTAGAAGGTGCGGCGCTTCGAAGGCGCGTACTCCGCCATCAGCGCCACCGCGTTCGGCACCGCGCCGCCCAGACCGATGCCGGCCAAGGTGCGCATGATCAGCAGTTCCGGGATGGTCGTGGCGAAGGAAGTACCCAGCGTGAACAGGCCGAAGATGATCAGGCCGCCGATGATCGCCTTCTTGCGGCCGACCGTATCGCCCAGGTTGCCGATGACGAAGGCGCCGATCATGAAGCCGAACATGGCCCCTCCGAAGACCACGCCCAGGCCCGACTTGCTGGTGTGCAGCGCCTTGATCATGGCCGGCGCGGCATAGCCCAGCACCTGCATGTCGTAGCCTTCGACGCACATGAAGCAGCAGAGCAGCAGGATCAGCAGCCGCTGGAACCGGGCCGAAGCGGGATCGTCCAGCAGTTCGCGCAGATTGACCACTTGCCCGGACATCGTTGCTTCCTCCAGCGGCGCGATGCTCGCGCCATTCGTTTTTATTAGTACCGTTAAGTACGTCTGTGCTTCGTTCGCCGGTGCGAACCAGGCAATGCGGAAGGAACATACACCGCTTCCGGGCGCTTGCCAACAGCGCCGCGGAACGCTCCGGCAGTCCAGTACATATGGGCATTTCAGACTTGCAAAACATGCAAGCCGCTTCTTTTCATGGATGAAAATATCTGCGGTAAGAATGCCGCAAAAAAAACGGCATCACCGATCCGCGGAAAGGAACGGTTCGGCACCGCCCGAGCCGAGACTGTCGCAGCATTCCCTGCATCTTCCGATGCCGGAAATTCCCGCCCGCGGCCGGATTCCCGCACTGCACAAGGCTTTTTTGGCGCTTTACCGGGGGCACCAATCGAAAATCCCGCTGTCTCATATTGCGTCCAAGAAGGACAAGGAGACATGACAATGAAAGGATTCGGCATTTTCGCTGCGGTTGCACTGTGCGCGCCTGTACTCGCGGTTCAAGCCCAGTCGTCCGTACCGACGAATGATACGTCCACATCGGGCAAGACCTACACCTTCAACTTCAAGCAGACCAGCAAGGACGCCTGCGTGCTGCAAAGCGGCACCATCGTGTTTGATGCGGGCGGCAATGCGACGCTGAACCTGGCGACCATGACCACCGACGACAACGACATCTGGAAGTCGCGCGTGCGCCTGCGCAATGTCGCCGGCGTCTCCGTCTTCACTTCGCCCATCCTGAATTCACCCAAGATGGAGAACAAGGGCGGACACCCCCAGACCTACAACTGGGCCTACAACTTCCACGTTGACCCCACCCTGCTCCCCTCCGTCACCACGGCGGAAATGTTCGACATCGAATGCTGAGGTAGGACATCACGGCCCGGTTGGCGCATAGCGCCGGCCGGGCCGGTGCTTGAGATCGGGCGTCGCGAATTTCGCAGCGGCCCAGTCGCCTACCCCTTGCCGCAGGCGACCTCCGACCAGGGGAACACCTTGCGCACCGCCGGAGCTTCAACGCAGGAACAGCAGACCCACAGCCACAGTTGCCGCCAGCAGGAACGGAATGGCGATGCGATGGAATTCGCCGAACGCATCCGGCGCCCGCGCCAGGCGCAGCGCGATGATGTTCGCCAGGGAACCGACGAAGAAGCCGAAACCACCGACGCTGACCCCGGCGGCAAGCGCAGGCAGATCGTGCACATAGCGCTCCAGCAGGATGGCTGCTGGCACATTGCTGATCGCCTGCGAAGTGACGATGCCGGCCAGGTAGGTGCCCAGGCCATGGCTGATGGGCAGGGCTTTCACCACGGCCATGATCGCAGGAAGACCGGCCAACTGCCGCAGGTCCACGAACATCAGGCCGATGATGATCAGCAGCGTCCAGTCGGTCCGCGCCAGCACCCGGCGATTGCATAACAGGTGGAGGGCCGCAACCACCAGCAGCGCCGGCAGCAGCTGGTGAAAAGCCAGCGCGACCAGGAAAGCCAACAACAAACTGCCCGAGATGGCGAACCAGGGCAGCGACAGCGCATCGGCATCGGCGGGCGGCTTCAGTTCGATGGTCTGACGCGGCACCAGCCACCACACCGCGCCGCCCAGCAGCACCAGCATGATCGCCACCACCGGCGCCATCATCACCACGAAGGCGGCGAAGCCCATGCCGGAGCTTTGCCACAGGAACAGGTTCTGCGGATTGCCGATCGGCGTCAGCGCCGAGCCGGCGTTGACCGCCAGCGCTTCCAGCACCACCAGCCGCGCCAGCGGCAGCCGGGCCTGCGCCGCCAGGCTGCAGGTTAGCGGCACGAGCAGAAACAAGCTCACGTCGTTGGTCACCAGCGCCGACAGGCCGGCGGAAAACACCACGAGCAGCAGCGCCAGCCGGCGCATGTCCCGCACCTGCGACAGCAGGCGGCTGGCGGTCCGCTGCAGGATGCCGCTGAGCTCGATACCCTTGGTCAGGATCAGCAGGCCGCACAGCGCGCCCACAGTGCGCCAGTCCACCAGCGCGGGATACGCGGAGAGCGGCAACGGGCGGACCAGCGCGAACAGCAGGGCGACCGCGCCCAGCACCCACAGCAGCCAGTTGTCGGCGTTCGGAGCAAGCTGCGCGCCGATGCCGCGCCGCGCCGGAATGATTTCTTGTTGTTTCATCTACCCGAACGGGCCCTGATCCCTGGATTCGACCGCATTCCTGCCCTAAGTTCCCTTTCCCGCCGGCGCATGGAATCCGCACTGCAACACGGCGGCCCTGCGGCCGCAGCGTACGCAAGCCCCAGGTGAGCATGCTACCGTGCAGCCCCATGAATTCCACCTCGCATCCGGTAGCCGTGTCAGAAACCCACCCGAACGATCCATCATCAAGGAAAGGCGCCTTGATGCTGAAAGCCATCGCCGTACTGAAACTGCTCGAAGCCCTGGTGCTGTGCGCCACCGGCATCGCCGCCCTGGAATTGCTGCGTCCCGACATCATCCAGGGGCTGGAAGACTGGGCCGAGCAGCTCCCCCTGGCCTCCCAGCAGACCCTGGCGCAACACCTGCTGGATTCGCTGACCGGGTTCGGGCCACACCGCATCAAGGCGGTGGGCATCGGCGTGTTCGCCTATGCCGCGCTGTTCCTGGTGGAAGGCATCGGCCTGCTGCGCCGCAAGCGCTGGGCGGAGTGGATCACGGTGCTGACCACCGCCCTGCTGGTGCCGGTCGAAGTCTGGGAACTGACCCGCCACGTCGGCCCGGCCAAGGTCGCGGCACTGGTCATCAACCTGCTGGTGGTGTGGTACCTGGTGCACCGCATCCGCAGCACGCCGCATCCGGCGGCCGGCTAGTACCGCGGGATACGGGACGGGCGCCGGCCGGACTTCAGAGCGCCCGGTAGTCCTGCTGCGCGAAAGTCTTCATCTGCCGCTTGAACTGGGTGGCGAAGCCCGGGTACATGGTGGCGTTGTAGCCGTCCTCGGTCAGGTACCAGCTCTTGCAGCCGGAATTCCAGTTGGTGGTGGCCAGGCGCTTCTGGATCCCTTTGTTGTAGCGGACCTGGGCCTCGGCGCGCACGTCGAGCTGCTTCAGGTCCTGCCGCAGGATGGTGCCGATGCCGCGCACGATGTAGTCGATCTGCGACTCCATGTAGACCAGGGCCGAGTTGTGCCCCGGGCCCGAGTTGGGGCCGAAGGTCATGAACAGGTTCGGGTAGCCGGCCACGTTGACGCTCTTGTAGGCCTGGGCGCCGCGCGCCCACTCGGCGCCCAGCTTGCGCCCGTCGAGGCCGGTGATGGGGAACGGCGTGCCGGACTTCGACACCTCGAAACCGGTGGCGAAGACGATGCAGTCGACCTGGTGCTCCAGGCCCTCTGAAGTGCGGATGCCCTTTTCCACGATGCCGGCGATGGGCCAGGTGATCAGCTCGCAGTTGTCACGCTGCAAGGCGCGGTAGTAGTCGCTGGACATCAACACACGTTTGCAGCCGATGCGGAAGTCCGGCGCCAGTTGCCGGCGCATCCACGGATCCCGCACCTGCCGGCGCAGAAAGCGGCTGGAGACGCCTTGCAGCAGCGTCGTCATCGGCGTATTCCAGATCATGCCGAAGGCCATTGATTCGTGCGCCCAGTACATCACCTCGCGCACCAGGCTCTGCGTCGCCGGCACGCGGCGGAATACCGCCTTGCTCCAGTCCGGCGCGCTGTAGTCCAGGCGCGGCAGCACCCAGGCCGGCGTGCGCTGGAACACCTTGAGGCGTGCGGCCTTCCCTACCAGTTCCGGAATGATCTGCACCGCGCTGGCGCCGGTGCCGATCACCGCCACGCGCTTGCCGGTGAAGTCGTAGCCGTGGTCCCAGCGCGCGCTGTGGATCTTGTGGCCCTTGAAGCGTTCGATGCCGGCGATGTCCGGGAAGCTAGCATTGGACAGCGGACCCTGCGCCATCACCGCGGCACGCGCGCTGACCACCCCACCGCCGGCAAGGCTGGCATTCCACACGCCCTGCTCCGCGTCGAAGGCAAGGCCGGTGACGGTATGGCCGAAACGGATCAGGCGGCCCAGCTTGTAGTGTGCAACGAGATGGCGGATGTAGCCGAGGATTTCCCCGCTGCCGGAGTAGCCGCGCGACCACTGCGGATTCTGCGCGAAGGAGAACGAGTAGAGGTTGGAGGGAATATCGCAGGCCGCGCCGGGGTAGGAGTTGTCGCGCCAGGTGCCGCCGACCTCGCTGCCGCGTTCGAGGATGACGATGTTGTCGATGCCCGCCGCCAGCAGGCGGATCGCCGTGCCCAGGCCGGCGAAGCCGGCGCCGACGATCAGCACGTCGGCTGGCTTGACCTTGCCACGGGCAGCGCGGGAACGGCGTGCGGCGGTTTTCCTGGTCACGGCTGTCGGACTCATGGTTTTTGCTTCAGGCGGTGGTCTTGTAAGTGAGTTGCTTGACCCAGGTCGGAATCGGCCGCAGCAGCCGGCGCGGATAGTGGTCGGTGAGCCGCACCAGGGCGTCGACCGGCCGGTGATAGAGGTGCTTGCGGTTCACCACCAGCCGCCCGTGCCGGCTGATGATCTGGAACCAGGGGTTGCGCCGCCCGGCCGCGGTGCGGCCGCCGATGCGCTCGTACTTCTTCATCGCCGAGTACAGGCTCTCTTCCTTCAGTCCCATGGTGATGATGTTGTCGCGCATGCGATTGAGCAGCGGCAGGTAGGCCAGGATGCCCAGCATCAGCTTCGGGTTGAGCGCGGTGGCGACGGCCTTCAGCGCCATGCGGTACAGGTTGCCGTGGCCCTGCATCTCCAGCACGTGGAAGCCCACGCCAAGGTGGCGCGACTCATCGTCGTTGATGCGGGCGAAGGCCTGGTGGCATACCGGGTCATTGACCGTGTCCAGCAGGAACTTGCACAGGGCGCCGTCGAGGGCGATCTCCAGCATCGGGATCACCGAGCCCAATACTTCCAGCGGCATGTCGTCGCTGTGCTGGTCGAGCCATTCGATGACCAGGCGCAGATTGATGTTCGGCTCCGGAATCTCCTCGCCGTCGAGCATGCCCCAGCGGCGCATCAGCGCCATCTCGGTGTTGGCGTGGCGCTGTTCCTCGGCGTGGAAGTAGACGTACAGCTCTTTCAGCGTATCGTTTGGCGCCTTCTTCGCCATTGCCGCGAAACCGCGCGCGCCAACATGCTCGATCCACATCAGGTCGGACATGAACTCCTTCAGTTTGGGCCACTGCTCGGCGGTGACCAGTTCCGCGCCGGGCGCATCCCAGTCGATGTCCGCCAGGGCCCACTGGCTGCTGCGCACCTTGGCCAGCATCTTGTCGAGGTCGATGTTCATGTCGGGTTCCTGTTTGAAATGTGGGAACCGCGCTCAGGCGCGGATGCCGGCCAGGCGGTTGATCAGGCCCAAGCCACGCGCATAGCCGGCGGGGACGTAGCGCTTCAGGCGCCAGATCAGGCGCGCGTCGAGTTGCGGCAACACGTAGAGCTCGCCGCGGTCCAGTGCATCGAGTGTGGTGCGGGCGACGCGGGCGGCGGAGATGCCGGTCCAGCGCATCAGGTTTTCCGCCAGGCGCGTCGATTTGCCGCTGATGCGGCCGTCGCGTGTGATATTGGTCTGCACGAAGGTCGGGCATAGCGCCGAGATCGCCACGCCGCTGCCGGATAGTTCCGCTGCCAGGGTCTCGGACAAGGCCAGCACCGCCGCCTTGCTGACGTTGTACGGCCCCATCATCGGCGCCGCGGCGAAGCTGGCGGTGGAGCAGACATTGACAATGCCGCCGCGCTTCAGCGCTCGCAGCTTCGGCGCGAACACGTGGCAACCATGGACCACACCCCACAGGTTGGCGCCGAGAACCCACTGCCAGTCCTCCATCGGAATGTCGCCAACCAGCTTGCCGCCGGCGCCGACCCCGGCGTTATTGATCACCAGGTCGACCGGCCCGGCGAGCCATTGTTCGGCTTCCTGCGCCAGCGCTTCGACGCTTTTCAGGTCGGAAACGTCGCAACGCTGCGCCAGTGCCTCGCCGCCGCTGGCGATGATCGCGGCGGCGGTTTCCTGCGCCGTTTCCAGGCGAATGTCGGAGCACACCACGCGGCCGCCGCGCCGGGCGATCTCCAGCGCAAAGGCGCGGCCGATGCCGCTGCCGGCACCGGTGACGACGGCGGCGGCCTGGTGCGAAACTTTTCTTCTGGACATGAGGGCGATGACGGGGCTCCGGATGC
>JAQGNS010000326.1 GCA_028291705.1 Nevskia sp.
CCCAGTGCAGGATGCACGGCGTTTTCAGGTCGCGCAGTTCGTCCAGTTCCAGCGACAGCGGCCGGCCAGAGAGCTTGATCCGGTCGGCGTAGCCGATCAGGGTCTGGAAGGTGGCGCCGTTGAGGGAGACGGAAAAGCGCCCGCGCAGGGTGGCCAGGTCGGTGCGGAAGCCGTGGTAGGTGGCGATCATCGCCAGGCAGGCCAGGCCGCACTCGGCGACCTCGCTCTGGAGCATCAGCTGCAGGCTGCGCCTGCCGAAGTGGATCGTGTTCATCTTTGCATGCTCCAAAAAATGACGCGCCGTGGAATGGCATCCTTGGCGCGTCGGCACTACTGAAAAAACACTCCCCATCACGCCTTGAGGTAGGCGTAATCGTCTGGCAGCAGCAGTTTGGTGCGCAGCAGACGCAGGATGGCCACCGGCCCGTTCAGCACCAAGTTATGCTCGCGCACCAGCAGTTCGACGTTCTGTTCGTCCCGACGCCAAAACTCATGTTTACTCTGGTAAACGAAGCGGCCCGGCACCAGCGGCGCTTCCAGCTCCTTCGCCACATAGCCAAATTTGAGCAGCCGGGCCTGCAGATCTGCGACGCAATGGCGCGCCTCGCTGCGGGTGGCCAGGGTCAGGCGTGCCGCCAGCAGCGGATACAAGACGCAAAGGAAGTAGCCGGTAGTCCCGCCGAGCAGAACTGGCCACAGCCCAGCGGGATCGAGCAGGTAGACCGTCACGCCCATGATCGGCAGGCAGGTTCCCATCAGGATGATGGACTGCCACAGAATGCGGCGCGACTGGAACGGCCACAGGTACAGCCACCAGGCATGCGTGCGCTGAACCTGCGAAATGGTGACGCCGTGGAGAGTAGTTTTCTGCATGGTCGAGTTCCTTGACATCAAGGGATGGCGTGCCGCACATGACCGGCATACTTCATGTCGTCATTGGCATACTGAATCAACCTCATGGCACCGTAACCGACGGCGCCGCCGACCACGACAGCGGCCACACCGACCGCCACAGCCGGGCCAACGAGAATTGCGGCACCTCCGAGTGCCCACCCGCCCACTGCGGTCGTGAAGCTGGCGGCAGATCCGCCAGCCGCTCCGATCAGCACTTTATCAAAGTCACCCAACGAGGTTGGCATGGGCATCTCCACCGTCACCACCGCCATTGGGCCGCCCTCGATCCCGACCCCCATGCCGGCCAGTGCCATGCCGACGCCGCCGCCGTAGAAACCGCCGCCGCCCTCGCCCCCGCCACCGACACCGGCCAAGGACATGCCGGGGTCGCCGCCGGTAATGTGGCTACATTGCTTCAATGTAAGTATTTTCATGTTGTACCTTCAAGAACAAACGACAAAATCCGGGCGCATCAGCGCGTCCGGCCTTTCGCGGCGCTGATGAGCGGGTCCAGCACCCATTCGATCAGCCGCCTGCGATCCTGGAGAATGTCGGCTTCGAGCGCCATTCCCGCTTCAACTGGTATTGCCTCGCCGTAGGACTCGACGCTCTGCTGCGCCAGCGCGACCGTGACCCGGTACAGCTGGTCGCCGCCGGCTTGCGCGCCCTCGCTGATCGGGCTGCGGTCGACCCGCGCCACCGTGCCGGGCACCAGGCCGAATTTCTGGTACGGGAAGGCGGCGATGCGCAGCAGCACCTGCTGGCCGGGCTTGATGAAGGCCCTGGCGCGCGATGGCACGTTCAGCTGCGCCTCCATCACGCTGCCGGCCGGCAGGATGGTGGCAAGAGGGGTGCCGGCCGGCACCGACTGGCCGGGCTCGAAGCCCATCGCCGTGGCGATTCCCGCGGCCGGGGCGGTCACGCGCATGGCCCGCCGCCCGTCGTGCTCGGCCGTCTCCTGTTCGAGCGCGGCCAGCGCCTGCCGCGACTCGCTGCGCGCCAGCTTGAGTCCGCTGGCGTTCGATGCCGCTTCCTGGCGCAGCTGCGACAGCGTGCGCACGGCGCTGGCCAGGTTCAGCTTGAGCGCGCTGCGCTTGGCCAGCTCGACGTTCATGGCGTTGCGCATCTGCGCCAGCTGGGCCGGGGCGACGAAGCCCTTCTTGGCCAGCTTCTCGTAGCGCTGGACGTTGGCGCGCGCGCTGTCGATCAGCTCGTCCTCGATCAGCATCGCGCTCTGGTGGGTGGTGATCTCGCCCTCGGCCATGCGCTGCTGGTCGGCCAGCGCCGCGCCGCGCGCGCCCAGCTGCTGCATGGTCAGCTCGCGCCGCTGTTCCAGCTCGCGGCGGCGCTCGACCAGCGAGGCGCCGATCCGGTCGTCGACCGAGCCGGCGCTGCCGATCCGCTCGCCGCTCAGCTCGAACAGCACCTGGCCGGCCCTGACGGCATCGCCGGCGCCTACCTTGCGCGCGGTGATCCGGCCGAACTGCGGGGCCACCACCCTGATCGCGCCGGCCGTCGGCTCCAGCTTGCCGGCGACACGCACCTTGCGGGTGTATTCGGCGCAGCCGAGCAGCAGGCCAAGGGCGACCAGCACTGCCACGGCGCAGAGCGCCGCCAGCCTGACCGGCACCGGGCGCGCCAGCACGATGGGGCCGGCGCTGCGGCTGCGGCGCGCCTCGATCACTTCGGCCCGAATGGGCACAACTTCCATGCGATCCTCCAAAAAAAACCACGCATCGAACCGGACGAATGCGCAGCAAGGCAATTCAGGGAGCCAGTGCCCCCCGCTGCCGCGGTCAGGCCGCGTCAAGCGGTAGCACCAACGGTCACCGCGTCAGCGGTAGCCAGCTGATTTACTCCGCAACGGCGATAGGTGCGTGTCGGGCGGGAGCTGGCCGGTCTTCATCGGCATGCCTGGTTCGGCGCCGAGCGGCAACGGGTTGTCGTGGAGCTTGCTAACGACGCCATGGGAATCCTGGTCGTCGACCTGCACGTCATTAAGCTGATCGGCCGCCAGCGTGCTGTTGGTCACGGTGGAAGCGCCGCCAATCACCCGCGCGCTTTGCTCGGAAGTCAAGATTCGCATATGACATTTCCTTTGGAGACATGTAGTTACAGGCCAACCGTAGTGCGAGGGGGAAGTGAGTTGCAGCGCTTTCAATTACTCTTTGCCGAGCAGTTCAAGGCATCGCAGGCATGGATAACTGTCACTCAAAATGTTGCTGTAATATCAATAATAAGGCGAATTGATGAGGCCGAATACCGTTCCGCGCAAGCCCGATGGAATGATTCACTCATTGATGAGCCTGCGGAAACGGTTCGCCGCCATAAGCGCCCGAAAGCCCCACGGCATCGTCTTTCGTCATCGAGATGAAGCGGCGCAGCTTGCCTTTCTCGTCGGTGTATGCCGACAGACTGAAAACTCAGCAGGTTGAATTCGGCGCAGGGTCAGCACGAAAGACCCGTCTACAGAGAACCAGCAGCTCGAAATCGAGCGGGCCGGCTACGCGGTGG
>JAQGNS010000330.1 GCA_028291705.1 Nevskia sp.
GACCGCAAGCCGGCCGAACTGATCGCCTTCGCCGGCATCAAACCGGGCGACCAGGTGGCCGACCTGATGCCGGGGGGCGGCTATTTCACCCGCATCTTCAGCAAGCTGGTCGGGCCGCAAGGCCATGTCTATGCCGTGGTCCCGGCGAGCATCGCGGCGGCGAAACCGGCGGCGCTGGACGGCATCAAGGCGCTGGTCGCCAACCCGGCGTATCCCAATACCAGCCTCGAGGTCCAGCCGTACGACCGGATCGCCGCGGACCAGAGCCTCGATGTCGCCTGGACCTCGCAGAATTACCACGATGTTTACGGCGCGGTCAGCATCTTCAGCGTCAGCGGCAAGAGCGGCGCCGAGGAAGCGGCGGCGCTCGACGCAGCCGTCTTCAAGGCCCTCAAGCCCGGCGGCGTCTATATCGTCGTCGACCATGCGGCCAAGGCCGGGGCGGGCGGCAGCGTCGCCAACACCCTGCACCGGATCGAGCCAGCCACGGTCATCGAGCAGGTGCAGGCCGCCGGTTTCGTACTGGAAGCACGCAGTGATCTGCTCGCCAACCCGCAGGATGGCCATGACGAGGCGGTATTCGCCACGGAAATCAAGGGGCACACGGACAAGTTCGTATTGAAATTCCGCAAACCCCGAAGCTGAAATTCAACTTTTAAATCAACGGCGGACCGCCGTTGATTTCTACGTCGGGGCACCGGCCGGTGCCCCGACGCATCAGGGAATAGCCGACGTGCCGGGTATGGCGCGGGCCGGCGCGGCCCCTGTGAATAGCTGGCCGACCCCGGCTGCCCCGAAAGCTTTCCGCGGCGGAAAAAACAACGCCCAGAGCGCCGGCCGGGATTCAAGCCGATTCAAGGATTTACTTTAAAAAAGTGCCGTAACTTGTTGGTACAAATAACAAACCGACAATCACGCACAATTGCTGTGGATAACACTGTTAACAAGGCACCCTGCAAAGCCCCAATCGCACGCTGTGATGCGGGTTTTTACAGGTGCGAGCATTTTATGGTCACCCAGTACTAGTCAACAAAATCAACGAGTTGCCAACTTGTTGCTGCATTCTTACAGAAATATGTCGCAATGACGGGCCTTCCAGGCCTTTGTTGCACTGCAATGTGCATAAGTAAATGCGCAAAGCAATAGGTCCGCCCGATTTTTTCGCACGGATCGTGCCGCTGGGGAGGATCGGAAAACGCCCATTCGATAAACTGCGCCATGCCCTCCCCTCCCCTCGTCCTCTGCCTGTCCGGGCTCGACCCCAGCGGCGGCGCCGGCCTGCAGGCCGATATCGAAAGCGTGGCCGCGCTGGGCGGCCATGCGCTGGGGGTGGTCACCGCGCTGACGGCGCAGGACACGCACGACGTGGCGCGGGTGGTGGCAACCGATCCGGCGCTGCTGGAGCAGCAACTGGACCTGCTGCTGCGTGACAGCCCGCCGCAGGCCTTCAAGCTGGGCCTGCTGGGCGGGGCGGAACAATTGCCGGTGATTCTGGCGGCGCTGCGGCGCTGCCCGGTGCCGGTGGTGTGCGACCCGGTGCTGCGCGCCGGCGGCGGCGCCCTGCTGCATGACGAAACCGCGGCGCAGACCCTGCGGCGCGAGCTGTTCGCCGCCGTCACGGTGCTGACACCCAATGCCGCCGAGGCGCGCCGCCTGTGCCCGGATAGCGCCAGCCTCGACGACTGTGGGGCCAGCCTGCTCGCAGCCGGCTGCGGCCATGTATTGATCACCGGCGGCGACGAGCCGGGCGCCGAGGTGGTCAATACCTGGTACGCGCCGGGACAACCACCGCGGCGCTACACCTGGCCGCGCTTGCCGGAAACCTTCCACGGCGCCGGCTGCACCCTGGCCTCCGCCATTGCGGCGCTGCTGGCGCGCGGCCTGCCGGTGGAGGCGGCGCTGTTGCAGGCGCAGGAGTGGACCCAGCAGGCCTTGCAGAAGGCCATCCGCGTCGGACAAGGCCGGCGCATTCCAGGACGTGTCCCCGGACGCGTTGCAGGACGCACCGCATGACTTCTTCCAAGCCGGAGCGATGCTGGTGCAGCTACGCGCGGCTGTTCGTAAACTGATGCATTGAACGCTTATCCGCGGATAAGCTCCAAGCAGGCCGGGATGAGCGCAGCGAATCCCAGCAGGCGCTATTGAGATCATCGCCGGGATTCGCTGCACGCATCGCGGCCTACATGGTGGAAATGCTTTTCATGGATCGTTCCGAAGAACTCTTCGACCGCGCCCAGCGCAGCATCCCGGGCGGGGTCAATTCGCCGGTGCGCGCGTTCCGCGCGGTCGGTGGCGCGCCGCGCTTCATCACGGCGGCGGACGGCGCCTGGCTGCAGGATGCAGACGGCAAGCGCTATATCGACTATGTCGGCTCCTGGGGACCGATGATCCTCGGCCACCAGAACCCGCTGGTGCGCGACGCCATCCTGGCGCAGGCGCAGATCGGCGTCAGCTATGGCGCGCCGACCGAGCTGGAAATCGAGATGGCGGAGCTGCTGTGCGCGCGGGTGCCGGGACTGGAGCAGGTGCGCATGTGCAACTCCGGCACCGAGGCCACCATGTCGGCGCTGCGCCTGGCGCGCGGTTTCACCGGCCGCGACTGCATCCTCAAGTTCGAGGGCTGCTACCACGGCCACGGCGATGCCCTGCTGGTGAAGGCCGGCTCCGGCGCGCTGACCTTCGGCGTGCCGACATCGCCCGGCGTGCCGCCCGAGTTCGCAAAACTGACGCTGACAGCGCACTACAACGACCTGGACTCGGTGGAACGCGTATTCCAGGCCTACCCGGACCGCATCGCCTGCATCATCGTCGAGCCGGTGGCCGGCAACATGAACTGCGTGCCGCCCGCGCCCGGCTTCCTCGAAGGGCTGCGGCGCATCTGTACCGCCAGCGGCTCCCTGCTGATTTTCGACGAGGTGATGAGCGGCTTCCGCGTGCACCCGCGCGGCAGCGCCGGCCTCTACGGCATCACGCCGGACCTGGTGACGCTGGGCAAGATCATCGGCGCCGGCCTGCCGGTGGGCGCCTTCGGCGGCCGCCGCGACGTCATGCAGAAGCTGGCCCCGGTGGGCCCGGTGTACCAGGCCGGCACGCTGTCCGGCAATCCGCTGGCGATGGCGGCGGGGCTGGCCCTGCTGCGCCAGCTCGACGACACGGCGCTGTACGCGCGCCTGGAACAGAGCACGCGCACCCTGCTCGACGGCCTGCGCGAGGCGGCGCAATCCGCCGGCGTGCCGTTCACCACGGTGCAGGTGGGCAGCATGTTCGGCCTGTTCTTCACCAAGGCAGCGGCGGTGCGCAGCTTCGCCGAGGTGATGGCCTGCGACGCCGAGGCGTTCAAGCGCTTCTTCCACGGCATGCTGAGCCGCGGCATTTATCTCGCGCCTTCCGCCTACGAGGCCGGCTTCGTTTCCGCCGCGCACGGGCCGAACGAGATCGCCTCGACCATCGTCGCCGCCCGCGAGGCGTTTGCGGAGCTGGCCGGCAAATGAGTGAAAACCCGAGCCTGATCTCCAAATTCCGCAAGGGCATCAATCGCGGCGACTCATGGCTGACCTATGACCTCGGCCGCCTGTTCACGGCCGACGTGCTCAAGGAAGACGCCATCGACGAGCTGGGCGACCGCCTGCTGCTGGCGGACGCCGGCATCGAGGTCACCACCTGGCTGACCGAGCGGCTCGGCGCCGATCTGCGCGCCGGCCGCATCAAGAACGAGGCGCAGCTGCGCGCGGCGCTGAAAAAGGCGCTGCTGGAGATCCTGCAGCCGATCGCCAAACCCCTGGTGATTCCGCCCTTCATCAAGCCCTACGTGCTGTTCGTGGCGGGCGTCAACGGCGTCGGCAAGACCACCACCATCGGCAAGCTGGCGGCGCGCTTCAAGAACGACGGGCGCCAGGTGCTGCTCGCCGCCGGCGACACCTTCCGCGCCGCCGCGGTGGAGCAGCTCAACACCTGGGCGGTGCGCGCCGGGGTGCCGATGATCTCGCAGGGCGCTGGCGCCGACTCGGCCTCGGTGATCTACGACGCAGTACAGTCGGCCAAGAGCCGCGGCGCCGACCTGGTCATCGCCGACACCGCCGGGCGCCTGCACACGCAGAGCCACCTGATGGACGAGCTGCGCAAGATCAAGCGCGTGGTGCAGAAGCACGACGCCTATGCGCCGCACGAGGTGATGCTGGTGGTGGACGCGACGACCGGTCAGAATGCGCTGAACCAGGCGGTGCAGTTCCACGAGGCGATCGGCCTGACCGGCATCACCATCACCAAGCTCGACGGCACCGCCAAGGGCGGCGTGCTGCTGGCGATCGCGCGGCGCCTGGCGCTGCCGATCCGCTTCGTCGGGCTGGGCGAGGCGATCGACGATCTGGAGCCGTTCAATGCCGAGGCCTACGTGGACGCACTGATCGGTTAGAGCTGGCCGGCCGTAGCGCTTAACGAAGTTACCGCCGGGTTGCTATTCTTTGCCGCATGCCGGCCCGGATGCCGGGTCATCCGCAGCACCGCAGATCAAAAAAAGCGTCAATGGCCGACATCATCCACTTCCATCGCGTCAGCCACCGTTACGACGGCGGCCCGCAGATCATCTCGGACGTCAGCTTCACCCTGGGCAAGGGCGAGATGGCCTTCCTCACCGGCCCTTCCGGCGCCGGCAAGAGCACCTTGCTGCGCCTGACCGCCCTGCTGGCGCGCGCCACCGCGGGACAGGTGGTGGTGGAAGGCCGGAACCTGGCCGACATCAAGCGCAGCCAGATCCCCGCCTTCCGCCGGCAGATCGGCGTGATCTTCCAGAACCCGAGCCTGCTCAACGAGCGCACGGTGTTCGACAACGTGGCGCTGCCGCTGCTGATCCGCGGCCACAGCGGCGACGACATCGGCCGCCGGGTGCGCGCCGCGCTCGACGCGGTGGGCCTGCTGCCGAAGGAAAAAGCCTTTCCGCTGACCCTTTCCGGCGGCGAGCAGCAGCGCGTCGGCATCGCCCGCGCGGTGGTGGCCAAACCGCCATTGCTGCTGGCCGACGAGCCCACCGGCAATCTCGACCCGCAACTGGCGATGGACGTGATGGCGCTGTTCATGCGCTTCAACGAGGTCGGCGTCAGCGTGCTGGTGGCGAGCCACGCCATCAGCCTGATCAGCCGGCTGCCGCACCGGGTGATTCACATCGAGAAGGGCACGCTGGAGGAACGGCGCAAGGCGGAACTCATGGATAAGACACATGACTTCGGCTAAGCCCGCCAAGCCCGGCCCCAGGCGCGTCGCCCACCAGCCGTCCTGGCTGGAAAAGATGACGCAGGACCATGTGCGCGCCATCAGCGGCACCCTGTCGGCCCTGGCGCGCCGCCCGATCGGCACCCTGCTCACCGCCTTCGTCATCGGCATCACCCTGGCGCTGCCGGCCGGGCTGAACACCCTGGTGGCCAACCTGGGGCAGGCCGGCGACAGCCTGCAAGGCTCGCTGCGCGCCTCGCTGTTCCTCAACGACGACGTCAGCGCCGAGCGCGGCGCCGAGCTGGCGCACGACCTCACCCGGCGGCCGGGGGTGAGCAGCGCCCGCTACATCTCGCGCGAGCAGGCGCTGGAGGAATTCCGCACCTTTTCCGGCTTCGGCGAGGCGCTGGACATCCTCAAGGACAACCCGCTGCCGGCGACCATCGTGGTCACCCCCAGCGCCAAGCAGCCGCAAGCCAGGACCGAGGCCCTGCTGAAGGACCTGGGCACCCTGCCGGAGGTGGCGCAGGCCAAGCTCGACGAGAAGTGGCTGCAGCGCCTCTACGCCATCCTGGCCCTGGTGCAGCGGGCGGTGCTGATGATCGCCGGCGCCCTGGCCCTGGCGGTGCTGATCGTGGTGGGCAACACCATCCGCCTGGACATCGAGAACCGCCGCGACGAAATCGAGGTGATGAAGCTGATCGGCGCCCCCAACAGCTACATCCGCCGGCCCTTCCTCTATACCGGCCTGTGGTACGGCCTGACCGGGGGCGTCCTGGCCTGCCTGCTGGTGCAGGCAGGGGTCATATCCTTGGTGCAGCCGGCACGGCAGCTGGCGGGACTGTACGATAGCCAGGCGACGCTGCAGGGCCTGTCCCTGAACGCCGCGGCGGCGGTCTTCGCCGCCGGGCTGGGACTGGGCTGGCTGGGGGCGTTCTGGGCGGTTTCCCGCCATCTGCGCCACATCGAGCCGGCCACCTGAACGGCTGCAGGCCGCCGCCGGGGCGGCTTTGCGGCCCTTCCGGAGCAGTTTCCGGCCAGGCCCTTGAACGGCCCCGGAGCACCCCCATCCTGTGCTGTCTCAGGCTGAACTTTTCAAGCGTTTGGCACTCCAATCACCCGAGTGCCAAGCCTGTTCAAGCCTGATAACATCAGGGGGTCATGAAACAAATGAACAACACAGCCCTTGCTGTACGGCCTGCCAGCCTGCCGATGCCGCTGTCCGGCAGCCTGGACGCCTATATCCAGAGCGTCGGCCGCGTGCCGCTGCTGACGCCGGAGGAAGAGACGCGCCTGGCGCATGCCCTCCACGACGAACACGATCTCGGCGCCGCCCAGCAGCTGGTGCTTTCCAACCTGCGCTTCGTGGTGCATATCGCCCGCGGCTACATGGGCTACGGCCTGCAGCTGTCGGACCTGATCCAGGAAGGCAATATCGGCCTGATGAAGGCGGTCAAGCGCTTCGACCCGAACGTCGGCGTGCGGCTGATCTCCTTTGCCGTGCACTGGGTCAAGGCCGAGATCCACGAATACATCCTGAAGAACTGGCGCATCGTGAAGATCGCCACCACCAAGGCGCAGCGCAAGCTGTTCTTCAACCTGCGCAAGTCCAAGAATCACCTGGGCTGGATGACGCAGGCGGAAGTGGAAGCCCTGGCCAAGGAACTCAAGGTCAAGCCGGAAGAAGTGTTGCAGATGGAAGCCCGCCTCGGCGGCGCCGACGTCTCCTTCAACGCTTCGCCGGACGACAGCGAGGAGTCCAGCTACATGCCGGAGGACTACCTGGCCGCGTCGGATGACCCGAGCAGCGAACTGGAACGCGAGGACTGGAGCGAGCGTCGCGAGACGCGCATGCATAACGCTCTGGAAAAGCTCGACAACCGTTCGCGTGACATCCTGCAGCGCCGCTGGCTCAGCGACGGCAGCAAGGCCGGCTTGCAGGAGCTGGGCGACGAATACGGCGTCTCCGCCGAGCGCATCCGCCAGATCGAATCGGCGGCGATGAAGAAGCTGCGCAAGGCGATCGAAGAGGAACAGCTCGAAACGGCGTAAGCCGGATCGAGGTTGAGAAAAAGCCCGGCGATGCCGGGCTTTTTTTTGGGCGCAAGGCCAGATTCTTCGCTGCGCTCAGGATGACAGCGAAGTGGACAACCGCCAGAAGGAATTTCGGGGACATCGCACGATCGAATTTTCTCAGGCGATGACCCTGGTGGAACCGCCCTTCCGCGTTGCGGGCTTGCGGCGTGGCGGTTCGGCTACTAGAGTCGGAAGCCTCCCCTCCAGAATTAAGGACGCGCGATGACCACGGAACGGTATGGCTTGAAGGTCCCGGGGGCGAAGAGCGCTTCGCCGGATGTGACGGTGCTGGCGCCGTACGACCGCAAGCCCATCGCCACGGTGGCGACGGCCGATGCCGCGACCGTCGAGCATGCGCTGGCGACGGCGCACAAGCTTTACCGCAATCGCGATGCCTGGCTGCCGCTGGCCAAGCGCATCTCGATTCTCGAAGGCACCGCCAGCATGATGAAGGCGCGGGCCGAGTACCTGGCGATCGAGGCGGCGCGCGAGGGCGGCAAGCCGCTGCTGGATTCGAAGGTGGAAGTGGCGCGGGCCATCGACTCGGTGCGCATCGCCGTCGAGCACCTGCGCACGCAGCAGGGCGAAGTGATCCCGATGAACGTGGGCGCTTCCAGCGCCAACCGCCTGGCCTTCACCCAGCTCGAGCCGATCGGCGTGGTGGTGGCGCTGTCGGCCTTCAACCATCCGCTCAACCTGATCACGCACCAGGTCGGCCCGGCCATCGCGGCCGGCTGCCCGGTGATCGTGAAGCCGGCCAAGGCGACGCCGCTGTCCTGCTTCCGCTTCGTCGAGATGCTGCGCGAGGCGGGCTTGCCGGAGGAGTGGTGCATTCCGCTGCTGCCGGAGAACAACGAACTTTCCACCAAGCTGGCGACCGATCCGCGCGTGGCCTTCCTCAGCTTCATCGGCAGCGCCAAGGTGGGCTGGAAGCTGCGCTCGCAGCTCGCGCCGGGCGCGCGCTGCGCGCTGGAGCATGGCGGCGTGGCGCCGGTGATCGTGGCGGCGGATGCCGACATGAAGGCGGTGATTCCCTCCGTGACCAAGGGCGGCTTCTATCACGCCGGGCAGGTCTGCGTGTCGGTGCAGCGCGTCTACGTCGAACGCAGCCAGGCGGAGAACTTCGCCAAGGCGCTGGCGGACTCCGCCAGCAAGCTGAAGGTGGGCGACCCCACCGTGGCGGAGACCGAAGTCGGCCCGATGATCGACCCGGCCGAAGTGACCCGCGTCGGCGAGTGGGTCGACGAGGCCGTGGCCAAGGGCGCCAAGGTGCTGTGCGGCCACGAGAAGCTGTCCGAGACCTGCTACGCGCCGACGGTGCTGCTCGATCCGCCGGACGATGTGCGCGTCTCCACCCTCGAAGTGTTCGGCCCGGTGGTATGCGTCTACAGCTACGACAAGATCGACGACGCCATCGCCCGCGCCAACAGCCTGCCGGTGTCGTTCCAGGCGGCGGTGTACACCCAGTCCATCGACACCGCGATGCACTGCTACCAACGCCTCGACGCCTCGGCCGTGATGGTCAACGACCACACCGCGTTCCGCGTCGACTGGATGCCCTTCGCCGGGCTGCGCACCTCCGGGCATAACGTCGGCGGTGTGCCGTACACCATGCACGATATGCAGGTGCGCAAGATGATCGTGATCAAGTCGGCGGCGATCAAGCGCTGATCGTACCGCCATACGGTTTCGGAGCCGGGAAACACCATGCGTGCCATGCGTGCCAAGGGTTTTTGTTGGCACGCATGCGGTGAGCGTTAAAGTTTTGGGTGCGGGAAGGCTGCCGGGCGAATTGGGGTATTAATGGCCTGGGAGGGTTTTTAGCGTCTTTTGGGATGCCGGGCACAAAAGGCGGGATTTGCTGCGCTTCCCCGTCCACGCGTGCTCAGCGAGAGGAGGGAACAATGCAAGGATTCTGGTTCGCTGGGGCGATGCTGATTGGATGCTGTGCATTGGCGGATTCACAGCAGCCAGCACCAAGAGGTTCTACCGATGCCAACAATCAGCAAGTCATCGGAAGCGCCCATAACCAGAGTGGAGATAAGAGCAATCCTATTGCCGACCATGCTGCGCCAGCGCTCAGTCACCAAGAAGATAAAAACCAAATGGGCGCTGGTCGCAGCAGCGATTCCCCGAATAATGATAGGTGGATCACGGCGGCAACCATCGCTAGTGCGTTCTTTTCTCTCCTGACAGTGCTGGTTATGCTGCGTCAAACCAATATCAACAAGACGCAAGCAGATCTAACTGATGCGCAAAACAAAATCATGGAAGAACAAACGTCCTTGATAAAAACTCAAGCCAAACTTATGGATGAGACCCTTAAAGAGACGGAGAGGTCCAACAAAGAACAGGGCGGATTGACGCGAGACGAGATTAAACGAGCAGACGCCGCAGAAAGCTATAGAGATTTGCGGGCCAAGGAAGATCAAAAAATCGCGAGGGAATCCGCCGCTGCTGCTACGAGAGCAGCCGATACTCTTCCGAACATCGAGAGAGCTTATGTTTTTATCGTCGTAACGCACGCCAAAACTACGCCGCAGCCGGGGGTGGGTGGAACTACTATTGAATGTGACATCCGATTTAATAACCATGGGAGAACGCCTGCAATCATTACAAAAATGTTCGCAGGCGGAACCCATGGGACTATACCTCCGCAAACCCTTATCAACTGCCGAGAGGCTGATATATCTCCTGGACTGGTTATCGGAAGTGGGGGAGATTATCCGAGCGCCTATCGAATACATTTGCTTCCTAGTGATTACACTCAAGTAACTACAGGAGAATCCCTCTGTTTCTGTTATGGGATGGTGGAATACAAGGATGTATTTGGGAATGAAAGAAAAACTGGATTTTGTTGGCAGTGGGGAAAGAGAACCAGCTACAAATTTTTGATAAGCCCAAATACCCCATTGAATCATTACAACTGAGAACAGCAACCCGACCTGAGCCTCTCTCTTTAGGTCGCACGGTAGGGCGGATTAGCGAAGCGTAATCCGCCTTTCGCGGCTTTGCTTTTCGCTGTTGCTTCTCCGCTTTTGACGTTCCCCCCGTGTGGCTGCGCCGAGCATCACAGGCCAAGGTGGAATAGCCGCGCGTAGACGCGGGCGAGGCATGGATGCCGAAGCCGTTTTAGACAGGCCAGGGATGGCCTGTCTAAAACGCCCACCTTGGCCGAGAAGCGCAGGGGACCCATCAATCACCG
>JAQGNS010000333.1 GCA_028291705.1 Nevskia sp.
TGGTTGTCGCCGCGCAGCAGGCGGAACTGGATGCGGCTCTCGATGGCGAAGGCGCGCCGCACGCTGGCGAACCAGCTACGGTGGAACAGGGACTTGGCGGCGGCCACGGCGTCCGGCGAGCGGGTCATCAGCTCACGGGCCATGGCTTCGGCGGCGGCGAGGGGATCTTCGGCGACCTGCGTCACCAGGTTCAGCCGCTTCGCTTCGGCGCCGCTGAACAGGCGGCCGCTCATGGTGAGTTGCTTGGCCACGTCGATCGGCACCAGTTCACGCAGGGTGACGGTGCCGGTCATGTCGGGGATCAGGCCCCATTTGATTTCCATGATGGAGCATTCGCAATCCGGCGTGGCGATGCGGAAGTCCGCGGCCAGGGCGATCTGGAAACCGCCGCCGTAGCAACGGCCATGCAGGGCGGCGATCACCGGTACCGGCAGTTTGCGCCAGCACCAGCAGGCTTCCTGGAACAGGTTGGTGCTGCGGCCGTACTTGAGGAAGGCGCGCACCATGCGCAGCGGCTGCTTGGTGAAGGTGCCGAAGTCCAGGCCGGAGCTGAAGGCGGGGCCTTCGCCGTGCAGGATCACGGCGCGCACTTCAGGATTGCGTCGCACCGCGCGCGCGGCGCCGACCAGGCCTTGCAGCAGGTCCCAGTCCAGGCCGTTGAATTTCTCCGGGCGCGACAGGCGCACCCAGGCGATGCCGTCTTTGACTTCCAGCCGCACGCGGCCGTGGATGAGTGATTGCATGCACCATTCTGGGCCCTGGGGGAATGTTGGCAGCATGGCCCTGGCGCAGCGCGCGCGCGTCCGCGCAGCCAACGCAGGCCGGCGGCAAGCGGCTAATATCCGCAGTGTTTGGTCGTCAGTATGTCGTCCTGACACGCACCGCGCCGTCCCTGGCGCGGACTGTTGAAACAAGCTAATTCGTCATTGGGAGTTTTCGCTTTGTCCACCTCCGCTTATCCGCATCTGCTGGCCCCGCTCGATCTCGGCTTCACCACGCTGCGCAACCGCGTGCTGATGGGTTCGATGCATACCGGCCTGGAAGACCGCAGCAAGCACTTCCCGCGGCTCGCGCAATATTTTGCCGAGCGCGCGCGCGGCGGCGTGGGCCTGATCGTCACCGGCGGGTTCTCGCCGAACATCGCCGGCTGGGTGTCGCCGTTCGCGTCGAAGCTGAGCAGCAGCGGCGCGGCGAAAGAGCATCGGCAGATCACCGACGCGGTGCATCGCGAGGGCGGCAAGATCGCCTTGCAGATCCTGCACTCGGGCCGTTACGGCTATCACCCGTTCTCGGTTTCCGCTTCGCGCATCAAGAGCCCGATCACGCCGTTCACCCCCCGCGCCGTTTCCACCCGCGGCGTGGAGAAGCAGATCGACGCCTTCGTGCGCTGCGCGCAGCTGGCGCGTGAAGGCGGCTATGACGGCGTCGAGGTGATGGGCTCGGAAGGCTATTTCATCAACCAGTTCCTGGTGACGCATACCAACAAGCGCACCGACGAGTGGGGCGGCGCCTATGCCAACCGCATGCGCCTGCCGGTGGAGATCCTGACGCGCATGCGCGAGAAGGTGGGCAAGGATTTCATCATCGTCTACCGCCTGTCGATGCTGGACCTGATTCCGGACGGACAGAGCTGGGAGGAAGTGGTGACCCTGGCCAAGGCGGTGGAAAAGGCCGGCGCCACCATCATCAATACCGGCATCGGCTGGCATGAAGCACGGGTGCCGACCATCGCCACCTCGGTGCCGCGCGCGGCCTTCGCCTGGGTGACGAAGAAGCTCAAGGGCGAAGTCGGCATTCCGCTGTGCACCACCAACCGCATCAATGCGCCGGACGTGGCGGAGCAGGTGCTGGCCGATGGCTGCGCCGATATGGTGTCGATGGCGCGGCCGCTGCTGGCCGACGCGGACTTCGTCAACAAGGCGGCGCAGAACCGCGCCGACGAGATCAATACCTGCATCGCCTGCAACCAGGCCTGCCTCGACCATGCCTTCCAGCTCAAGACGGCGTCCTGCCTGGTCAACCCGCGCGCCTGCCACGAGACCGAGCTGAACTATGAGCCGGCGCTGCAGGAGAAGCGCATCGCGGTGATCGGCGCCGGGCCGGCTGGCCTCGCCTGCGCCACGGTGCTGGCCGAGCGCGGCCACGTGGTGGACCTGTTCGAGAGCGGCGGCGAGATCGGCGGCCAGTTCAACATGGCCAAGCGCATCCCGGGCAAGGAAGAATTCCACGAGACGCTGCGCTACTTCCGCCGCAAGATCGAAACAACCGGGGTGAAGCTGCATCTCAACCGGCGCATCACGGCCGAGGATCTGATCCAGGGCAAGTACGACGAAGTCGTGATCGCCACCGGCGTGTCGCCGCGCGATCCGAAGATCAAGGGACAGGAAGCGGCGGAGCAGTCGGGCAAGGTGCTGTCCTATGTCGACGTGCTGTTGCGCGGCAAGCCGGTGGGCAAGACCGTCGCCGTGGTCGGCGCCGGCGGCATCGGCTTCGACGTGTCGGAATTCCTGGTGGGCGACGGTCATTCGCCGACGCTGGACCTGAAGGTCTGGGAAAAGGAGTGGGGCGTCACCGATCCCGCGCTGGAACGTGGTGGCGTGGCGCGCGGCCGGCCGCAGGTGGAGCCGCCGGCGCGGCAGGTCTACCTGCTGCAGCGCAAAGCGAGCAAGCCCGGCGCCGGGCTGGGCAAGACCACCGGCTGGATCCATCGCGCGGCCTTGCAGATGAAGAAGGTCGAGATGATCGGCGGGGTGAATTACGAGGCCATCGACGAGCGCGGCCTGCTGATCACCTACGGTGAGAAGCGCGAGAACGCGCAGTTGCTGGAAGTGGACACCATCGTGCTCTGCTCCGGCCAGGAGCCGCTGCGCGAACTCGAAGCGCCCCTGCTGGCGGCCGGGCTGAAGCCGCACCGCATCGGCGGCGCCGACGTGGCTTCGGAACTCGATGCCAAGCGCGCGATCAATCAGGGTAGCCGCCTGGCGGCGACGCTTTGAACGTGCGGAGGCTCTACGGGTTGGGTCGGCGGCCAGATCCTTCGCTGCGCTCAGGATGACAGGGGTTAATGAGCATTGGCATGGCTGACGATGACAACGGTGGCATGGGCGCCTGGAAGGAATGGCCGGCCAAGGCCGGCGAGTTCCTGCGCAATCTGTTCGACCTGCAATTCCGGCGGCTGCTGACGCCGCGCATGCTGCCGACGCTGTTCGTGCTGGCCATCATCGCCAGCGCCTTGTGGGTGGTGGCCTATGCGGTGCAGGGCTTTTCCACCTCGCTGACGGACGGCCTGGTGCGCCTGCTGCTGATCGGGCCGCTGGCCTTCCTCACCATGGTGACCTGCGCGCGGGTGGCGCTGGAACTGTGCCTGGCGATCTTCCGGCTGGCGGTGCATGCCAGCCGCATGGCGGGGCATACCGAGGATATCGCCGGGGGCTTGCCGCGCATCCAGTTCTGGAAGAGTGCGCGGCGGAAGGGTGGGGAGGACGAGGAGTAGGTTGTTAGATCTCGGCTCGGGTCTGGATGGCAATTCTTCGGGGTGCGACCTTGGCCCCTCGATACACCGGCTACGCCGGCACTCGGGGCGAACGGAGTTGGGTGTAGTGCCGGGTAAACAACGTCCGAGGGCACGAGATGTGTCTCTGGGCGATAATATGGGCATGGACGTTCCTTCCCCCTGCATCGATGTGTGTAGCCTCGATGACAAAGACATCTGCCTCGGTTGCGGGCGGCATATCGACGAGATCGTGGCCTGGAGCAATTCCGCGCCGGAAGTGAAGTTGCGCGTCGTCGCCGTTGCGCGCGAGCGCCTGGCGACGATGAAGGTGTGGCCGCCGAGCCGGTCGGCGCAATCATGAGCACGCCGACGCGCGAGGAATTCCGCCAGTTCATTCCGATGACGGTGCGCTGGGGCGATATGGATGCGCTCGGGCACGTCAACAACGTGCAGTATTTCCGCTACGGCGAATCCGGGCGCATCGCCTACTTCGATGCGCTGGAGAAGGACGATCCGAAATTCTGGAAGGAATACGGCATCATCCTGGCCAGCATGGCCTGTGATTTCCTGGCGCAGGTGCATTACCCGGCGGAGCTGGAACTCGGCACGCGGGTGACGCGGCTGGGCCGCAGCAGCTTGAACATGCAGACGGCGATCTTCCAGGATGGCAGGGTGGTGGCGGTGTTGCGCGGTGTGATGGTGTGGTTCGACTACACGGCGCAGAAGACCTTGCCGATTCCGGAGTCGGTACGGGCCTGGATCCGTGAGCGGGAAGCGGTGGCGCCGGAAGAGTAGACGCGGGAGCGGAATCACTGCCCGGACCGGAAGCTGTTCGTAACCGGAAGCCGGTCACAGTTATTGGATCGCCGCGAACGAATAATCGCGGCCAGGCCCTGAATCAGGTTCAAAGCAGGTCCTGAACACCATCATCCGGTTCGACGGCAAGGGACGCCGTCCGGAGCGGCTCGGGGATTGCGATGAAGCGGATTGAAAGAGCGATGTCGGGCGCGTTCGGCAGCTTGATGGCGCTGGGCTGCGCGGCCGCGGTACTCGTCCTGGCCGCCTGTTCGAGCGCGCCGGTGGTCGAATATCGCCAGGCCGACAAAAGCGTGACCACGCCGCGGGGGCTGAACGAAACGCGCGGCCAGTACGCGCTGTGGACCACCGCGCTGCACTTCAAGAAGGATCCCGGCGGCGAGATGACGGTCAGCGCCGCCACGGCGGCCGATCCCGCGCGCACCAATGTGCTGATGATTGCCGGTGAGGATCACTGGTATAAGACCACGGCGCTGAACCTGATCACCGCTTCCGACTCGGATGTGCTGAGTACAGTCAACGTGACGGTGACCGATCACTTGGCGAGCTATATCACGACCGCTGCGGAATTGACGGTGACGGGTCTGATCGCGGTGGGCTCGAGCGGTCCCAATCCCTGCTCGCGGCCGGACAAGGTGCCGGCGGTGGCGGCGGATGCCGCCTTCGACGAAGACCTGAATGTATTCATGTTCCTGCGCCAGCTCGATCAAGGCTGCCCGGGCATGTCGTCGGATACCGTGCCGGCACGGCTGGTGAGCTTTGCCGGGGATGACGTGCCGGCGGTGGCGGTACTGAGTGTGGAACCGCCGCCCTCTTCCGCGCTGGAACTGGACAGCCGGCGCGCGGCCGAGGTGTTGGGCGCGGCGAAGAACGTGTTCCTGTTCCCGGCCTGCCGCAACGCGACGATCCAGTATCAGAGCACGCTGTCCAAGCCCGGTGCGGCACCGCGCCTGGTCATGCACACCGTGCACTTCCGCTTCTCCGATCCGCGCTACGTGCAGGCGATCGCGCTGCCGGTGAAGGGCGCGCTGACGGTCAAGCCGCAATGCGGCATGACGCTGCAATCCGATGCCGGGGATGCGGGCACCGCGGCGGAGGTGGCCAAGGCCATGGCCGATGCGGTGCAGTCGGTGGCTGGGGCGGCGAAAGCCAAATAAGGCCACGCGGATTCAGCCGGGATCGGGCTGGGCGTTACTTCGAGACCTTTTCGATTGAGGCCACCAGGCCGTTGACGAACACCACGCGCAGCTTGTCGTCGTTCTGGTCGCCGCCGGTGGTGACGCCCACGCCGCCGCCGCCGAACCCACCGCCACCGTAGCTGCCGCCGCCCACACCGAAGCTGAACATCGGTTTGCTGTCGTGCCAGGCCCAGACTTCGGAGTTGCCTTCGGCGCTGGTGCGGGAGAACTTGCGGTCGGGTTCGCCCAGGGCCAGGTTCACCATGTCCGGGGTGAAGCCGATGTCGATCTGCCCGGCGCGGATCTTTTCCTGCACCGCCGGCGGATAGTTGTTGTAGACGCCCAGGTTCTGGCGGATGCGTGTGTCGGGCGTGGCGCAGGCGCCCAGCAGGGTCGCGGCGAGCAGGACGGCGAGCGACGGGCGCAGGATGCCGGGTGTGGAGTTCATTGCGGGATGCCCCTCAGGGGTCTCGGAGTACAACTTGGACCGTGACGGACCCCCGCCGGTTCGGCCGCCCGGCCGGCTGTGGCGGCCATTCAGATGCCCAGGCTGCGCAGTTCCTGCGCCGGCTGCGCCTCGTTCCAGAGGGCCTCGAAGGCCTCGGCGCGCAGCTTGCCGCGCTGCGGTTCCTCGGCCCAGTAGCGGGCTTCCAGGCTTTCCGGGTCGCGCCGTTCCAGCAGCACGCGGCGGTCGGCCAGCAGCCATTCGCCGCGGTTGCCGCCGCCGGCCTGCTGGGCCTCGGAGGGCTCGCGGAATTCGAAACGGCTGCTGATGCGCTGGCTCAGCTCAAGCAGGTAGGGCACGTTCTGCGTGGCTTCCTGCGGCCGGTTGACGAACACGCGCAGGCGGGCGCGCTCGCTACCGAGCAGGAAGGTCTTCACCGCGTCGGCGAAGGCCTCGCCGCCGTAAAGGCTGCGTTCCAGGGAATCGCTGAGCAGCAGCAGTTCGCCGCGGGCGCCACGCACCAGATCCAGCGCCTGGGCGGCGAAGGCGGCGCGGCCGTCGAGGAGTTGCGGCGGGCTGGCGGCAGTGTCTTCCAAGGGGGCGTGATCCTGCCGGGGCTTACTTGAGGGAATTGGCCTGGTCGGCGGCGTTGCCGATGTAGCTGCCCGGGGTCATCGTCAGCAGGCGTTGCTTGTCGGCTTCCGGCAGGGCCAGTTCCTGGACGAAGGCGCGGATGGCCTCACGGCCCAGTTTCTGGCCGCGGGTCAGGCGCTTGAGCTGTTCGTAGGGCTCGGGCAGGCCGTGACGGCGCATCACCGTCTGGATCGCCTCGCCCAGCACTTCCCAGTTGTCGTCGAGATCGCGGCCCATGCGGTGGGCGTCAGCGGTGAGTTTGCTGATGCCCTTGTCCATGGCCTGGAAGGCGACCACGGCATGGGCCACGCCAACGCCGAGGTTGCGCAGCACGGTGGAGTCGGTGAGGTCGCGCTGCCAGCGCGAGATCGGCAGCTTCTCGGTGAGGTGGCCGAGGATGGCGTTGGCCATGCCCAGGTTGCCTTCGGCGTTCTCGAAGTCGATCGGGTTGACCTTGTGCGGCATGGTCGAGCTGCCGACTTCGCCTTCCACCGTCTTCTGGCCGAAATAGCCGACCGAGATATAGCCCCAGACGTCGCGGCAGAAGTCGATGAGGATGGTGTTGGCGCGCATCAGCGCGTGGAAATACTCGGCGATGAAGTCGTGCGGCTCGATCTGGGTGGTGGCCGGGCTGGGCAGCAGGCCCAGGCTACGCACGAAGTCGCCGCCGAACTGCGCCCAGTCCACGTCCGGGTAGGCGACCATGTGGGCGTTGTAGTTGCCCACGGCGCCGTTGATCTTGCCGAGGATTTCGACCTCGGCCAGCTGCTTGCGCTGGCGCTTGAGGCGCTGCGCGAACACCGCCATTTCCTTGCCCAGGGTGGTGGGGCTGGCCGGCTGGCCGTGGGTGCGGGCCAGCATCGGCTGGTCGGCGTAGCGCCGCGCCAGGGTGGACAGCGAGCCGATCAGCTTGTCCAGGGCCGGCAACAGCACCTGGCTGCGTGCGTCGCGCAGCATCAGGGCGTAGGCGAGGTTGTTGATGTCCTCGGAGGTGCAGGCGAAATGGATGAATTCCTTGACCGCCGACAGCTCCTCGCTGTTGCCGATCTTTTCCTTGAGGTAGTACTCCACCGCCTTGACGTCGTGGTTGGTGGTGGCCTCGATCACCTTGACCCGCTGGGCGTCCTCCACCTCGATCTGGTCGGCGATGACGTTGAGGCGCTGCACCGCCTCGGCCGACAGGGCCGGTACCTCGGGGATGCCGGGGTGGGCGGCCAGGGCTTCCAGCCAGCGTGCCTCCACCTGCACCCGGTAGCGGATCAGGCCATACTCGCTGAAGATCTTGCGCAGGCCATAGGTCCTTTCGGCGTAGCGGCCGTCGATCGGCGAAAGCGCGGTCAGCGAGGTGAGATTCATCGTGTCATCTGCGTTTGTTAAGATCGGGGCGCATTTTAGCTGACCGGGGTGGGGTATCGGTTTGCGCTAGCCCTGGATCCTTTAGTAACCAGGGGTCTGAACCATGACCAAGCAGGCAGCAAACAGTGGTTTCCGCGTCGAGCATGACAGCATGGGCGAACTGCGGGTGCCCGAGCAAGCCCTGTGGGGCGCCCAGACCCAGCGCGCGGTCGATAATTTCCCGGTTTCAGGCCTGCATATGCCGCGCGGCTTCATCCGCGCCCTAGGCCTGATCAAGGCCACGGCGGCCGAGGTCAACGTCGAGCTGGGCCTGCTGGACGACGCCATCGCCCAGGCCATCGTGGCGGCGGCGCTGGAGGTGGCGGGGGGCAAGCACGACGCCCAGTTCCCCATCGACGTGTTCCAGACCGGCTCCGGCACCTCCACCAATATGAACGCCAACGAGGTCATCGCCCACCTCGCCAGCCGGGTGGTGCGCGACAAGGTGCATCCCAACGACCACGTCAACCTGGGCCAGTCCTCCAACGACACCATTCCCACCGCCATCCACGTTTCGGCCTCCCTGGCGCTGCGCGAGCAGCTGCTGCCGGCCCTGAAGCACCTGGGCAAGGCCATCGACAAGAAGGCCAAGAGCCTGAAAGGGGTGACCAAGACCGGCCGCACCCACCTGATGGACGCCATGCCGGTGCGTTTCGACCAGGAGCTGGGCGGCTGGTCGCAGCAGATCCACAACGGCATCGACCGCCTCAAGGCCTGCGGTCCGCGCATCCGGCGGCTGGCCCAGGGCGGCACGGCGGTGGGCACGGGCATCAACGCCCACCCCAAGTTCGGGGTGAAATTCGCCAAACTGCTGGCCAAGCGCACCGGCATCGCCTTCGAGCCCAGCCCGGATTACTTCGAGAGCCTGTCGAGCCAGGACGCCGCGGTGGAGCTGTCCGGGGCGTTGAAGACCATCGCGGTATCGCTGACCAAGATTTCCAACGACCTGCGCTGGATGAACTCCGGGCCGCTGGCGGGGCTGGGCGAGATCGCCCTGCCGGCCCTGCAACCGGGGTCCAGCATCATGCCGGGCAAGGTCAACCCGGTGATCCCGGAAGCCACCGTCATGGTGGCGGCCCAGGTGATCGGCAACGACGCCACCATCACCATCGCCGGACAGGCCGGCAATTTCCAGCTCAACG
This sequence comes from Nevskia sp., assembly GCA_028291705.1. Lineage (GTDB taxonomy): Bacteria > Pseudomonadota > Gammaproteobacteria > Nevskiales > Nevskiaceae > Nevskia. The sequence goes on from JAQGNS010000333.1 coordinate 9,103, forward strand.
TGATGCTGCCGGTGATCGCCTACAACCTGCTGCAGTCGATCGAGCTGCTGGCCAATGTGTCGCGCCTGCTGGCCGATTCGGCCATCGCCGGCTTCAGCGTCAACGAAGCCCAGATCAAGGGCGCGCTGGCGCGCAACCCGATCCTGATCACGGCCCTCAACAGCGTCATCGGCTATGAAAAGGGCGCGGCCATCGCCAAGCAGGCCTACAAGGAAGGGCGGCCGGTCCTGGACGTGGCGAAAGAGAACACCAAGCTCCATATCGAGGAGCTGAAGGAGTTGCTGGATCCCGCCGGGCTCACCACCGGAGGGATCAAGGGGCCGGGCGGCAGCGGGGGCTGACAGCCGCCGGCGCCGGGACGAAAAAACGACCGGCGCACAAGGCGGGAGGCTGGTATTCTCTGGTGGAATGTGAATTGTCAGGCAGCAGGCGCGATGCGGACTGCGCGACAATGGCCTGAGGATTGCGGAATGCCGCCGTGCGGCGGTTCCGCACGCGGTGGATGGACGTAGGGGGACAGCAACCTGAACCGCTCGTCGGGAGCACGGTTCTGTTCGTCGGCGACCTTCGGGTTTGCCGGTGCGTCCGGTTAGCCTTCATGCCTAGGCAGATGCTCCAGGGAGATGCGGCGATGTTTGGCAAGGGTTCCAAGGTAGAGCAGTTGCACACGGCCGATGCGCGGCCGCCGGCTTATCTGACGGTGGTTGGGCCGGAAGTGGTCCGCACCGACCGCGACGGTCTGGCGCTGCTGCAGCGGCATGTGCCGGAAGGCCAGCGCTTCGAATTCATCTCGCCCCTCGAGCACGGCGCCGACCGGCCGCTGAACAGCGAGTTCGTGCTGAGCCTGTTCATCGACCCCTCGCAGCTCGACACCATTGCCGACCGGGTGCTGGAAGCGCGCAAGAACGGCCACCACACCGTGCTGATCGTGGCGATCTACACCTCGCAGTTCGTGGCCCTGGGCAACTGGCTCGACAAGCGCGCCATCGCCGGCCGCCTGTCCGGGATGCGCCTGATGGTCGGCGGCGACGTCGACTCCATCGCCGCCCAGCTGCCGCAGCGCCTGCTCCGGGTGACGGAGGAAAACGTCATCCGCATGCCGGCCTCGGCCGAGATCGAGAACAGCGTCTTCAAGAATTTCTACGTGTTCAGCCCGGAGCTGCAGTCCCTGGTGGCGCGCGTGCGCGGCTTCGCCCGCAACGGCGTGACCCGGGCCATCCTGATGGGCGGCCCCGGCAGCGGCAAGACCACCATCGCCTATTACTACTACCTGATTCGCGGCCTCGGCCAGTGGGTGGCGGTCAACCTCGCCGCGGAAAACGTCGGCGACAAGGCGGCGATCAAGTCCCTGCTGTGCGGCCACGTTTCCGGCGCCTTCCCCGGCGCCGCGGCCCGCAACGGTGCGCTGACCACCGCCCGTGACGGCGTCTGCTTCATGGACGAGAGCCATGAGATCGCCGGCGCCGTGATGGAAGTGCTGATGGAAGTGCTCGACCAGGGTCAGTACATGCCCTACGGCGCCTCCGCCAAGCGGCAGATGGAATGCGCGCTGCTCTATGCCACCAACCGCAGCTGGCAGCACCTGCAGAGCGGCGTCAATCTCGACGAGTTCACCCGCCTGGGCGCGGCGCGCCTGGAAGTGCCGGAACTGAATCGCCGCGAGGAAGACATGATCGCGGTGGTGGCCGGCGCTCTGGCCCGCCTGGCCGCTCCGTGCAAGGACTGGAAAGCCCCGACCGGGATGAGCCTGGAAAGCTGGAAGGCGATGCGCGCCTGCCGCTGGCACGGCAACATCCGCGGCGTGATCCGCGTGCTGGAAGCGGCCTTCGTCGACACGGCCTCGCTGACTGGTGACAGCCTGATCCAGCTGGCCGAGATCGAGCGCGGCATCGAGATGTGGGAGCCGAAGACCCACCACAGTCACCAGATCTACGCCGCGGCCTGACCGGTTCGGCTGCAAACGGGCCGCCATCGCTCCTGGAGCGACGGCGGCTTTTTCTTTGGGTCCCGTACCGGCCCGGCTAGGGCAGCAGCACGCTGCTGCCGGTGGTGTGGCGGCCGGCCAGTTCAGTCTGGGCCCGGGCGACTTCCCGCAGCGGGTAGCGCTGGCGGATCTGCGGCTGGATGATGCCTTGGGTAATCACTTCAAACAGGGCATTCGCCGCCGTTTCCAGTTCGGCCCGGGTGCCGGTGTAGTGCGCCAGTGTCGGCCGGGTCAGGAACAGGGAGCCTTTTTCCGATAACAGGATCGGCTCGAACGGCGGCACCTTGCCGGAGGCGTTGCCGAAGCTGACCATCATGCCGCGGCGCCTGAGCGAATCGAGCGAGCCGGCGAAAGTGTCTTTGCCCACCGAGTCGTAGACCACGTCGACGCCGGCGCCGCCAGTGAGGCGGCGCACTTCAGGTGCGAATTCACGGTCGCGGTAGAGCAGGACGTGGTCGCAGCCGGCCGCCTTGGCCAGCTCCGCTTTTTCGGGCGAACCGGCGGTGCCGATGACGGTGGCGCCTAGGTGCTTGGCCCAGGGCACCAGAATGCTGGCGACGCCGCCGGCGGCGGCATGCACCAGCAGGGTGTGGCCGGGCCGTACCGGGAAGGTCTGGTGCAGCAGGTACCAGGCGGTCATGCCCTTGAGCATCAGCGCGGCCGCGGCTTCGCTGCTGACGCCGGCCGGCAGTTTCACCGCGTTGGCGGCCGGCAGCAGGCGTTCTTCGCTGTAGGCGCCGAGCGGGCCGCCGGCGTAGGCGATGCGGTCGCCCACGGCGAAACCGCCGACCTCCGGCCCGACCGCGTCGACAATGCCGGCGGCTTCCGCGCCCAGGCCGCCCGGCAGCGGAATCTTGTAGACGCCGCTGCGCTGGTAGATCTCGATGAAGTTGAGGCCGATGGCCTGATGCCGCACCCGCAGCTGACCGGGGCCGGGCGGGGGTACGGGCGCATCCACAAGTTGCAGTACCTCGGGACCACCTACTTGTTCGAGGCGTACGCTCAGGCTCATCCGTGTTGCTCCAGGCAGGGGCGAAGGCGCACAGCCTAACCCGGAGATAGCGCAGCGTTAAATAGCCTCCAGCTCCTCCAGTGCTTCCTCGGTGTAGTCGAGCATGCGCTGCAGGCCGGGGACGGAGCGGCGGCAGGCGGTGTAGCCGAAGCCGAGGTGGTCACAGCAGCCGTTGAGGGTGATGTTGAGGGCGGCGTAGTCGAAGGGGATGGAGATGGGATAGGTCTCCTCCAGGTGGATTCCGTTCATGTACAGCGCTTCCTTCGGCCCGGGCACGTTGGAGATGACCACGTTGAAGATCGGGCGCTTGCCGGCCTGGCCGGTGAGCATGGTGGCGCCCAGCGGGGTGGTCATGGCGGCGGCATGGGCCATCTGCTGCAGGCGCGACATCTTGCTGATGCGCTGCTTGGCCTGGGCGGTGGACTGCATGATCAGCTGGAGGCGCTCCGCCGGATCTTCGACGTGGGTGGCGAGGTTGGCCAGGATCATGCTGACCTGGTTGCCGCCTTCCTGGCCTTCGCCGCGGATCGACACCGGCACCATGGCGATCAGCGGCTTGTCCGGCAGGGCGTCATGCGCCAGCAGGTATTTGCGCAGGGCGCCGGCGCAGATGGCCAGGCTGACGTCGTTGAGGGTGGCGCTGTTGCGCTTGCCCAGCTTCTTCAGGCGGGCGATCGAATAGGACTGGGCGGCGAAGCGGCGCGAGCCGGAAATCTTCACGTTGAACATGGTGGCGGGCGCGTGGAAGGGCTGCGCGTCGGCCGGGTTGGACTGGGAGGAGCGCACGATTTCCCACAGGCCGCTGCCGATGCCGGGGGCGATGTCCTTGCCCACTTTCACGGCGTCGAACAGGGGCTGCAGCAGCTTGTGCGCGGCGGCGGGTACCGACACGGCCTTGGCGCCGCGGCGGCGCGGTTCCTGCGCCCAGACCGGCAGCTTCTGCTCCTCCGGGTCTTCGGACAGGGAGTTCTGCAGCATGCGGGTGGCGGCGACGCCGTCGAACATGGCGTGGTGCACCTTGACGTAGACGGCGACGCGGCCGTCGGCCAGTCCCTCGATGATGTTCATCTCCCACAGCGGGCGGCTGCGATCCATCAGGGTGCCGTGCAGGCGCGATACCAGGCCGAGCAGTTCGCGGATGCGTCCGGGACGGGGCAGGGCGGAGTGACGCAGGTGGTAGTCGAGTTCGAACTCCTCGTCCTCGGTCCAGAACCAGTGGCCGAGCTTGAACACCGGGCGCAGGTTGAACGGCGGCCTGGCCTCGGTGTGCTTGCGGAAGTTCTCCACCAGTTCCTGGATGAAGTCCGGCCCCGCGCCGGGCGGCGGCGAGTAGAGCTGCAAACCGGCAACGTGCATCGGCTGGCGCCGGTGCTCCATCCACAGGAACATCGCGTCCATCGGGCTTAGCGGCTTCATTTTTATAGTCTCCTCCGGCCGTGGGGGAGTATCGGCCTTCTGCTTCGTGACGTACAGCGGCGTGCCGGTGGCCACCGTTTATCGTCATTGCGAGCCGGAACTCCAGCCGCTAATCTGCGGTCCATTGCGCCGCACCTGCGGCTTCCCTCTTTATGCTTTTTACCCGGCTATTGCTCTTCATGACGAGACTCAGTTTTCGCGCCCTGTCCGCGCTCGGCTTCCTGGGCTGCGTCTTCGGCATGGCCTTCGCGCTGTATCTGCAGCACGCCAAGGGCTTCGAGCCCTGCGCGATGTGCATTTTCCAGCGGGTGGCCATGTGCGGCAGCGCCCTGTTTTTCCTGATCGGGGCGTTACATGGTCCGAAGGCTGGCGGCGGGCGCTGGATCTACGCCCTGCTGGCGGGCCTGGCCGCGCTGATCGGTGCCGGCATCGCCGGGCGCCAGGTGTGGCTGCAGTCGCTCCCCGCGGACCAGGTGCCGTCCTGCGGGCCGACGCTGGGCTACCTGATGAAGCTGATGCCGTTGCAGAACGTGATTACCTACGTGCTGAAGGGCGAAGGCAACTGCGCCAAGATCGACGCGCAATGGCTGGGCATCGCCCTGCCGGAATGGACGCTGTTCGCCTTCATCGGCCTGACCCTGTTCGCCCTGGCCACGCCGCTGCTGGCGCGCCGCGGCACACGCTAATTCTCCACCGTACCGGAACCGTCCCATGAGCCTCGCCACCACCGATCTTTCCGACGCCCATCCCGAAGCCCAGGTCTGTGAACCCGAGTTCGGCGACTTCGGCGGCAACCTGGGTTTCCACGGCGTGATCAAGACGCTGAAGGTGTTCGAGGACAACACGCTGGTGCGCACGGCGCTGGAAGGCCCGGGCAAGGGGCACGTGCTGGTGATCGACGGCGGCGGCTCGCGGCGCTGCGCGCTGGTCGGCGGCAACCTGGGCGTGCTGGCGGTGAAGAACGGCTGGGCCGGCATCGTGGTTCACGGCTGCGTGCGCGATTCGGAAGAGCTGGCGGCGCAGGACCTGGGCATCAAGGCGATGGGGCTGCACCCGCGCAAGAGCGAGCGGGGACTGCACTCGGGCCAGGTGGACAAGGTGGTGACGTTCGCCGGCGTGACTTTCACCCCCGGCGCCTGGTTGTATGCCGATGCCGACGGCATCGTGGTGTCGGAGCAACCGATCCACGGCTGAAGCCGGGCCACCGCCGGGCGGCGGTGCGATAGCGGGCGGCAACTGCGGTTGTGCCGCGGGATCGCGGCGGGGGCCGTTGCAGCCATCCCAAAGCAGTTGTCGCGGACGGGGCGGGCGAGTAGCCTACGCCGCGTCCACTTTTCCCCCGGCTTCGATCCAATGAAAGACCTTACGCAAGGCCCCATCATGCGGCAGCTGCTGGGCCTGGTTGCCTTCATGATGGTCGGCATGCTGGTGCAGACCCTGTACAGCCTGATCGACATTTACTGGGTCGGCCGGCTCGGCGCGGCCGCGCAGGCGGCGGTGACCCTGGCCAGCAACCTGATGATGGTGACAATGGCGCTGTCGCAGATGCTGGCGGTGGGCACCCGCTCGCTGGTGGCCCAGGCGGTGGGACGCAAGGACCACGAGGAGGCGCACCACGTCTTCAACCAGGCGCTGGGGCTGGCGCTGGTGTTGTCGCTGCTGTTCGCCGCCTTGGCCTGGTTGGGGCAGGGTGCCTACAGCCGGGCCTTCGCCGCCGATGCGCAGACCGCCGACTATGCCCTGGCGTACATGGCCTGGTTCATTCCGTCGATGGCGCTGCAGTACCCGATGATGATCATGGGTTCGGCACTCGGCGGTACCGGCAACATGAAGCCGGGCACGGTCGCGCAGATCGCCAGCGCGATCCTGAACATGGTGCTGGCGCCCCTGCTGATCTTCGGCTGGTTCGGCCTGCCGCGGCTGGGGGTGGCGGGCGCCGGCCTGGCGACGTTTATATCGGTGGTGGCCTCGGTGATCGGCCTGTGGCTGTATTTCCTGCGGCCGCAGACCTACCTGAGGCTGCGTCCGGGCGAATGGCTGCCGCAGGCGGCGACCATCTGGCGCATCGTCAGGATCGGCCTGCCGTCTGCGATGGAGTTCGCCCTGATGGTTTGCTACATGCTGTTCATCACGGCGGTGCTACGGCCGTTCGGCGCCGCCGAGCAGGCCGCTTTCGGCATCGGCCAGCGCCTGCTGCAGGCGGCGATGATGCCGGTGTTCTCGATCAGCTTCGCCGCTTCGGCGGTGGCCGGGCAGAACTACGGCGCGCGGCTGGGCCACCGGGTGCGGGAGACCTTCAGCGCCTCGCTCAAGCTGGGCCTGGCCTGCGCGCTGCCGCTGTTCGTGGTGGCGGAGCTGTTTCCCGCCGCGCTGGTGGGGGCGTTTTCGTCAGAGCCGGCGGTGCTGGCGGGCGGCACCGAATTCCTGCGGGTCATCGCCTTCAACCTGATGGCGGTATCGGTGGCCTTCGCCAGCTTCGGTGTGCTGTCCGGCCTGGGCAACACCATTCCGACGCTGATCAGTTCGGCCACGCGCATCGCGCTGGTCGTGGGGCCGTCCTGGGCGCTGTCCTACCACGCCGGGTTCCGGCCGCTGTGGGTGTGGGTCATCTCCGTGGCCGCCACGGTGGTGCAGATGCTGATGAACCTGTACTTCCTGCGGCGCGAGCTGCACAAGCGCCTGGGACCGGTGGTGCCCGCAGGAGCTGTGGTGGCGTCCTGAATGTCCTGCTGCGGCCGTCCGCGGGTGGCGGCCGGAGTGCGGCGGGCAGCTGTCGGGAAGCCGGCCGGAAAGGGTTCCGGCGGAGCTGTTTCAGGCGGGGCCAATCTTCGCTTATGCCCGAAGCCGTGACACTTCGCAATGGCCGCCGTGACGGCGTGCATCGAATTTGTTGCATTGCAACGAGAAATGTGTTTGCGAGTATAATGCGCGCCTTTCGCGGCGTACCTTCACCCCAAGGGCGTCGTCAGAACGCGCGCCCAAGAACAGGCAGGAGTTTAGGATGAGCGTTAACAAGGGTATCGAAGTCATTGGTGCGCTGACCCCGGCGTACCGCAAGGTGCTTACGCCCGAAGCACTGAAGTTCGTCGCCAAGCTGGTGCGCAAGCACGGCCCGCGCCGCGAACAGCTGATGGCGTTGCGCGTGGAGCGGCAGGCCAGGATCGACGCCGGCAAGCTGCCGAATTTCCTTCCGGAAACCAAGAAGATCCGCAGCGGCAAGTGGAGCATCAAGGGCATTCCGGCGGATCTGCAGGATCGCCGCGTCGAGATCACCGGTCCGGTGGACCGCAAGATGATCATCAACGCGCTGAATTCCGGCGCCAAGTGCTTCATGGCGGATTTCGAGGATTCGGCGGCGCCGACGTGGGAGCTGATGGTGCAGGGGCACATCAACCTGCGCGATGCGGTACGCCGCACGATCAGCTTCAGCTCGCCCGAGGGTAAGGAATACAAACTCAACCCGGAAGTCGCAACGCTGATCGTGCGTCCGCGCGGCTGGCACCTGCTGGAAAAGCATGTGCTGGTCGATGGCAAGCCGATCCCCGGCGGCATCCTGGATTTCGCGCTGTACTTCTTCCATAACGCGAAGGAACTGATCAAGCGCGGCAGCGGCCCGTATTTCTACCTGCCGAAAATGCAGTCGCATCTGGAAGCGCGGCTGTGGAATGCGATCTTCCTGGATGCGCAGAAGGAACTGGGCCTGCCCAAGGGCACGATCAAGGCCACGGTGCTGGTCGAGACGATCTGGGCCGCGTTCGAGATGGACGAGATCCTGTACGAGATGCGCGACCACATCGTGGCGCTCAACTGCGGCCGTTGGGATTACATCTTCAGCGTCATCAAGACCCTCAGGAACCGCACCGACTGGATGGTGCCGGATCGCCTGCAGGTGACGATGGACAAGCACTTCCTCGACAAGTATTCCAAGCTGCTGTGCGAGACCACGCACAAGCGCGGCGCGCAGGCGATGGGCGGCATGGCCGCTTTCATCCCGGTGAAGAACAACGAGGAACTGAATCAGCAGATCTTCGCCAAGGTGCGCATCGACAAGCTGCGCGAGGTGAAGAACGGCCACGACGGCACCTGGGTGGCGCATCCGGGCCTGGTGCAGGTGGCGCTGGACGTGTTCAACGAGAACATGCCGGAGCCGAACCAGGTTTCCAAGCAGTTCAAGTACGGCGTGAAGGCCGCCGACCTGCTGACCTGCCCGGAAGGGCAGATCACCGAGGCCGGCCTGCGCAACAACGTCAATGTCGGCATCGGCTACGTCGAATCCTGGCTCAACGGCAATGGCTGCGTGCCGCTGCACAACCTGATGGAAGATGCCGCCACGGCGGAAATCTCCCGCACCCAGGTGTGGCAGTGGCTGAAGCACGGCGCCACCCTGGCCGATGGCCGCAAGGTGAGCCGCGAGCTGGTGCTGCGCACCATCGACGAGGAATTGCAGGCCTACCGCAAGCAGCTCGGCGACGAGCGCTTCTACAAGGGCCGCTTCACCGAGGCCGCCGGCATTTTCGCGCGCATGAGCACCGCCACCGACTGCGTCGAGTTCCTGACGCTGCCGGCGTACGAGTACCTGGACTGAAGGTGGGGAGGGAATTCGGGAACGGAACGTGCTGTCTGAAACATGGCTGTCTGAAACACGTTCCCGAAACTTCCTCCCAACCCTTGATGCGTTTTTGACCACCGGGCTAAAGGCCCAAGAGGACCGCTGCAATGAGCCGTGACGAGCAAATCAAAGCCCTTGAGAAGGATTGGGCCACCAACCCCCGCTGGAAGAACGTCAAGCGCGGGTACACCGCCGCCGACGTGGTTCGCCTGCGCGGCTCCCTTCAGGTCGAATACACCCTGGCCCGCAACGGTGCCGAGAAGCTGTGGAACCTCGTCCACACCGAGCCTTACGTCAACTGCCTCGGCGCCCTGACCGGCGGCCAGGCGATGCAGCAGGTGAAGGCCGGTATCAAGGCCATCTACCTGTCCGGCTGGCAGGTTGCCGCGGACAACAACAGCTACTCGTCGATGTATCCCGACCAGTCGCTGTACCCGGTGGACTCCGTGCCGAAGGTGGTGGAGCGCATCAACAACAGCTTCACCCGCGCCGACGAAATCCAGTGGTCCAAGGGCATTGGCCCGGGCGACAAGGGTTATGTCGATTACTTCGCGCCGGTGGTGGCCGACGCCGAAGCCGGTTTCGGCGGCGTGCTGAACGCCTATGAGCTGACCAAGGCGATGATCCGCGCCGGCGCCGGCGGTGTGCACTTCGAAGACCAGCTGGCTTCGGTCAAGAAGTGCGGCCACATGGGCGGCAAGGTGCTGGTGCCGACCACGGACGCCGTGCAGAAGCTGATCGCCGCGCGTATGGCTGCCGACGTCTACGGCGTGCCAACCGTGATCCTGGCCCGTACCGACGCCGAGGCCGCTGACCTGCTGACCAGCGACCACGACGCCAACGACAAGCCGTTCGTCACCGGCGAGCGCACCGCCGAAGGCTTCTACAAGACCAAGAAGGGTCTGGCCCAGGCCATCAGCCGCGGCATCGCCTACGCGCCCTACGCCGATATGGTGTGGTGCGAGACCGGCACGCCGGACCTGGAGTTCGCGCGCACGTTCGCCGAAGCGGTGCAGAAGGCTGTTCCGGGCACGATGTTGGCCTACAACTGCTCGCCGTCCTTCAACTGGAAGAAGAACCTGGACGATGCGACCATCGCCAAGTTCCAGCGCGAGCTGGGTGCGATGGGCTACAAGTACCAGTTCATCACCCTCGCTGGCATCCACTCCATGTGGTACAACATGTTCGACCTGGCGCAGGACTACGCCAAGCGCGGCATGACGGCTTACGTGGAAAAGGTGCAGGAGCCGGAGTTCGCCGCGCGCGATCGCGGTTACACCTTCGTTTCCCATCAGCAGGAAGTGGGCACCGGCTACTTCGACGACGTCACCACCGTGATCCAGGGCGGCGCTTCCAGCGTCACCGCGCTGACCGGCTCGACTGAAGAAGAGCAGTTCCACTAAGCATTTGATGCTGCAATAAAAAGGGCCGCTCTGCGGCCCTTTTTTTATGGCTGTACGGGTGTGCCGCGAGGGATTGGCCGGCTTGGAGGTCGACGAATCGTCGCGGTAATCGAACTTGTCGCCAGACCGGCTCCGCTATATGGTGTGTCGCAAACGACACAACAATAAGGGGGAGTCATGTTACGCAACATCGTCCTCGGCATTGCCTTACTCGTCGTACTGTTCTTCGCGGTCGGATTCGTCCTGCCGGACCGGGTTCGCGTCCAGCGCAGCATCAAGATCGAAGCGCCCGATGCGCAGGTCTTCGCTCTGGTCAACGGCTTCCGCCAGTTCGATAAATGGTCTCCCTGGGCGGATAAGGATCCGCAGATGAAGGTGCAGATCAGCGGGCCTCCCTATGGCGTCGGCGCCCACTATGAGTGGAGCGGCAACAAGGATGTAGGCAGCGGCACGCAGGAAATCGTCGGCAGTACCGAAGACGCGCAGGTGAAGACGAAGCTCACTTTTGTCGGCTTCGACCGGCCGGCTCTGGCGGTTTTCGACTTCGAGCAATCGGGGCCGGTGACGCGGGTGGCCTGGAGCCTGGAGGTCAACCTGGGCATGAATCCCATCGCCCATTATTTCGGCTTGTTGATGGACCGGCAGGTGGGGCCGGACTACGAGCGTGGCCTGGCCCGGCTCAAGGCCTTGGCGGAGGGCGGGGACAAGACCGATTTCTCCGCGCTGAAGGTGGAGCTGGTGGACAACAAGGCGCTGCCCTATGCCTATGTTTCCGGCACCACCACCACGGATAGCGATGCCATCGCCAAGGCCTTGATGGCGGCTTATGGCAAGGTCGGTGTTTTCATGGGCGCGGCGGGCCTGAAGCAGGCGGGGGCGCCGATTGCGGTGAGCCGCCGCTGGGATATGCAGGCCAAGGTTTACGACTATGACGCCGGCATTCCGGTGGACCGCGGCGATGTGCAGGTGCCTGCTATGGTCAACGGCAAGCCGAACGAGGTGAAGCTCGCGCAGACGTATGCGGGAGCGGCGCTCAAGGTCGAGTACCGCGGCGCCTACAAGGGCATGGGCAAGACCTATGAAATGATCGACGCTCTCAAGAAAGCCTATGTGCTGCAGGACAACGGGCCGAGCTGGGAGCAGTACGTCAGCGATCCCGGCAATACGCCGGAGGCGCAGTTGCTGACGGAAATCTACGTGCCGGTAAAATAGCCGGGGCAGGCCGGGGCGCGGTCATCGACCGTTCCCCGGCCTGATCGCCCGTTCCCGTCCTTTGCGGCGGGGTGCACGTGTATCCTAGTTGTCCCGATGAGCCAGCCGTCCCAGTCTTTCGATCCCCGTACCTTCCTGTCCCAGCTGACCACGCAGCCGGGCGTGTATCGCATGTACGACAAGTCCGACGAGCTGCTCTATGTCGGCAAGGCGCGCAATCTGCGCAAGCGCGTCGGCAGCTACTTCCTGCGCGCCAGCGGCAATCCGCGCATCGAGAGCATGGTGGGGCAGATCTGCCGCGTCGAGGTGACGCTGACCCATACCGAGGACGAGGCGCTGCTGCTGGAAGCGGCGCTGATCAAGGAGCAGACGCCGCGCTACAACGTTTCGCTGCGCGACGACAAGAGTTTTCCCTATGTGCGGATCACCGCCGGGGCTTATCCGCGCAT
>JAQGNS010000349.1 GCA_028291705.1 Nevskia sp.
GCTGCGAATTCCCGGGTTCCCGCCGCTTCGACGCAAGCACCAGTGTGCCGCCGCCCGGCGCGCGCAGCACCACGCGAGCCTCGTGCGGGCCCTGTTCCAGCGGCCGGGCGATGCTGGCGCCGGCCGCGATCATCGCCGCCAGGCTCCGCTCGATGTCATCCACGCGCAAGGCCGGTGCCGGTTCCGCGACGATGCGCTCTTCCCGCGCCGCCAAGCCCAGGGTGAAGCCGCCCGCGTCGATCGCGCAGTAGCGGTCACCGTCGCGGAATTTCACCGGCCAGCCGAGCGCATCACGATAGAACGCAATCGCCGCATCGAGATCGCTGACCGGGCACAGCAGCAGGTTCATCTTCATCGCCATCCGCCTCATCTCATCCTGAACTGATGCGGCAATGGTGCGTCATGCCGGAATCCCGGCATCGTCCTGCGGGACTACGCGCCGTGCGTGAGCGGATCGTCTTGTAGGATGATGCCGCAGGGCGCGCAACTCGCGGACATTCCAGTTCCTCGCTCAAGTTCTGCCGCGTCGCCGCCGGCGAGGTGCTGGACATGGAAGGGCGCCCGCTCGTCTAGGGCAAGCGCAACCAACCCACCGGCAGCGACTTCGCCAACGGCTGGTTTGTCGCTACGGGAACGCTGGATCCGTTCACGGCCCGCTGACCGAGCCGCGCGCCATCACTCCAGTTCGATCAACAGATCCTTCGCATTCACCGTGATCCCCGGCGCAGCGTGAATCTGCTTCACCACCGCATCACGCGGGGCGGCGATGACGGTTTCCATCTTCATCGCTTCCAGCGCCATCAGCGGCTCGCCCTTGGCTACGCTCTGACCCTTCTGCACCGCCACGCGCACCACCATGCCCGGCATCGGCGCGCCGATCTGGTTGGCGTTGCCGTCCTCGGCCTTGGGACGCTCCGTGGTGGACTTCGCCGCGCCAGCACGCGGCACGCGGATCATGCGCGACTGGCCATTGAGTTCGAAGAACAGCTTGGCCACGCCCTCGTCTTCCAGGTCGGTGCGGCTCTGCAGCCGGATCACCAGGGTCTTGCCCGGCTCGATGTCGACGCTGATCTCTTCCTGCTGCTCCGGCAGGCCATAGAAAAACACCGGCGTGGGCAGGGTGCTGACATCGCCGTAGAGCTTCTGGTGCTCGGCGAATTCCTTGAACACCTTCGGATACATCAGGTAGGAAGCAAGATCAGCGTCGGACAGCGGCAGGCCCAGGGCCTTCTCCGCTTCCGCCTTGGCCGCGGCCAGGTCCACCGGTGGGATCGACTCGCCCGGACGCCCCTTCAGCGGCGGCTTACCCTTCAGCACCTTGCTTTGCAGCGCAGCCGGGAAGCCATCGGCGGGAAAGCCGAGCTCGCCCTTCATCAGCGAGATCACCGACTCGGGAAAGTCGATGGTCTTGTCCGGGTCCTGCACATCCGCCGCCGTCAGTTCGTTCGACACCATGTACAAGGCCATGTCGCCGACCACCTTGGAAGTCGGCGTCACCTTGACGATGTCGCCGAACAGCTGGTTGACCTCGGCATAGGCATGGGACACTTCCGGCCAGCGCGATTCCAGCCCCAGCGAGCGGGCCTGCTCGCGCAGGTTGGTGTACTGGCCGCCCGGCATTTCGTGGCGGTAGACGTCGGAAGTGCCGGAACGGATGTCGGCCTCGAACGGCGAGTAGAAGCGGCGCACCCCTTCCCAGTAATCGGACAGCCGCTGCATCGCCTCCAGGTCCACGCCCGCATCGCGCTCACTGCCGGTGAGGCTGCTGGCGATGCTGCCGAGATTGGGCTGCGAGGTGAGCCCGCTCATCGAATCGAGCGCGCCGTCCACCGCGTCGCAGCCGGCTTCGATGGCGGCCAGTACACTGGCCGCGGCGATGCCGCTGGTATCGTGCGTATGGAAATGCAGCGGCAGGCCGACTTCCTGCTTCAGCGCCCGCACCAGTTCGCGCGCCGCGCGCGGGCGGCATACGCCGGACATGTCCTTGATGCCGAGCACCTGGGCGCCGGCCTTCTCCAGCACCTTGGCCAGGTCGATGTAGTACTTCAGGTTGTACTTGGGCCGGCTCGTATCGAACAGGTCGCCGGTGTAGCAGATCGCCGCCTCGGCCAGGCCGCCGGCCTCGCGCACCGCGTCGATCGGCAGGCGCATGTTTTCCACCGCGTTGAGGCAGTCGAAGATGCGGAAGATGTCGACGCCGGCCTGCGCCGCCTGCTGCACGAAGTACTTGACCACGTTGTCGGCGTAGTTGGTGTAGCCCACCGCATTGGCCGAGCGCAGCAGCATCTGCAGCGGGATATTGGGCGCCGCCTCGCGCAAGTCCGCCAGGCGCTGGAACGGGTCCTCCTTGAGGAAGCGCAGGGCCACGTCGAAGGTGGCGCCGCCCCAGCATTCCAGCGACAGCAGGTTCGGCAGCATGCGCGCGTAATAGGGCGCGATGGTGACGATATCCTTGCTGCGCATGCGCGTGGCGAACAGCGACTGGTGCGCGTCGCGCATGGTGGTGTCGGTGAGCAGCACCCGCTGCTGCTCCTTCATCCACTTGGCGAAGCCGTCCGGGCCTTTCTCCTTGAGCAGGTCGCGCAGGCCGCGCGGCACCGGCTGGCCCAGGTCGATTTTCGGCTTGATCGGCGCGGCCAGCGGCAGCGCCGGCGCCTTGCGGCCCTTCATCTCCGGATTGCCGTTGACGATGACGTCGCCGATGAAGCGCAGCACGCGCGTGGCGCGGTCGCGCCGCGGCGCGAATACGAACAGCTCGGGCGTGTTGTCGATGAAGCGGGTGATGCACTCGCCGGAGCGGAACTGCGGATGGCCGATGACCTTTTCCAGGAACTGCAGATTGGTCGACAGGCCGCGGATGCGGAATTCGCGCAGAGCGCGGTCCATGCGCAGGATCGCCTCGTCCACGGTCGGCGCCCAGGCGGTGACCTTGACCAGCATGGAGTCGTAGAACGGCGTGATCACGGCGCCGGAATACGCGGTGCCGCCGTCGAGGCGGATGCCGAAGCCGGCCGGGCTGCGGTAGGCCAGCAAGCGGCCGTGGTCCGGGGTAAAACCGTTCTCCGGATCCTCGGTGGTGACGCGGCATTGCAGCGCATGCCCGTCCAGCTTGACCTGGTCCTGGCTCGGCAGCTTGGAGTCGGGATCGCCGATGCGCGCCCCCTCGGAGACGCGGATCTGCGCCTTGACGATGTCCACGCCGGTCACTTCCTCGGTGACCGTGTGCT
>JAQGNS010000362.1 GCA_028291705.1 Nevskia sp.
TCTTGGCGTCGCCGCGGTTCAGCGGCCGCGTATTGTCCGAAACAGTTCGTTCCACAATCGTCTCTGGGTCAGGGCCCGTGCGGGGCGGATCAGCAAGCGTAATGCGCCGGCCGCGCCGCCGCTACTGTCCGGCACCGGCCCGGTGGGTAGCGGGTCGGGTTCAGGCCTGGCGCCACCACAGCCATCCCGCCGCGACGGCGGGAATGGCGAAGATCACCAGGAAGATCGGCAGCTCTTCCATGAAGGCGTAACCCGCACGGGCCACCCCGAACCACATGTTGAACGCGGCCAGGGCCAGCCATAGGGGAATGAACAGCTTCACGGCAAGGCCGATCGAGCCCGCGCCGCCGAGCCAGCGGGCGAGCAACACGCAGATTCCCAGCAACACCAGGCCGCCGCCGATGATCAATGCCGTGCGCATTCCGCCTTCCCCTTGCTGAAACTCCCGGACCTCAATATGGCGGAGCCGCCGGGGGAAGTCCAAACGAAAAACGCCGCACAGCCCGCGGGATCACCCACGGGCCGTGCGGCGCCGGTCTGCCGCGACCTCAGGCCGGCGCTGCGCCGGCCCATGGTTCCGCCGCTTAGTCGGCCTTGACCGCCTCGACCTGGATGCGCAGCGCCACGTCCTGCTTGAAGCCGTACTGCTGGCCGTAGTTGATGCCGAAGTCGGCACGGTTGAAGGTAGCGGTAGCGTCGGCGCCGCAGACTTCACGCTTGAGCATCGGGTGCTGGATGCACTTGAAGGAGTCGATGGCCAGGGTCACCGGCTTGCTCACACCGTGCAGGGTCAGCGTGCCGCTCACCGTGGTGGGGGCGCCGTCCTTGAAGCCGCCGAGGGTGCCCTTGTAGTTGGCAGTCGGATACTTGGCGGCGTCGAACATGCTCGGGCCGGCCGCTTCCTTGCTCAGCTTGTCCTCGCCGAAGTCGATGGTGGAGACGTCGATATCCACGTTCACCGTGCCGGCGGCGGCAGCCTTGTCCAGGGTGATGGTGCCGGTGGTCTTCTTGAACAGACCGCGCCAGACGGAGAGCCCGCCGAAGTGGTCCGCCTCGAAGCTGGGGTGGGTATGGTCGGGATCGACGTTGTAGGTCACCGGGGCGGCCGAGGCGGTGCCGGCGGAGAGCAGCAGTGCGGCGAGCAGCAGGGAATGCTTCATGGGTTGCTTCCTTCAAAAGTGTGGTGGGAGCGCCGGGAAAATTCCGGCGATGCCGAATCAAGCGAGGCGTCTGCCGCTCCTTCGGGGACGCGGCGACGACCTCTACCGTGAAGAAGCATAGGGACGGGGGGATTGGCTTACTAGACGGCATAATTGGATTACGCAAAGCCAAAAGCGGCAGTAATCGGGTTCGGGGCCGAAGCGGTTGGCAAGCGCCCACGACTCCGTTAAGGTCTCCCACCCCATTTTTCCCGACACCCGAGCCGCATGACCGATACCGCCCAGCACATCGCCCAGACCATCGCCACCGAAATCGGCGCGCAGACCCGCCAGGTGCTGGCGGCGGTGGCATTGCTCGACGATGGCGCCACGGTGCCGTTCATCGCCCGCTACCGCAAGGAAAACACCGGCGGCCTGGACGATACGCAGCTGCGCACGCTGGAAACGCGCCTGTCCTACCTGCGCGAGCTGGAAGACCGCCGCGCCAGCATCCTCGAGTCGATCCGCGGCCAGGGCAAGCTGACCGACGAGATCGAAGCGAAGATCGTCGCCGTCGCCACCAAGGCCGAGCTGGAGGACCTGTACCTGCCCTTCAAGCCGAAGCGTCGCACCCGCGCCGAGATCGCCCGCGAGAAGGGACTGGGGCCGCTGGCCGAAGCCTTGCTCGCCGACCGCAGCCTGGTGCCGCAGGATGCCGCCGCCGCTTACATCACCGCCGAGGTGGCGGATGCCAAGGCGGCGCTGGAAGGCGCGCGCGACATCCTCACCGAGGCTTTCGCCGAGAACGCCGAACTGCTCGGCAAGCTGCGCGGCCATCTACGCCGCAACGCGGTGCTGCGCTCGAAAGTGGCGCAAGGCAAGGAAGCCGAGGGCGCCAAGTTCTCCGACTACTTCGACCATCATGAACGTTGGTCCGCCGTGCCGGGCCATCGCGCGCTGGCGATGATGCGCGGCCGTACCGAAGAAATCCTGATGCTGGACATCGAGGTGGATGCCGAGGACACCGCACTGGTGAAGCCAGTGGAGCGCTTCATCGCCGAGGCCCACGACATCGCCATGGACGGCAATGCGCCCGCCGACCGCTGGTTGCTGGAAGTGGCGCGCTGGACCTGGCGGGTGAAGCTGTCGCTGTCGCTCTCGGTGGATCTGATGATCGAGCTGCGCACGCGCGCCGAGGAAGAGGCGATCCAGGTCTTCGCCCGCAACCTGAAGGACCTGCTGCTCGCCGCGCCGGCCGGCTCGCGCCCCACCATGGGCCTGGACCCGGGCATCCGTACCGGGGTGAAAGTCGCCGTCATCGACGGTACCGGCAAGGTGCTGGAAACCTCCACCGTCTATCCCTTCGCCCCGCGCAACGATGTGCGCGGTGCCCAGGCCGAGCTGATGCGCCTGGTGACGCGCCACGGGGTGAAGCTGATCGCCATCGGCAACGGCACCGCCAGCCGCGAGACCGATCGCCTCGCCGCCGAGCTGATCGCCGCCTTGCCCGGCAACAAGCCGACCAAGGTGGTGGTGAGCGAGGCCGGCGCCTCGGTCTATTCCGCTTCCGAACTCGCCGCCCTGGAATTCCCGGATCTCGACGTATCGCTGCGCGGCGCCGTCTCCATCGCCCGCCGCTTGCAGGACCCGCTGGCGGAGCTGGTGAAGATCGAGCCCAAGTCCATCGGCGTCGGCCAGTACCAGCATGACGTGGACGCCTTCCGCCTGGCGCGCTCGCTCGATGCCGTGGTGGAAGACGCGGTGAACGCCGTCGGCGTGGACCTCAATACCGCCTCGGCGCCGCTGCTGGCGCGCGTCTCCGGCGTCGGCGCTTCGCTGGCCGAGGCCATCGTCTACCACCGCAACCAGGGCGGCGCCTTCAAGACGCGGCGCGATCTGCTCGGCGTGAGCCGGCTGGGGCCGAAGACTTTCGAGCAGTGCGCCGGCTTCCTGCGCATCACCGCCGGCGACGAGCCGCTGGACGCCTCCGCCGTGCATCCCGAGGCTTACGGCGTGGCCTCGAAGATCGTCGCCGCCTGCGGCCGCGACGTGCGCGCCCTGATGGGCGACAGCGCCGCGCTGAAAGCGCTGGACCCGCGTGTGTTCGTGGACGAGAAGTTCGGCCTGCCGACGGTGCGGGACATCATCGCCGAACTGGAAAAGCCGGGCCGCGATCCGCGCCCGGAATTCCGCACTGCGACCTTCGCCGACGGCGTCAACGAGATCGCCGACCTCAAGCCCGGCATGATCCTGGAAGGCACCGTGACCAACGTGGCCGCCTTCGGCGCCTTCGTCGACATCGGCGTCCACCAGGACGGGCTGGTCCACGTCTCGCAACTGGCTGACCGCTTCGTCAAGAACCCGCAGGACGTGGTCAAGGCCGGCGACGTGGTCAAGGTGCGCGTGGTCGATGTGGACCCCAAGCGCAAGCGCATCGCCCTGTCGATGCGCAAGGACGACGGCGGCGCTTCCGCCCCGCCCGCCCGCGCCGACCGTGGGGAGCGCGGCGACAGCCGCCCGAACCAGCGCCAGCAGAGGCCGCAGAAGGACAAGCCGGCCCAGCTCGGTTCGCTCGGCGCGGCGCTGTCGGAGGCCTTGCGCCCGAAATAGGCGGAACCGCTCTCCGCCGGCGCTCGCTCCGGCGGAGCGGTGTGCCGGGCCGGGGCTACCCGGGCGGGGAGGGACAGGGCGGTCGGCAGCCTTTATCATCGGGCGATCCCATCACCGGCGCAGCGCAGGCCGAAGAAGCTCCCTTGTGCACAGCAGAACAGCGCGTCCAGTGACCCGTCCCACGCGGATCAAGCCCATGGGCTCGATCACACGGACCAAACGCACGGTCCGTACCGATCAGCGGGCCAAGGTCACCGCGCAACTCATGGAAGCCACCGAGCGGCTCATCGCCGCCGGCAGCAGCTTCACCGAACTCAGCGTGGAAAAACTGAGCCAGGAAGCCGGCATCGCGCGCTCCACCTATTACATGCACTTCAAGGACAAGGGCGAGCTGATCCAGGCGCTGACCCGGAGCATCACCGGCGAACTGATGCAGGCGACGCAGCGCTGGTGGAGCATCGCCGCCGAAGCAACCCGGCCGCAACTGCAACGCGCGATGCTGGAGACCCTGAAGATCTACCGCCGCCACCAGGCGGTGTTCGGCTCCCTGGCCGAAACGGCGAGCTACGATCCGGAAGTGAGCGAGGCCTTCGACGGCCTGCTCAAGGTGATGGCGAGCCATTCCCTCGATGCCATCCGCACCGGGCAGCGCAGCGGCACCATCCGCAAGGAAGTGACGGAAGCGAGCTTCACCGCCCTGGTGTGGATGACCGAGCGCATCGCCTATCGCCGCGTGCGCAACGGCAGCGACAAGGATCTGCGCGAGGCGGCGGCCATCGTCACCGATGTCATCTGGCAGGTGCTTTACACCCACGGCTGAACGCGGCGTCCGTGCGAACGCGAACGCCATTTTCCACGCCCTTCCCGCTTCACGCTCGCCGGTTGCGACGCGGCATCATTCGCCATTTGGTGAATGATGCCGCGCGAAAAACCAGTCATGCGCCCGGCGCGCGCATCCGTGCAAAGTTCGGACATGAAATCTGGACACACTGTCCGAGCAGGAGTATAAATTCTGTACCGGCCCGTATGCCTTGCATGCCAATTAGAGGCCGGTGCATCGATAAAGACTCAGGGAGGATTCATGCAAATCAGGAACTTGCGGCTACGGATCGCGTTCACGGGTCTGGCCTTGTCGCTCTGCGGCAGCGCCCTGGCAACGGGCCTGCTGGGTAAACTCATCGGCGGAACGCTCAGTACCGCCGAATCCGTCGGGCAACCGATCATTGACCCCATCACCGGCCTGCTGATCCCCGGCACCAGCGGTGCACTGCAACAAATCCTGATCCGCGTCGACGGCACCTACGTGGTAACCGCGCCGGGAACAACTGCCTACAGCGCAACCCTCACCGTCAACGGTACCAGCCGAAGCTACGTCGTGGTACGACCCAATCCGGCGCCGCCCTCTTCCGCCTTGATGTTGATCCTGCACGGCAACGGCGGCACCGCCGCCGGCATGGCCAACCTGGCGGTGATCTCGGGGTATGTCGCCACACAGGGCTTCTGGGCAGTGATGCCGCAGGCTCAAAATGGGGTCTGGGGAGACGATCCCAGCAAGAACGACGACTCCGACGTACAGTTCATTTCGCAACTGATCGATGCGCTGGTCGGGGCGGGCGGCATCGACGCGACCCGCGTCTACGCCGCGGGCCTGTCCAATGGCGGCTTCATGTCCGACCGGCTGGCTTGCGAGTTGGCGCCCAAGATCGCCGCCTTCGGCATGGTTTCCGCCACCGTGCGCACCGGGGTCATGAATTCCTGCCCCGCGGCGGTACAAAGGCCCAAGCTGTTCATCCTCGGTACCACCGATCCCATCGTGCCTTACAACGGCTGGGGCATCCTCAGCGACATCCAGTCCGCCGCCAAGGCGATTTCGTTCTGGTCCGCGCAACAGGGCTGCGTCTCGCCGAGCACCACCGCCCTGCCGAACTCGACCAATGACGGGACCACCGTCGACCTGGAGACCTTCGCCAGTTGTTCGACGGGGGCGGACCTGCGGCTGTATACCGTCAACGGCGGCGGCCATGCCTGGCCGGGCGGCTTGCAATACCTTCCGGTACCAATCATCGGCACCACCAGCACCGATATCTCGGCCACCGGCCTGATCTGGAACTTCGCCAGCGCCTACCACCTGTAGCCGGCGGCCCGGCAGAACCAGTCGCGGCCCGATCAGACCCCGTCAATGCCGGTCCGGCAGAGGCTTGCGTCCGAATCCGAAACAGGGCATAGCCGTCCGCTGCCGGACGGCTATGCCTTGCCTGCCGGTGCATCCCACTACCTGATCCGCCTGTTCCTTGCCTGCTTCGGCCTGAGCTATTTCTACCTGGCCGGGCGGGTCAGGGAGACGCTGCCGCTATCGCTGCATGCGGTGCTCCTGCTGGTGGCCTGCTACGCCCTGGCCAACGGCATCCTGCTGCTGCGCCGCGCCGCGGCAGGCTTCACTTCCGCCTATGTCGTGGTGCTGCTCGACCTGGCCATGCTGTCCGTCATCGTCCTGCAGGATCCCTACCCCGCTTCGCCGGTGACGATCCTGCTGCTGTCGGCGGCATTCGACCTGGGCCAGCGCTTCGCGCCAAGGGTCTTCACCGTGGCCACCGCGCTGGCCCTGTGCATCCTGGTCTTCAATCTATGGGCCCGGGTGCGGTCCAGCCAGCAGGCGATGTCGCAGGACGGCATCTGGCTGACGCTGTCGATCGGCGCCCTGATGATCTATTTCTACAGCGCGGCGCTGGCGGCCAGCGCCGCACGTACCGAACGCCGGCGCACCGCCGCCCAGTTGGGCGAGCTGCGGCAGCGCGAACAGCAGGACGTCGAGGCACAACTGCGGATGGCCCGCTTCAGCGAATCGCTGCGCGCCGCCGCGATGCGCCCGGTCGATTTCGCCGAGCGCGTCCTTGCCATGCTGGTGGCGGAAGCCGGCGCCTGCGCGGCGCTGCTGTATGAAATGATCGAGGGCGGCGACGACCTGTGCCCGGTCGCCGCCCATGCCATGGACCTGCAATACATCGGCAGCCGACGCATCGCAGTGGGCGAAGGATTGGTCGGCGCTTGCGCGCAGCACCGCAAGGCCATGGTCCTGCATGAAGTTCCGCCCGGCTACTTCGAGCTGGTTTCCGGCCTCGGCCGCGGCGCACCGCCGCACCTGTACCTGATGCCGCTGGGCTTCAGCACACAGCTCGCGGGTGTGCTGGAGTTCGCCACCATGAAAGCCTTGCAGGAATCGGAAATGAACCTGCTCGAGCGCATGCTCGAGGCCGTCGCCGGAACCCTGCTGGTCATCCCCCGCGGTCCATCACAGCCGGAACCGCAAACCAACGCCGTCCCGACAGGAGGAACATCCTGAAATCCTATAACCAGCTCACCCTGAAACAGCGGCTGCGGATAGCCGCCGGGTTGAAAGCCGGACTGAGCCTGACGCAGATCGCGCGAAACATCGGCGTGGACAAATCCACCGTCAGCCGCGAGTTGAAGCGCAACACGGGCGGACGCGGCTATCGTCCCGAACAGGCCCAGACACTGGTGCGGGATCGGCGCACGCAGTCCATGGGCGGACCGGCCCGACTCTGAACGGACTGAGCAGGCCGCCGCTCAGTGCGGCCGCTCGGTGCCCCTGAGCAGCTCCGCCAGGTAGGACTGCCATACCACCGCCCAGGTGTGTGTGCCGTGGCCGTGCGTCTGGTCGGAGATCGGGATCAGCACGAAGCGGCCCTGCTTCAGCCGCTTCACGTCCCGCTCGGCGATGCCCAGCTCCGGCGGATTGATGAAGTCGTCCGCCGAGTTGATCCACAACACCGGCGCCTTGATCGATTCCAGCTTTGCCGAGGGATCGTAGTCGCGCGAGGCGTTGACCTGGTAGAGCAGGTCGTTGGCGTCGAGCGTCGCCAGCTCCTTCGCAGTGTACTCATCCAGGAACTTGTCGGCGGCATCGCGCGTCGGCTCGCCTTTCTGCATCGCCAGCGGCGCGCTGCCGGCGAGGACCAGCATATCGGTGGCGGCGCGCAGAGCCAGTTGCGGCTCGCTCTTGTATTCGCCGCCCATCCAGGCCGGATCGTTGGTGATGGCGTCCATCAGCATCTTGCGCCACATGCGGTTGCGGCCGGCGATCTGCACCGGCGCGCAGGCCAGCGGCATCAGCGCGTCCATGAAATCAGGATAGGTCTCCCCCCAGACGAAGGCGTGCATGCAGCCCATCGAGGTGCCCATCACCAGCCGCAGGTGATCGATGTTGAGCCCCTTGCTCACCAGCGCATACTGCGCCGCCACCATGTCGTCGTAGTTGTACTGCGGGAAGCGCGCGTGCAGCCCCTCGCTGGGCCGCGAGGATTTTCCGTGGCCGATGCCGTCGGGCAGGATGATGAAGTACTTGCTGGCGTCCAGCACCCCGCCCGGCACGTACAGCACGTCGGCGAACTGCGGGCGCAGGAACTGGTGGCCGTCGCCACCGGTACCGTGCAGGACCAGCACGGCATTGGTGACGTGGCCCTTGGCATCGCGCTGCGGCGTGCCCAGCGTGGTGTAGTGCAGCTTCAACGCCGGCAGCGTTGCGCCGTCGTGGAATTTGAAATCGGCGACGGTGTACTCGCCTTCCTGCGGCGCCGGCACGGATTGCGCATGGGCCGAGGTGGCGAAGGCCAGGGCGGAAAGCATGGCAGCTAAGCCACGAATGCGGGTGAGCGGCATGGGAATCTCCGAAAGAATTCCCCCATGTTCCCGCGAAACAGGGGCGCCGGTCTACGTACGCCCCGTAACGCACACAGCAATACGGCTACGCGGGCAGCAGGCTCCGCACCTCGCCCAGCAGCCGCGCCATGTCCGTCGCACCCAGTGCGCCCATCGTGGAGATGCGGAACAGGGTGCTGGCCAGGGCGCCCTGGCCGGCGTAGATGATGAAGCCCTTGGCCTTGAGGCCGTCGTGCAGGCGCGCGTAGTCCACCGGCAGGTGGTAGGCGCGCAGTACCACCGAGGATTCGGCGGTTGGCAGCAGCGGCTTCACGCCGAGGGCGGCCAGGCCGTCGGCGACCTGCCCCGCCAGCGCGGTGTACTTGGCGTGCCGCGCGGCGAAGCCGCCCTCGTCGGCGAACTCGCGCAGGGCTTCGCGCAGGGCGTAGTAGGCGTGCACCGAGGGCGTGAAGGGCGTACCGCGCTGGTCCTGCGCGCGGCTCCACGAGGCCAGGTCCAGGTACAGGGTGCGCGAGCTTGCCGCCTTCAGGGCGGCGCGGCGCACGATGACGAAGCAGGCGCCCGGCACGCCGTGCAGGCACTTGTTGGCGGTGGCGGCGGCGGCGGTGAAGCCGGGCTGGCTGAAATCGATGGCCTCGGCGCCGAAGCTCGAGACCGTATCCGCCAGCAGGGCCACGCCGTGCTCCGAGCACAGGGCGGCCAGTTCGTTCAGCGCGTTGAGGCGTCCGGTGGTGGTCTCATGATGCACCGCCGCCACGTGGGTGATGGCGGGCTGGGCCTGCAGGCGCTTGCGCACCGCGGCCAGGTCTATCGGCGCCGTCCATTCCTGCCGCACCACTTCGCAGGCGATGCCGTGGCGCTGCGCGATGTTGGTCATGCGCTCGCCGTAGACGCCGTTCTCCACCACCAGCAGACGGCCTTCAGCCGGCACCAGGCTGGACAGCATGGCTTCGACGGCGGCGGTGCCGGAACCGGTGAGCAGCACCGCCGACCAGGTGGCGGGATCGAGGCCGTAGACGCCGAGCAGGCGCTCGCGGATTTCGTCCTGCAGATCGAAGAATTCGCCTTCGCGGTGGCACAGGTCGGGCAGCAGCAGGCTGTTGCGCACCCGCTCGCTCAGGGTGACGGGGCCCGGGTTGAGCAGGAGCGGACGGTTCATGCGAGTACTTCCTTCGAAGCGGCGCCGATATGCGCGGCCAACCGCGCGCTGACCTGCTCCGGCGTCACCGAGGGACGCGGCAGATTGGGCGAGGCGCCGGGGCGCGTGCGCAGGTGGGCGAAGCGCGGGCCCTGCACGGCCTTTGCCGCGAACAGCTCGTCGATCACTTCGATGCCCTCGGACTCCAGCGCCAGCGGATAACCGCAGGCGGCGGCGATGGCGGCGAAGGACACGCCGGCCGAGACCGTGGCCTGGCCGCCGGTGGAATCGTGCACGCCGTTGTCGAGCAGCAGGTGCACCAGGTTGGAGGGACCGTAGGTGCCGAGGGTGGCGAACAGGCCCATGCGCATCAGCGCCGCACCGTCGCCGTCCACCGCCACCACTTGCAGGTCCGGCCGCGCCAGTGCCAGGCCCAGGGCCATGGCGGTGACGCAGCCCATGGAGCCGACCATGTAGAGCTGGTTGGGGCGGTCATCCACCGCGTACAGTTCGCGGCCGGTGAAACCGGTGGTGGCGAGCACCACGCTGCCCTTCAGCGGCGTGTGTTCGATGACGCGGCGCAGGGCATCGGCACGGCTCGGCCGCGTGCCGGCGGCAGCGGCTTTCACCACGGCCTTGCCGGCCGCGCGCGGCGGCGGCGCGCCGCTGCCGCGCAACGGGTACTCCGCCACGGTGCCCTTCTTCATCAGCAGCGCATAGGGGCGGCGCTCGCGGTCCATGTATTGCGTGGCCCGCTCCAGCGCCGCCGCGATCTCCTCCGGCTGCTGCGGGAAGATCTCCCAGGGGATCTCCATGGTGTCGAGCACGTTCGGCGTGATCGGCCCCATCAACTGGTGCTGCGGCTCGTCGTGCACACCGGGCTCGCCGCGCCAGGTGATGATCAGCAGTACCGGCAGGCGGAAGGTCCAGGTCAGCGAAGTCAGCGGGCTCACCGCGTTGCCCAGGCCGGAGTTCTGCATCATGGCGATGGCGCGCGCGCCGCTGGCGGCCTGCCCGGCCGCCACCGCCACCGCGTCACCTTCGTTGGCGCAGGACAGGTAGCTCAGCGAGGTGTCCTGGATGACGTAGTTGATGAACGGCGTGAGGTAGGAACAGGGTACGCCCGCATAGAAAGAAAAGCCGCGCTGGCGCGCGGCTTCGACGAAGGCCGCAGCCTCGATCATTTACGACTCCCGAAGGCGGCGTCGGCATGGGCGAAGTCGCTGGCCTGCTGCAGGCTGGTGTGGTCGTTCACGTCGAGCCAGTGGCCGTGCACGTAGAGCACCTTGACGCGGTGGCCCGCCTCGATCAGCGCATTGAGCAGGTCCGGCATGCCCAGCTTGGCGAAGTCCGGTTGCTTGCGCAGATGTTCCAGCGCGGCGAGCAGCTTGTCGCGGCCGGCGCCGCGCACGCGCAGCATGCCGATCCAGCGGCCACTGGGGCGGGCAGTGCCGTCCTGCGGGGCGGCGCTGTGCACCACGCGGCGCAGCGAGACGTCGCGGCCGAACACGCCGCGCTCGTCCGGCAGGTCGGCGTAGGCAAGATCGCAGGCCGCGTCAGGCGTGGTCTGAGTGGAATCGACCACCACGGTGAGGTCGGCGTCGGTATCGAGCAGGTCGCGCAGGATGTAGCGGCGGAACAACAGATCGCCGTAGCTGACCACGGTGTCGTCGCCGAAGCGGTCGATGGCGCAGCTCAGCGAGGCCAGCTCGCCGCTGCGATCGTAGTCCGGGTTGACCACCAGGTTGACGCCGGCCACGTCGATGGCCTGGGCCTTGTAGCCGGCCACCACGGTGATGTCGCTCATGCCCTGCTTGCGGAAGGCCTTGACCATGCGCAGCAGCAGCGGCTCGCCCGCCACCGGCAGCATCACCTTGGGGCGATCCTCGGTCAGCGCGTCGAGGTTGTCGCCGCGGCTCGCCGCCAGCAACACCGCGCGTGCGGCGTTGGGCGTGGCGTAGATGCGCTCGGCCTCGCTGTACTCGTCGGCGCCCTGCAGGCGGAAGATCTCGTTGACGGTGGCGACGCGCTCCTCGATGCCGACCAGGGTCTGCGTCTCGAACACTTCACGGGCCGCGGCCTGCATCGCCGGAATGGCGGCGCGCAGCAGGTGGTTGGCCCAGATCACCAGATTGATGCCGGCGCGGCGGAACACCTCGGTCGGCGTGCTGTAGTACTTGGTCGGCACGATCACCAGCGGCGAACGCCCGGCCCATTCCTTGGCGAACTCCAGGATCTCGTCCGGCTTGGAGCGCTTGGAGTGGATCAGGATGGCGTCGGCACCGGCGCGGCGGTAGGCCTCGGCGCGGCTCAGCGCCTCGCTCATGCCCCAGCCGGCGATCAACGCCTCGACGCGGGCGACGATGTTGAAGTCCGGATCGGACTGGGTGTCCTTGCCGGCCTTGATCTTGCCGCAGAACTCGTCGACGTCGGCCAGCTGCTGGCGCTCGCTGTCGATGAAGCTGTTGGTCTTGGGGAACTGCTTGTCCTCGATGCAGACGCCGGCGATGCCGCGCTGCTCCAGCTTGCGCACCAGGCGCCGCAGGTTGTTGAAGTTGCCGTAGCCGGTATCGCCGTCGAGCAGGATCGGCAGCGAGCTGGCGTCGCTCATGAACTCGAGCAGCTCGATGATCTGGGTCCAGCTCGCCTCGTTGTTGTCGCGCACGCCGAACTGCGAAGAGATGGTCAGGCCCGAGCCCCAGATGCCCTGGAAGCCGGCTTCCTCGACGATGCGCGCCGAGAGGCCGTTGTGCGCCTCCATGATGAAGGAGGTTTCCGGGCTGGTCAGCAGCTTGCGCAGCCGGGCGGCACGGGTGGGGAGGATCAGTTCGGGTCGGTTCATGTCAATGCCTGTAGCTGCGGCAGTACCTCGTCGCGGGCGCGAACCAGGTCTGCGGGGAAGTCGATTTCCAGCCACGGCACGCCGGTGACGTCGGCCGTGTCAAAGTCCTGCGGGCGTTCCAGCAACAGGTCGCGCACCGCCTCTTCATGAGGCTGGTCGGCGCGACCGCTGTCGATATAAGCCGACACGATAGCGGCAAAACGCCGCGCCGTGGTTGCAGTGAAGCGGAAGAAGCCGACCGACTCGCCCCAGCTGTCGTACACCAGGTCCGGCGCCAGGCGCTTGCGCAGCTCGACCGGCAGGCCATCCTTGAGGCAGATCTTCACCGGCTCGTCGCCGGGCTGGAAGCCGCGGTCCATCAGCAGGCGGTCGGCATGCGCGCCGGCGCACAGGGCTTCGAACATGCGGCCGTCATACAGCACGTCGGCGTCCATCAGCAGCACGTCGCCGCCGGCGGTGAGCGCTTCGGCGATGCAATGCACGGTCAGCACACTGCCCAGGGTGTAGCGTTCGTTCAGCACCAGCTTCGGCCGCGGCTGCCAGTGCAGGCGATCCAGCTCGGCTTCGATCTGCTGCGGCTCGTAACCCGCCGCGATCACCACCTCGCTCACGCCGGCCTGGCGCAGCAGCAGCAGGTGGCGCTCGAGCAGGGAGCGGCCGCCGAATTGCAGCAGGCACTTGGGCGGCGGCTTTTCGCCGGGCTGGCTCAGCCGCCGGCCGAAGCCGGCAGCCAGGATAATGGCGCGCATCAGGTTCCCTTGTTGACCGGCAGCGGCCGCGCCACGCGGCGGCGCATCCAGCGTCCTTCCATATATTGCCAGTAGAGCAGCGCCGGCAGGCCGAGCAGCAGCTCACGCGCGCGCTTGATCAACGACAGCGCCAGGGCGGTCGGCGCCGACAGGCCGACCAAGGCGCCGAGCAGCAGGTAACCGCCTTCCTGCACACCAAGAGCGCCCGGAATGGCGAAGGCAATGCCGCGGATCGCCTGGCCCAGGCTTTCCAGCATCAGGGCATCGAGCAGCGAGACCGGATGGCCGAGGAAATACAGCGCCAGCCAGACCTCGCCGACGCCAGCCAGCCAGCCCGCCAGATTGAGCAGGAAACTGGCCAGGCCGACGCCGCGGCGGGCGTAGGCGCCCTGCACCGCCGTATCCAGGGCTTCGGCACCGCCGCTGAAATCGAGCCAGTCACGGCCGCTGGAGAAGCGGTTGAGCAGCCGCGCCAGCCGCGCGAACAGGCCGCGCTTCTGCAAGCTGTAGAACCACATGGCATTGGCGCCGAACAGGCCGATGCCGATCAGCAAACCATAGAGCAGCTTGCGGTCACCGGCGTGCGCCGCCAGGGCCAGCATGCCGAGCAGGGCAAAAGCCGCCTGCGACAGCATCTGCTGGGTGGTGGCGACCACCACCGCGGCCCCGGCTTCGGCGCGGCCGGCGCCGAAGCGCGCCAGCAGGCGCGCCATCACCATCGGGCCGCCCATCTGCGCCACCGGCAGCAGGCCGTTCACCGCTTCGCCGATCCAGCGCGCCCGCACCAGGCGCCGCCGCGGTATCGGCCGCTCCAGCACCACGCCCATGGCGGCAGAATCCAGCAGCAGGGAGATCAGGTGGAAAGCGGCGACAATCAGCACACCCCAGCCGGCCAGCGCGAACGTCTGCAGCACCTGGCCGGCGCCTTCGTAGACGAGCAGGGCCGTAAAGGCGCCCGTGCCCAGGGCCAGGGCAAGGAAAACGGGGAATTTCACGGCGAGCGTCGGCTGCGGCGGAAAACCTGGCTGAACCCGAAGTAGGCGAAGGAATCCTTCATGTTCGAAATCAGCCGCCACCAGGGACTCATGGCCTGGTTGGTGACGTATTCGAAGGTCAGCGCCACCCGGTCCTCGCCTTCGGCCGACGGCGTGATGCGGTGCTGCAACTTGTCGCCGTTGAAGAACACCAGCGCGCCCGGCTTCAGGGCGATGGCGCCGTCAACCGGCGTGCGGCCAGGGGCTTTTGTGTACAGGCGATATTCGAGCTTGCAGGAGGAATCGTCGATCACGCCCAGCAGCAAGGTATAGCGCTTACCCTTGTAATAGGACGTGTCGTAATGCCAGCCGATGTGGTCGCCCGCCTCGGTATAGAAGTAGAGCGCATAGGCATGCGCATCTTCCGGCGGCGAGGGCAGCAGGGGTTCGCCGCAGAGGTCGCGCAGCCAGGCGGTGAACTCCGGCCGGCGATACAGCTCGGCGATGACCGGCGCCAGCTTGTCGATGACATGGCGGCTGACGCTGCCACCCTTCTTGTGGCCAGGAATCAGGTTGCGGTTGACCGAACCGCGCGTGTCGCGCACCGCGTCCTGCAACTGTCGCACCAGCTCCGGCGGCAGGAAGTCCTCGAGGAACAGGAACTCGTCCTGCTCCAGGAAGCGCTGGCGCAAGGCGGCCTTGTCGAGCACCGCCAGGCGCCCGGTGAGGTTCTGCGTCATCGCGGATGCAGCCGATTGCGGCGCGGCGGCGGCCTTTGCCCCGGTGGCGTTCAACGCTGCCGGTACTCGTGCTGGGCGACCACGGCGCGGCCGGAGCGCACGAACTCGCCCGTGACCCACAGGGCATACAGCAGCGAGCCGACCGCCGACGCCAGCAGGAAGGGCTGGAGCGAATTGCTCAGGGTCACCAGC
Organism: Nevskia sp.; assembly: GCA_028291705.1. Classification (GTDB taxonomy): domain Bacteria; phylum Pseudomonadota; class Gammaproteobacteria; order Nevskiales; family Nevskiaceae; genus Nevskia. Next base: position 15,062 of record JAQGNS010000362.1, read on the forward strand.
GGCATCAGGTACAGCACGTCCTCGGTCTCGAAGCCGCCGACGCGGCTCAACTGCGTGCCGGCCTTGCCCAGGCGGTTCTCGATCACCATGCGCATGGAGAAGATGAAGCTGACGGCGCAGCCGGTCAGTGCGCCGAGCGCCACCGCCCACTGGCCCAGCGGGCCGTCGCTGAGGCCGAAGCCGATGGCGGCGAACAGCAGCACATGGATCAGCGCGTCCGACACCAGGTCATAGATATGACCGACGCGGCTGGTCTTGCCGCTGACCCGGGCCAGTTCGCCGTCGGTATGGTCGAGGAAGTTCGACAGTACGAACAGCAGCGCGCCGACATTGCTCCACAGGTAGGTGCCCGGCATGAAAAAGACGATGCCGGCCACGCCGACCAGCAGGCGCACCGTGGTGAGATGGTTCGGGGTGACCCGGGTATGCACCAGCGGCATGATCAGCCGCCGTGCCAGCTGTGCGTCCCAGGGACGCGGGGGCTCAATCTTTTTTTCGCTCATGTAACTCCCCAATTCAACATCCGGCCCAACACCACTGCCCGCAGCGCAAGGAACAACCCCTGCACTTCCAGGCGGAAAGAAACTTCTGGCGGAGATCGACGGTCTGGGATTCGAGTGCGCAGCGGCGCATTCCCCCTCGAGCTTCCCTCGCAGCCCGCCGACGCCGGAACCCGGACTGGCCGGGTTGGAGAATCGGGTCTGCTCAGACGGTCTGTTTGATGCCTTGCTCATGACAGAAGTTACAGAATTATAACGCCCAGAGGACATTCCTGTGACAGGCTTGGGACGAATTCCGTTCGTACAAGAGTCTTTGGCGTTAGTTTTTGAAAATTACGGGCTGTAATATTTGCTGCGCCACGCCGTAAGGAATCCGGAAGATCGCCCGGCGCGGTGCGACCAGCCCAACCGGCATCAGCGCGCGGCCGGTGCACTGCGCCGCGACCGCCCGGGTTGCTGCTGCCGCTTCGGGCCGGAATCCCGCAGCAGTGCCGCCACGCCCGTTTCGCCCTCCGTCCCCGGCAGGTCGAACGCGCCTTCGATGGCGACGGCACGGAACTTCGCCTGTGCGAAATCGGCAAAGGCCGATACCGCCAGCGGGATCTGCTCGCGGCTCGGGAACAGCACGCTGAAATCGGCGCCGCCGCGGCGATACTGCGGCAGCACCTGCACCAGCCGCCCGGCGGCGACCTCGCGGGCGCACAATGTGGTCGGCGTCAGGGCAATCCCCAATCCTTCCACGCAGGCCTTCAGCAGCACCCGCGCATCGTTCGCCGCCAGGCGTCCGCTGACCTGCACTTCCTCGCCGCCGCGCGGGCCCTGCAAGCGCCACACCGTACGGCCCTGCCGGCTGGAAGCGGTGAGGCAGTCGTGCTGCGCCAGCGCCTGCAGATCCGCCGGCACGCCGCGCTGCTCCAGGTAGCGTGGACTGGCCAGCAGCACCAGGTAGTGCGGGAGAATCCGTTGCACGATGAAGCCGCCCGCCGTCGTCACCCCGGCGCGAAACGCCATGTCGATGCCCTCGCCGATCAGGTCGGCGGCAGCATCGTCGAGCACGAAATCGATGCGGACCCGCGGATGGCGCGCCAGGAACTCAGCTACCCACTCGATGCGGAACAGATCGAAAAACCCGGCCGGTGCAGCCACCCGGAAGGAACCGCCCGGCGTCTGGCTGCCGTCCACCAGTTGCTGCCCGGTGTCCAGCACTTTCTCCACGGCGGGGGCGCACTGCTCGAAGAAGGCATGACCCGCCGCGGTCAGCGTCAACTTGCGCGTCGAGCGCTGCATCAGCCGCGTTTCCAGCCGGGTTTCGAGCTGGCGCACGCGCCGGCTCAGGGTGTTCGCGGGAATGCCCAGGCGCCGCGCCGCCTCGATGAAGCTGCCGGCGCGGATCACCTGCACGAACATCGCCACCTCGTTCAGGTCGATCATCTGATTACTTCCATTTCTGGATGGGTCTCGTCCGATTACTCTGTCTAGTCAATCAATCATCCGGCACCTATCCTGTGTTGGCAAGCATTGAAGCTGCCCGGCTGCGGCCCATGGCGGCGCCATCCACCGAGCGGAGATCTCCCATGTCGAAAGTCTTAGTCCTGTATTACTCGTCCTACGGCCACATCGAGACCATGGCCAGCGCCGTCGCCGAAGGCGCCCGCTCGGCCGGCGCCACCGTCGACATCAAGCGCGTGCCCGAAACCGCGCCGCCGGAAGTAGCCAAGGCCGCTTATTTCAAGCTCGATCAGGCCGCACCCATCGCCAACATCGACCAGCTTGCCGACTACGACGCCATCATCATCGGCACCCCCACCCGCTTCGGCCGCATGCCTTCGCAGATGGCCAGCTTCCTCGACCAGGCCGGCGGCCTGTGGATGCGCGGCGCGCTCAACGGCAAGGTCGGCGGCGCTTTCACTTCCACCGCCACTCAGCACGGCGGCCAGGAAACGACCCTGTTTTCCGTCATCACCAACCTGCTGCACTTCGGCATGACCGTCGTCGGCCTGCCCTACAGCTTCCAGGGCCAGATGAGCCTGGACGAGATCACCGGCGGCAGCCCCTACGGCGCCAGCACCATCGCCGGCGGCCAGGGCCAGCGCCAGCCCAGCGCCAACGAACTGGAAGGCGCGCGCCACCAGGGCAAGCTGATCGCCGAAACCGCCAACAAGCTGTTCGCCAAGTAAGCGCCGACAAGCAACGGAGTTGCCATGAGTGCCACTGCCCGCATGTTGAACGAAGCCGCCGCTGCACGCCGCGCCATCGTGTTCCGTACGCGCGGCAGTTCGCACGGCCCCATCACCCGCCTGGTCAGCCCGTCCGACGTCGGCGAACTGATCAAGCCCTTCGTCTTCCTCGACGCCTTCGCGGCGATGCCGGGTAACGGCCCGCAGTTCGGCTGGCATCCGCATTCCGGCATCGCCACCCTGACCGTGCTGCTTGAGGGACAGGTCGGCTACGAGGAAACCACCGGCGTGAAGGGCGTGCTGAATGCGGGCGGCGTGGAATGGATGCGCGCCGCCGGCGGCGTCTGGCACACCGGCACGATGAACGGCAGGGAGCGGGTCAAGGGTTTCCAGCTCTGGGTGGCCTTGCCGCCCGAACTGGAAAACGGCGCGCCGCAAAGCCGGTATCTCTCAGGCGAAGAAGTCCCCGTCGACGGCCCCGCGCGCGTGGTGCTGGGCCGCAGCGGCGATGCCGTCAGTGCGATTCCGGCGCCTGCAGGCATGAACTACCTCGACGTGCGCCTCAAGGCCGGGGAACGCTGGCGCTATCAGCCGCCGCAGGGACACACCGTCGCCTGGGTCGCGGTGCATGAAGGCGTGCTGCACATGCCGCAGGCGGTGCCGGCCGGCGAGTTGGCGGTGTTCGACCGCTCCGACACGGCCATCGAATTCGAAGCGCAGGGCGACACCGGCTTCGTCCTCGGCTCGGCCGTCCCGCATCCGCATGAACTGGTGCTGGGTTACTACTCGGTGCACACCAGCCGTGCCGCACTCGACCAGGGCGAGCGGGAGATCGACCGCATCGGCCAGTCGCTGCGCGCTGACGGCCGCCTGCGCTAAGGCATATCAGATGCGGCTCAGGCCGCCGTGATCGGCAATCCGATCACGCAGGTCGCGACGTAGCCGTTGCTGGAATCGCCCGACAGCGTCAACTCGGTCTTGCCTTCCGTCTCCGGCGTGTAGACATGATCGTTGGCGTTGGTGGTCGAGTTCTTGCCTTCCGAGCTGTAGGGCGCGATGGTGGTATCGATGGTGTCGATCGTCGCCTGCGGAAAAAATAGCTGCGTGGTGTTGGTGCCGTCGCTGGTGGAAGAAGCTTCGCTGTAGCTGGAGCGCACCCGCAGGTGGATATGCGTGGTGCGGCCCTGATACCAGCCCGGCACGATGGTCTTGAAGGTCACCGCGCCGGTGGCATCTGTCAACTGGTAACCGCGCAGCCAGCTCTGCCCGAGCGTGCTCTCCACCGATTCGTTGGAATACACGCCCTCCGCGTTGCAGTGCCAGATATCCACCTGCGCGCCTTCCAGAGCGGCGCAGTTGTTGTCGAAATCGTAGACGTAAATGTGCAGGGTCAGGGGAATGCCGGACTGCGTGCTGCTGCCGTCGAGGTTGGAGCGGATGTCGCTGCGGTTGTACGCGGTGGCGCTGTCATCGGTGAAGTACGGCCCGATCTCTCCTTCCGGTGTGAGCGTGCACGAAGCGGAAGTAGAGCCTGAACTGCTCGAGCTTGAACCGGAACTGCTGGAGCTGCTGGAACTGGAACTGCTCGAGCTGGAATCGTCGCTGGAGGAACCGCCGCCGCATGCCGGCAGCGTCATGCTTCCCAGTGCGCCGCTGATCAAGCCGAGCGCGGAGCGCCGGCTCAGGAGAGTCTGAGAAAGATCTGCTTTCACACGTAATACCTCGCCGGATGTTTGACACCGACATGGTTACGCAAGCGCAATGTTTGTAACGAAATCTTTACAAAGACTTTACAGCCTGAGCTGGAGGCAGGACGTTGATTTGCCTTGGCGCTACCGCTGGTCCCTGCCGGGCTGCCCCACTTCGACCGAGAGAATGCCGTCGGTGCGGCGCAGCAGGATCAGCAGAGGTTGGTAGGAGCGCACGCCTTTCAGGCGCAGCTTCACGCAGTCGGCATCCTCCGTCTTCCCGCCCTGCTGCCAACCGTCGACGATGTCGAGGATGGAGAAGCCATAGCTGGCGCTATGCTCGATCACCTGTCGCAATACATCGCGCCCCGGCACGAAGGCGATTGTCAGCTCGCAATAAGCGGACTGGATACGGCTGATCAGCGGCGTATAGGCATAGACCACCACGAAATGCGCCAGCGTCACGCAAGCGGCGAGCTTCGCCAGCCCGGCGCCGCAGGCCATGCCCACCCCCGCCACCAGCCACACCGTCGCCGCGGTGGTCAGGCCGCGCGCGACATCCTGGCGGACAAAGATCAGGCCGCCGCCGATGAAGCCGATGCCGGACACGATCTGCGCCGCCATGCGCGAAGGATCGAGCACGATGCGTCCCTCGTGCAGCACATCGCCGAAGCCGTACTTGGAAACCAGCGTGATCAGCGCCGCCGCGATGCCGATCAGGGTGCAGGTGCGCAAGCCCGCGCTGCGCATCTTCAGCTCGCGCTCGAGCCCGATGGCCGACGACAGGACGAAGGCCAGGGCCAGTTCACCGATCTGCAGCCAGCCTTCTCCGCTGGGTTCCATCCCGGACGCTCCGATGGCGGGCGGCGGCATGCCGCCCACTATCGACAGCGATCCGGCATCGGGCGTTCAACAGCAGGCTGACGTCCGCGCGGCGTGGCAGTCGCTAATTGCGGCCTGACCGGCCATCGATGGTGCCGCCCTTTCGGGCGGGATCGGCCTGCCCCACCAGGTAGCCGACGCCGCGCAGGGTGTAGAGCCTGACGCCGCTGCCGTAGAGGCGCCGCCGCAGGCGATACACATACAGCTCGATGGCGCCATCGCTGAGTTCCCCGCTCCATTCGCACAGGCGACCGCGGATCTGTGCCTTGGTGACGACGCGGCCACGACGCAACATCAGGGTTTCCAGCAGGTCGGTTTCGCGCGGCGACATGTGCAGTGGCGCATCGCCAACCATTGCGCAATGCCGTACCAGGTCGAAACGCAGCTTGCCCACGGCCGGAAGTAAGCTTTACGCCGCGGCGAACGGCAAGGCCAGCCCGGCGAAGTTGCGCACGATGGCCGAGCGCTCCTGCTCGCGCGTGGCCAGGGCCAGCCGTGCCAGCGGGGCCGTGCCACGGCCCTCGCTCTCGATGTCGAGATAACGCACGCCCTCGACCTGCACCTGGCTGATCGCCGCCGGCACGATCGACACACCCATCTCCGCCGCCACCAGGTTGACCACCGAGGAAATCTGCGGCGCCTCCTGGTTGAGCAGCGGCTCGAAGCCGGCCTTGCGGCAGGCGTTGACGATCTCGTCATAGAGGCTCAGACCCACCGCCCGCGGAAACAGCACAAACGACTCCTGCGCCAGCGCTGACAGCGGCAACCGCTTGCGCTTCGCCAGGCGGTGACCGGCTGGCAGTACCACCTTCATCGGCTCGTCGGCGAAGCGGCACAGCCGTACGTCCTTCAGCCCGGCAAGGCCGGGACGGATGAACAGGGCGTCGAGCTTGTTCGTCGCCAGCGCTTCGAGCAGGCGCATGGTATTGGCCTCCTCGAGGCTCAGGTGCACCCGTGGCCAGGCACGGCGGAAGTTGCGAATCATGGCCGGAACGACGGGATTGAACGCCGCTGAGCCGGTGAAGCCGACGCGCAACTGACCGCTCTCACCGCGCCCCGCGCGTTGCGCCGCGGTCCGGGCGCGCTCGGCGCCGGCCAGCACCAGCCGCGCTTCCTCCATGAAGGCCGTGCCGGCCTCGGTCAGTTCCACGCCGTGCGACGTGCGGTGGAACAGCATTGTGCCGAGTTCCTGTTCCAGGTCTTTGATCTGCTGGCTCAGCGGCGGCTGGCCGATGCCCAGCTTGGCGGCGGCCCGGGTGAAGCTCGATTCCCCGGCGACCGCGAGGAAGTAACGCAGGTGGCGAAGTTCCATGGTATCTGTAAAACAGATGGATTACATCTGTACCATATATTGGACAGGCACCCCATGCAACCTGATAATGAGCGCCTCCACCTAAGGCCGATGCGGGCCGAGGCAAGCGTCATGGACTCGTCCACAATCATGCCGCGGCACAAGCTGCCGCCGCTGACGGAAGTACCAGTGGTTACCACATCCGAAGCACCCCGCGCTCCGGTCTGGGTCGAACCCGGCTCTCCCACATACCGCCGTATCAGCCTGGCGCTGTTCCTGGCCGGCTTCGCCACCTTCTCCCTGCTCTACTGCGTGCAGCCGTTACTGCCGCTGTTCGCCGCCGACTTCCACATCGGCGCCGCGCAAAGCTCACTGGCGCTGTCGCTCACCACCGGCTGCCTGGCGCTGGCCATCCTCTGCGCCGGCGCCCTGTCAGAAGGACTGGGGCGGCGCGGCCTGATGTTCGGCTCGATGACCCTGGCCGCGCTTTTCAACCTGCTTGCCGCCGTCGTCCCCGGCTGGCCGGCCCTGCTGCTCGCCCGCACCGTGGAAGGCCTGGTGCTGGGCGGCGTGCCCGCCGTGGCGATGGCCTACCTCGCCGAGGAAATCCATTCGCGGGGACTGGGCCTGTCGATGGGCCTCTACGTCGGGGGCACCGCCTTCGGCGGCATGATCGGGCGCGTCGGCATGAGCGTACTGGGCGACTTCTACTCCTGGCGTACGGCGCTGGCCGTGATCAGCATTGTCGATCTCGCCGTAGCCTTCGGCTTTCTCGCCCTGCTGCCCGCTTCACGCAACTTCGTACGCCGCAGCGGCTTCAACCCGGCCTACCACCTGCGTGCCTGGCACGGGCACCTCAAGCACCAGGGCCTGCCCTATCTGTTCATGACCGCGTTCCTGGTGATGGGCGTGTTCGTCACCATCTACAACTACGCTGGCTTCCGCCTGATGGCGCCGCGCTATGGCCTGAGCCAGACGCAGATCGGCCTGATCTTCAGCGCCTATCTGTTCGGCATCGCCGCCTCCTCCATCGCCGGCGGTCTGGCCGACCGCCTCGGCCGCGCCCCGGTGCTGATCGGCGGCGTGCTCACTACCGCCCTGGGCGTGGCGCTCACCTTGCAGCATTCGCTCGCCTGCATCATTGGCGGCATCACCATCCTGGCCATCGGCTTCTTCATCGCCCACTCGGTCGCCAGTGGCTGGGTGGGCCGCATGGCCGGCGGCACCAAGGGCCATGCCGCCTCGCTCTACCTGCTGGCGTATTACCTCGGCTCCAGCCTGCTGGGCTCCTGCGGCGGCTGGTTCTGGGAAGGCGGCGGCTGGAACGCGGTGGCCGGTTTCGCCATGACCCTGCTGGCATTTGCACTGCTCATCGCGCTGCGGCTGCACACACTGGTCAGCCGCGGTAGCGTGGCCTGAAATCACAAGTAAAGGAGTACGTGGATGAACATCGATCGTCTCGATCACCTGGTGCTGACCGTCGCCGATATCGAGCGGACCTGCGGTTTCTACCAGCGCGTGCTGGGCTTTGAAGTGGTCAGCTTCCGCGGCGGCCGCAAGGCCCTGGCCTTCGGCCGGCAGAAGATCAACCTGCACCAGCTCGGCCACGAGTTCGAGCCCAAGGCTTTGCGCCCCACCGCCGGCTCCGGCGACCTGTGCTTCATCGCGACCACCGCGCTGGAACAGGTGATCGAACACCTGGGCGCCGAAAACATCGCCATCGAGGAAGGCCCGGTGGAACGCACCGGCGCACTCGGCCCGATCCGCTCGGTCTACATCCGCGACCCGGACCAGAACCTCATCGAGATTTCCAACTACATAGACTGAAGCGCGCCGCGCTCAACGGCCCAGCTTGAACACCCGCGCCGCGTTGCCGCCGAGGAACAGCGCCTTCGCTTCGTCATCCAGCTTCAGCGCATCCAGCTTCTCCAGGCAGCGCGCCGGCGTCAGCATCGGCCAGTTGGTGCCGAACAGCACGCGCGTGCGCCCGGCGCCCCGCATGAAGGCGACGAGATCCGGCGGCAGGCGGTGCACCGCGTAGGCGGAAGTATCGACGTGGAAATTCGGATACTTGTAAGCCAGCGACAACACCTCGTCGATCCAGGGAAAGCCGACATGGCCACCCACCACCACGAGGTCCGGGAAATCCAGCAGCACATCATCCAGGTAGGGAATCAGGCGCCCCGGCTCGGAACGGCACAACGGCCCGGTATGGCCGATCTGGGTGCAGAACGGCACCCCGAGTTCGACGCAGGCTACGTATAGCGGGTAATAGCGCCGGTCGTTCGGCGGCAGATCCCACAGCCAGGGCACCACGCGCACACCGACGAAGTTGCGCCCGTCGACCACGCGGCGCAGCTCGGCCACCGCCCGCACCGGATCGTTCAGGTCCACCGTGGCGAGACCGGCGAAGCGCGTCGGCGCCTGCCGCACGCACTCCGCCACTTCGTCATTGCTGATCAGCGAGCCCTGCGGCCCATGCCAGGCGGAGAGCAGCGCGATATCGATTCCCGCCGCATCCATCGCCGCCAGCGTATCAGCGACGCTGGGAGCATTGCGGTCGATGCCGGTCCAGCGCAGCAGCGTGTCCAGCCACGGCGCCTGCATGAACCGGGGAGTGGGAATCTGCGACCAGGCATCTACAACGGACATGTCGAATCTCCAGGCTTGGCTGACGCACCCCGTGAAGTATCAAGAAGCCACGGGGCCCGGGCAAGGCCGCTCAACCAGCTTCTGAAACTCGTGCAAGCTGTCCGCCGGCATAGCTGCGCCGGTAGTTCGCCGGCGTGGTGCCGAGCCGCCGCAGGAAGGCCCGGCGCAAGCCGTTAACGTTGGCATAACCACACGTGGCGGCGACGCGCTTGGGCGCAGCGTGCCCCGCCTCCAGCAGGCGCCGCGCCGCTTCCACCCGGCTGACCTCGACGTAATCCCCCGGCGTCATGCCCATCTCCTGCTGGAACACGCGGGCGAAATGGCGCGGGCTCAGGCCGGCGCGCTTGGCCAGCACCGCGACCGAGTGATTCTCCGCCGGATGCGCGCCGATCCAGCGTTGCAGTTCCTGCAAGGTGGAACGACCCGCCACCTCCGCCACACCGTGGCGGCTGAACTGCAACTGCCCACCCGGCCGCTTGAAGAACATCACCAGTTGGCTCGCCACCCGCAGCGCCAGCTCGCGGCCCAGGTCTTCCTCCACCAGGGCCAGCGCCAGGTCCATGCCCGCCGTCACGCCCGCCGCCGTGCACACCGGCCCGTCGCGCATGTACAGCGCATCGGCTTCCACCGTCAGCCCCGGATAACGCTGCTGCAATTCCTCCGCCACGTTCCAGTGCGTGGTGATGCGCCGCCCTTCGAGCAGGCCCGTCTCCGCCAGCATGAAGGCGCCGCTGCAGATCGAGCCGTAGCGCCGCGCCTTGCGCGCGTGGCGCCGCAACCATTCGATGGCGCTGCGATTGACCGGCGCCGCGGCGATGCCCGGCGCGCCCGCCACCAGCAAGGTATGCACCCCCTTGAGGTCTTCGAGTATCCCGAGGTTCGGCATCAGCCGCATGCCGGAGGAACTCTCGATGGCCCGCGCCGAGGCGCCCACCACGCGCAGCAGGTAGTGCGGCTTGCCGCCCTGCCGGTTGGCCTCGGCGAACACGTCGAGCGGGCCGGACACGTCCAGCATCTGCACGCCCGGGCAGGCGAAGATGGCGATGGTCTTGCTCATGGGGTGGATCTCTATGCCGCCGTGGCCGGAACGGACACATGATGGCAGTAAATGATACTTTAAATCATATCATGCCACTCTCGCGCGAGGCTCAAATAGGCACCGGGCATCCCGCCCACGATCGAACGCGAGAGGACCACGCCATGAGCACCACCATTGCAGGCATCAGGATTCCGGACAGCCAGTTGGCCCGCGAGGCCACCGACCTGGTGCGCGATACCGAGACCGGCCTGCTGTTCCACCACTCGCGCCGCGTCTTCCTGTTCGGCGCCCTCACCGGCGAGAAGAAAGGCCTGGTCTACGATCCGGAGCTGCTCTACATCGGCGCCATGTTCCACGACATGGGCCTGGTCGCGCCCTACGCCAGCGCGCACGAGCGCTTCGAGGTCGACGGCGCCAATACCGCTCGTGATTTCCTGCGCCGCCATGGCATCGCCGAAGCGTCGATCGATCTGGTGTGGGACGCCATCGCCCTGCACACCACGCCCGGCATCCCGCAGCACAAGAAGCCCGAAGTGGCCCTGGTCACCGCCGGCGTGGAAATGGACGTGCTGGGCCTGGGCTTCCCCAACGTCTCCGATGCCCACCGCGCCGACGTCGTCGCCGCCCACCCGCGCGGCACGCAGTTCAAGCAGGACATCGTCGAGGCTTTCTACCAGGGCATCAAGCACAAGCCCGAAACCACCTTCGGCAACGTCAAGGCCGACGTGCTGGAACTGAAAGACCCGCACTTCCACCGTGGCAACTTCTGCCACGTCATCCACAACTCGGCGTGGCCGAGCTGAGGCGCGGCGGACCCGACGGTTAGCGGGACGCCGGCCCCACGACGTGGACGCCGCCGGCACTCCGCAGCTCGATATTGCGGTAGTCGCATTCACCGCGTCCGCGCTGGAGGATGGCCACCGCAATCAGCCAGACGCCGACGATCCGCGACGGTAGCGGCCCGCCGACAGCCCGCTCGTAGTCGGCCAGCAACGGTTGCTCCTCTTCCAGCCAGTGGCCCAGTTCGTTCTCGCCCGAGCGCACCACCTGGTGCGTTTCGCGCTTGTCCCACCAGGGCAACGGGCAGCGGAAGGAAGTGCCGACCGGCAGCGCCGAACTCCAGATGTAGGTGAGGTCCTGGCCGTTGTCGAACTCGACGGCGATCGACAGGTAGTCGTGCGTCGGCGTCACGTCTTCCTTCACCTTCGACGGCAGCGCGATCATGCGCCAGTCCCAGGCCAGCCGCGTCGTCCCGTCCAGCGGCAGATCCAGCGGATGCTTGATGATGCCGCCGTCCGCACTGCAGCGGCAGGCGATGTGCTGCCGCTCCTTCACCTCGAACGGCTCCCGGTAGACCTCGGTCTCGCCCACCCGCCATAAATTCTGCCAGCCGCGCGGCAGCCGCGCCGGCGAGATCAGCCGGCCGCGCTCCCCGCTGGCGATGCCGCTCTTGTCCGCCGCGGCAAAGCAGCCGAGTCCGTCATCCGCCGAACCCTTCCACACCAGGACAGCGACAGTGAACAGGCCGGCCGCCGCCTGGCGCGGCCAGTCGGCATCGAGTCCACCGGACCGATCGATCCAGGCGCCGGGGAAATTCACCACGAATTCGAGCCGCCCGGTTTCCGCCGCCGTGAAGGTGGTCGTCGACGCCGGCAGCTTGGCGATCTCGCCGTCGGGCCGGATGCGGCGCCACAGCAAGGTCTGCGCGGCAAAGCTGATGTCCGCGCCACCCGCCAAACCAGCGGAGCCGGTGGACAGCAAGGTGACCGACTCGCCGGCCTTTAGATCGATGCCGCTGTCGACCCATCCGGGACTATCCGCCGGGATATCCACGACCGCATGGCGCAGCAGAACGGCACCGCAAGCCGCGATCGCTTCCTTCCATTGCGAGACCGCTGTCGCTCCCTGGACGTCGGACTGGGCCATCGGGTTTCCTCCAGATTTTTTTGATTGATTTACGCCTTGAGAGTAGGCAGACCCCGCTTTCCGGACAAGGGCAATTTGCCCGTACCATCGCAAAAAAATGCCTGCTTCTCTAACCCGGGCGCTTGGCTTCGGACACGCCGGCTTCAAGCGATGGCGCGAGATCCAGCCCCCACGACAGCGCCAGACGGGTCAGCTCGATATCGCTCTCCACGCCAAGCTTGTCCTTGATCTGATAGTGCAGGTTCTGCACCGTCTTCGGACTCAGGTGCAGGCGCTGCGCGATGTCCAGCACGCTGGCCGGCGACACCAGCATGCACAGCACATCGAACTCGCGCGGCGTCAGCTCCTCCAGCGGCCGGCGCTGCCCCGGCAGCCGCGCCAGCGCCAGGGCCTGTGCAATGTCCGGGCTCAGCACCTGGCGTCCCGCCAGCACCTCGTCGATGGCGCGCAGCAGCACGTCGGGTGGGCTGCTCTTGGTCACATAGCCAAGCGCACCGGCGCGCAGCGCCGCCAGGGCGATATCCGGCGACACATGCATGCTGAACACCAGCACGCGCGCGCCGGCTTCCGCACGCAGGATGCGTTGAATGACTTCCAAGCCGCTGGCGCCGGGCATCGCCAGGTCCGTCACCACGAGGTCAGGACGATGCAGGCGGAACTGCGCATAAGCCTCTTCCGCTGTGCCGGCTTCCGCCACCACCTCGATGCGCACCTGCCGCTCCAGCAGGTGGCGATAGCCCGCGCGCACGATGGCATGGTCGTCCGCCAGCAACAGGCGCACGGTGGCAGCCGGTTTCATCGGGCACCCATCGGCAGGATGGCTTGTACGGAAAACTCCGCCGCCGAAACATCGACCGACAAGCTGCCATGCAGCGAGCCCACGCGTTCACGCAACAGCTTCAAGCCCATGCCGGTGCCGCTGGCGCCGTGGCCCTGCTCCCCCGCCGCGCGGTCATTCGACACCCGCACATACAATTGCCGCGAGTCCTGGCGAATGTAGACGCAGGCCGTGCGACTGCCCGGCGCATGGCGCGCGATATTGCTCAGGCACTCCTGCACCACGCGATACGCGCATAGCGCGCGCTCGTCATCCGGCACGCTGTCCAGCCCAGGCCCGGAGTCCAGCACGATACGCGGCGCGCCATGCAGCCTGATCTGCCAGGCCGTGACCAGGTCCGACAAGGCGGACAACAAGCCCTGCTGCTCCAGCGGTGGCCGGCTCAGGCGCAGCAGCAGGCCGCGCAGCGACAGCAACACATGCTCGACGCCGGCTTCGAGCGGTGCCACGTCCGCCTCGCTCAGGGTTTCCCCCGCAGCGACACTCTGCCGCAGGCTGGCGCTCACCGCCCCCAGGGCCGCGACGCACTGGCCGAATTCCTCGTGCAGTTCGTGCGCCAGTTCGCGCCGTTCGCTTTCCTGAAGATGGATCAGCCGCGCAGTGAGTTCCGCCCTTGCGGTGGATGCCTGCGCCAGCCGCTCCGCCAACCGGTTGATGCCGCCGGCGATGAGGCCGAACTCACGCGGCCGGTAGGCCGGCAGCCGCAGGTCTTCCACACCGTTGCCGAGCTGTTCGACCGCCGCGACGATCCGCGCCGCCGGCCGCAGCGCACGGCCGATCACCAGAAAGGTGAGACCGCCCAGCGTCAGCAAGGTGACCGCGGTGAGACCCAGCAGGTCGCGCACGCTGTGCCATTGCCGCTCCACCAGCCGCGCCTGGTCCGGCTGCACTTCCAGCATGCCGACCGGCCGGTTGAATACCGCAATGTCGCGCCGCTCCACCACCGGCCCCGCCCCGAGTACGGCGAACACCTGCGCCAGCCACGCCGGCACCGCCGCACTGTCCGCCGCCTGGCTGCAGCCTTGCCGCGATACGGAGCCGTCCGTAGACCGATACTGCAGGCACAGCGGATCGGGGAACCGGGTCGCGGCCCAGCTCAGATCCGGATAGCGCGCATCGGAGTCGACGGAAACCAGGCGCCGCCCCACATCCAGTTCGAGCATCGACTTCAACTGGTCCGCGACTTCCGCCATCTCCCGCGTCGCCTGCCGGCCCGACTGGGCCACGACATAAAACGAAACCGCCAGCCAGCACAACAGCCCCAGCAAGGCCATGCGGATCAGGAGGTACAGCTTCAGGTTCATGAGGACATTGTAGGGAGCGACGAAGCTCCCGCGGCAAGCCGGCCCCGAACACGGGCATTTTGCCCGTGCCGGCCCGGGCTTCGCCTAGGGCGGATAATCGTTCGACAGCACCCGATGCCTGAGCAGGGAAGCCGCCCCGTTGCTCCAGCCATCGTCACTGCCGAGGAAGACGGCGCTCTGCTGATTGACCAGCTTGCCGGTCCTGGCATCCCGGATCTGGACCCGCACCGCGTAACTGCTCATTTCGACTCTGGTCACGACACCGAGCAGTGACTGCTCGGCACCAAGCTGCAAGGCGATGGCCGCCTCGCAACCGTCACAGGTCTTCAGCGAGCGCCCCTTCACCTGCTCCACGTCGGCGCCGGCTGTATCAACCAAGCTATAGCGCCCGGACTGCACCATCACCTGCCGCGCCTTTTCGCTGACCGCCTTCAACAATGCGATGTCGGAGGGCTTCTCGCCCGCATTCGACGCTCCGGCACTGATATCGTCCAGCTCGAAATCGAAGACGGCAAGCTTGACCGGAGCGGGCTGCTCCTTGGCGGCATCTGCAAATACCGATATCCAGGGCGCCGACATGAACAAGAACCCGATCGTCCAGACCACAGCATTTGCAAAGACCCGCAGGGCGCGGGAAAAACCCGCGCGTCCCGCCGAGGCCCCATCCGGCGACGAATCGTGATCCTCCACGGCTTGCGTCGGGCGAACCGCTTTCTGCGCATCGCGCATGGAACTGCTCCTCTCGGTGGCGTAATCGAACCTTGCACAGGCGACTGGCCAAAGAATAGGCAACCGGAGGATGGCGAACCAGGGCATTTTGCCCGGGGATTCGACGAGATATACCTGGAAATCCTGACCGGACTCGGTACCTTGCAGCGCCAGTTCCCGGAACCGGGCACCTGCCGCCTCAATCGGGGCCGTGGGTCAAATCGCAGCTACAATGGATGCCATCTCAAGCCCCATCGCCGCCCGGATCCGGACTCGCCTCCCCCATCCCGCTCCGCGCCGGCCAGCACACCCCAAAACCGACATGAGTTTCCTGAAAACAACCGAACGCAAACTGGGTCGCTTCGCGATCCGCAACCTGACGCTGTACCTGGTCGGCGGCCAGGGCACCGCGCTGCTGCTGAGCCTGGCCGCGCCCGGCTTCCTGTGGGCGATCCAGCTGATTCCGGGCGCGGTCCTCGGCGGCCAATGGTGGCGGCTGCTGACCTTCGTCTTCACCCCGCCGGGCGGCAACCCCATCTTCGCCATCTTCACGCTCTACCTGCTCTACTTCATGGGCGGTTCGCTGGAAGCGCACTGGGGCACCTTCCGCTACAACCTCTACGTGCTGATCGGCTTCCTGATGACGATCGCCGCCGCCTTCGTCTTTCCGTTCAGCGCGGCGACCAACGCCTACATCACCGGCTCGATCTTCCTGGCCTTCGCCTACCTGTTCCCCGATTACCAGATCCTCCTGTTCCTGATCCTGCCGATACGCATCAAGTGGCTGGCCCTGCTCACCTGGCTCTATTACGGCTACGAATTCGTCATGGGCGGCTGGCCGGCGCGCCTGCTGATCTTCGTGGCGATCCTGAATTTCCTCCTGTTCTTCGGCCGGGACATCTTCCACAAGGCCCGTTACGGTCAGCGCCGCCTCAAGAGCCAGGCCAGCGCCATCGCCAACCGCGACAAGCCGCTGCACACCTGCACCGTCTGCGGCATCACCGACAAGACCCACCGCACCATGGACTTCCGCTACTGCACCAAGTGCGAGCCGCCGGTGGCTTATTGCACCGATCACCTGCAAAACCACCAGCACATCCGCACCGACCAGGCTTCATAGGGCCGGATACACCCGGACTACGGCCGGCGAAGCGATGCCGCGGGACTGGTCACTGCCGCCGCATTGCGCTAGTCTGGAACAGCCGCCCTGCCATGCCGTTCCAACGCGCAGGTAGAAACCTGGCGCGGCGGAATCCTGGCATGCGTCGGACGGGCAACCGGTCTGACCAGGAGGGTTATGTCATGAACGATTTGGATACGATCACGCTACTCAATCGTCTGATTGTCACATCCAGGAACGGCGAGAGTGCGCTGCGCGCCGCGGCTTCGGAGGCGCACCACGCGGAACTGAAGCAGTCGCTGCAGGAGTATTCGCGCTTCTTCGCCGACGCGGTGCGCGAAATGCAGGACACCGTGCACAAGCTGGGCGGGCATCCCAAGGGCGTAGGGACTTTCGGCAACACACTGCACCGCACCTTCATGCATCTCCAAGCCCTGCTCGAAGGCCGCGACGAAGGCGTGATCCTCGACAGCGTTGAAAGCGATGAACGCGAGGCCGATATCCGCTTCGACGACGCGGTGAACCATTGGGATACATCGCCGGAAGTTCACGCCATGCTCGAACGGCAGCGCGACGG